>JAEEXY010000125.1 GCA_016288005.1 Lachnospiraceae bacterium
TGGTGTGGGTATCTCCGAACACAACCCTGAAATCATGAACGCTGATCGAGGGATCGAGCCCGGTGACAAGAGCCGAAACCTGCTCCTTAAGGGCAGTGACACGCGGATCGTGGGCCTGTACCGGATCCATGTGGATCGTGGCGGTGCAGCCGAGCTCTTCGGAAAGCTTACGTTCGAGATTGTCGATCACATCGTGCGCCTGCAGCATATCGATATCCGAGGGAACCTCTGCGTGCAGCGAGATCATGCGGCGGCCGGGACCGTAATCATGTACGAGAAGGTCATGCACTCCGATGATCCTCTCATCGAAATCGAGCACGATGTGTTTGATATTGTCAATGTAGCCGGGCTCGGGAGGCATGCCGAGCAGCGGATCGATGGCTTCTTTGCCCGATGAGAATCCGGAATAGAGGATGAACAGCGAAACGAGCACACCGCAGGGTCCGTCCGCATGCAGTCCGGTATAATGGGAGAGCAGAGCGCCGATCAGGACAGCGCCGGTAGCCAGGCAGTCGCACAGGGAGTCGCGCGCCACTGCGAAAAGCGCGGTGGAATCGATCCTTTTGCCGTAATGTCTGTTGTAAAAAGCCATATAGAGCTTAACAAGTATCGACGCGGGCAGGATGATCAGAGCGGCGGGCTCGAGTCCTGTTTCGGAAGGGCTGATGATGCGGCCGACGGACTCCTTTAAGAGCTCGAAGCCCATGACCATGATGACGGCGGATACCAGCAGGGCGGCGATGTACTCAAAGCGCCCGTGGCCGTATGGATGCTCGCTGTCGGCCTTTTTGCCTGCAAGCTTAAAACCGAGAAGCGTGACCACCGATGAACCGGCGTCGGACAGGTTGTTCACCGCGTCGGCAACGATCGAGACGGATGCGCTGATCAGGCCCGCAAAAAGCTTTGCCCCGAAGAGCAGTATGTTGAGGACTATCCCCGATATGCCGCAGACGATGCCGTATACGCCGCGGTCATTTGCGTTTTTGTATTTGCCAAAGAAAAGCCTGTATATTATTTCGGGCATTTTAAGATCACCTCTTAAAGTACATTATAATGGACTTGTAAAGTAGTATCCTTTAATCACAGCAAGGAGGAAGGATACCATGAAGCTTACATTATACAAAATCTTAAGAGTAGTAAAGGTTATCGAAGCCATTATGAAATACGCGCTGGTAGCGTGCTGGGCGGTCTGCCTTCTCTCGGGCGGAGTGATCGCCATCTCGGCGGCGGTACTCGGCATACTTGTCTGTGCGGTAACCTGTATCATATAAAACGGAGGCTCACATCAGCAGTCCGGCGCCCACGTAACAGAGCGTTGTGACAACGGTTATGGCCGCGCTGTAGGAGATCCTGACGCGTCTGGCGGCGAGCGGGTTGATGCCGACTGCGGTACCGACGTTCAGCGCCTCAGCGGTAAATGCGCAGTTTTTCTCGCCTGCGATGCCGGCACCCGCGATGGCTCCGACAAATAGCAGGGGATTGAGCCCGAGCGTCTTCGTAAGTCCGAGCACTACCGGGAATGTGATCGCGTACATCGCCCAGGATGATCCGAGCAGCATCGTGAGCAGCATCGCGAGCACAAAGGTGGCTGCAGGGAGCAGGAACATATACTCATCCACGATCTCTATGGCCTCGGCGAGGTAAACGTGCAGGCCAAGCGTATCGAGCATGGAGGAGAGGCACATGGTCAGCAGGTACATGATGATCGGAAGCGTGACGCCCGAGATGCCGTCGACCAGACGCTCCATGAACTGTTCCGGGGACATGATCTCCCTGAAGCAGTACACGAGGAACATGAACGCGAGCGTGACCATCAGACCTACGGCGCTGTCCACGACGAAGCTCTTAGTGACGAAGCTGCGAACAGCCAGCGAGCTGACGGCGAGCACCGCGATCGGGAGCATGACGTTGGTGATCTTGCCCCATACCTCAGTCTCGTGTATGCTCAGGTATTTTTCGGAGCCTGCGGGCCAGAGCGCGCCGGTTTCCTTATAGCGGGCTTCGGCGGCCTTGATCTGGCGGGTCTTCGGGAGTTTTCCGAAGGCAAAGAGTACCATTGCGATAACCGTCAGGATCGAGAAGAAATTAAAAGGTATCGACCTGCAGAATATCGAGAGAGCGTCCGATTTAACCGTGGCGGAGAGTGTACCTATGACGAATATCGCCCAGAGGGACAGCGGGAAGAACGAGCTGAGGACTGTGGGCAGCAGACTGTAGAAGAGCGCGAGCTTTTCGCGGACCACTCCTTTTTCTTTGGCCGGAGTGTACGCGGCATAAGAGGCGCAGAGCATATTGAGGCCGTCATCGATGGAGGTGGCGGTCATGATCCCGAGTGAGGATAAGAATATCCCTCTCGGGGTTTTTCCTGTTTTGGCGGCAGATTTCTCGAAGGCCGTTACTCCGCCCGAATGCACGATCAGATTGATCATGGCGCCCATCAGGGCCATTACGAGCACGGTAAATACATTGTCGGCGGCACTCATCGTATCCATGAGGGCGTCGGTAAAGCCCGGGAACAGTCCGGACCGGTACACGAGTATGGCGGCCAGGATACACGAGGTGATCAGCGACTCGACGGTTCTCTTGGTCATGAAAACGTAGAGCAGCATGAACGCTATCGGGATGACGAATACCGGGAATGAGGTGTCCGCGGGTATGAACAGTGAAGCGAGGATATATATTATGAGCAGTCCGCCGTAGTTGATAAGGAGCTGCTTATGAGAGAGCGGCACGGTATTCGAAGGGTGCGTGAGCACGCCCTTGCGCATGCCGGAGAGCGCGAGTATCTGTGAGTGCTTGTTGGAGAGCTGTCCGTAAACGCGCTTCATGAACTCGCCGTAGATGTCGGGATGCTTCTGAAGGAAGCCGAGCAGGTCCTCGCTCTCCATTTTGAAAACGACGGTGCGGCCGAGCGCCCTGACGGTGGAGAGACGTTTCTGACCCGAGAGCACGCCGTATTCGCCGAAATACTGCCCGATATGCAGGATGTTGAGCTGTTCGCCCTCGCGTCCCAAAACAACGGCGGTACCCGACTCGATAAAATACATGCCGTCCGGGTCTTCGTCGATCGTTACAATATCATGTCCGTGCTCGAAGACCATCTTTTTAAGCTTGCCTTTGATCTCGGCAAGCTCCTGTTTTCCGGTCTCATCGGGCGTCAGTCCGAAGAACTCCCCTATATACTTTTCGCTGATCCTCTCCGCCATATAATACATACTCCCCAATACCGTTTTACGTTGAATATTCTAACACATCGCAGGGATTTGTTAAAGCGATACGGACAGTTTTTTGAACCTTACAACTCTGTAAGGTTTCCGTAAGGATAATCGATGGATACTCTGCCGCGGCAGAGGTATGATCGTATCATCAAATGAAACAAAACATTTGCAAATAAAATCCAAAGCGAGGTAAGCATCATGAAAAAGTTTTTAAAGGCGATCAGCGGCAAAAAGGCACTCTATGTTATAATGGCACTCACAGGGATCGGAATGATCCTCGAGATCATCACTGCGATCAGGGTGGACGGATACAGATTTGATTTCGTCGGATTCGGCATCCTCTGCTGCTGCATCACATGCTGGGCGGTAAGCCTTGAAGAAAAGGAAAAGAAGGAAAAAGAGGAGAAATAAGTAATGAGCAAAGTGCTTGAGGTAATAAACGCGGAAAAGTATTACGGTGAAAAAGGCTCCCTGACAAAGGCGCTCGACGAAATGAGCTTTTCGGTGGAAAAAGGCGATTTCGTGGGCATTATGGGCGCGAGCGGCAGCGGCAAATCGACGCTGCTCAACTGTATCTCGACTATCGATAAGCTGTCCGCGGGGCAGGTCCTGATCGACGGGACCGACGTCAACGCACTCAGGGGCAAAAAGCTGGATGAATTCAGGCGCGACGTGCTCGGCTTCATTTTCCAGGAGTTCAATCTGCTCGACAGCATGACGGCATATGACAATATCGCTCTCGCGATGTCGGTACAGAACCGCCCTTATCCGGAGATCGACGCCAAGATAAAAGAGATCGCGCAGATACTCGGTATAGAAGAGGTGCTGAACAAATATCCCTATCAGATGTCGGGCGGACAGAAGCAGAGGGTGGCTGCGGCGCGCGCAGTGGTAACCGATCCGGAGCTGATACTTGCGGATGAGCCTACGGGCGCGCTCGACTCAAAGTCGGCGAGGGCCCTGCTCGAGTGCATGGTCAGGCTGAACACCGGGCTCGGAGCCACGGTGCTGATGGTGACCCATGACGCGTTCAGCGCGAGCTATGCGTCAAGGATCATATTCATAAAGGACGGCAGGATATTCAACGAGATCGTGCGCGGTGAGGGCGAGAGCAGGA
>JAEEXY010000001.1 GCA_016288005.1 Lachnospiraceae bacterium
TGGTACCCCGGCGCGCAGGGCGGAAAGGCGATAGCCGAGATCCTGTTCGGCAAGGCATGCCCCGGCGGAAAGCTTCCGCTCACATTCTACAGCGAGAACAATTCACTGCCCGGTTTCACCGACTATTCGATGAAGAACCGCACATACCGCTACATGGTAGAGGATCCGCTCTATCCGTTCGGATACGGACTCAGCTACACGACCTTTGACAGGAGCGTAAAGGATATCCGCAAGAACGGCGCCGCGGTTTCGGGAACCGTTGAATTTGCGGATGGCGATGAGCTCGAGATCGAAGTGGAGCTTAAGAATACCGGCAAATACGAGGGCGGCGTGACCGTGCAGGCGTATGTTGAGTACGGATTTGAGGATGCCCCTGTCAGACAGCTGAAAGGCTTAAAGAAGCTCTATCTGGCGCCCGGCGAGAGCAAAAAGACCACGGTTAAGCTGGATGCCGCAGCATTCTCGCTCTACGACAGGGCAGGAGAGCTTAAGCTCAATAAGGGCAGCTACAAAGTATATCTCGGCGATTCACAGCCCGATGAGCTGAGCCGCAGGCTTACAGGCCAAAAGTGCGATTCTGTGAGCGTTGAAGTAAAGTAAAAAATATCTTGTAAAATACGGAGATCAATGATAGAATGGAAACTGAAAGATAAAGCACGGTTTCCACATTGGTCTCCTTTTTCTTTTGCAAAGCAGGTGAATGTATGAAAGACGAAAAAGAACTTAAGATCAAGGTCGCGGAAGCGGCTATGAAGGCCTTTAACGAAAAAGGCGTGAAATTCAGGATGGATGATGTGGCCAATATGCTGCAGATGAGCAAGAAAACCCTGTACAAGCTCTACGACAGCAAGGAAAAGCTGATACTCAAAGCCGTAGATCTCGGCTTCGGGGCAGTTATGGAGAAAAAACAGGCCATCATCGACGATCCCGATCTGGGCATGGTAGAGAAGATCAAACGCGTGATCATCGCCATTCCCGACAGATACCAGACCATGGACTGGAGAAGGCTCTACGAGTTCCGTGATTCCTTCCCCGAGGCCTATGAGAGGATACAGTTTTATCTCCAGAACAACTGGGAAGGCACGATCGACCTGGTCAAAAAGGGGATAGAGCAGGGGCTTATCAGAGACATCAACATCACGGTATTCAGATGCATGCTCGAGAGCGCGTTCCAGAGCTTTATAGGCAATACGGCGCTGATCGACGCGGGTGTGAGTTACGATGACGCTCTCAATACCATGATCGATATCGTTATGACGGGCATCGTCACAGAGAAGGGTGCAAAAAGCAAATAATGCCGCAGGCATAATAATGTGGAGGTTTACTTATGAAGGAAATATCGGCAAAGCAGGAGAAGCGCAATCTGATCTTTTACCCTTTGGGTACCGTAGGCAGGGATATGATCTATTCCCTGTTCACAAACTATATCATGCTCTTTATCCTGTACACCAGGAATCTTACGGATGCGCAGCTGGGCGCGGTTACGGCGATCATGGTCGCTGCGCGCGTATTTGACGCGCTGAACGATCCGATCATGGGCAACATCATCGAGCGCACGCGCTCAAAATGGGGCAAGTTCAAGCCCTGGTTGCTGATCGGCATCATCTCGACCTGCGTGGTCGTTTATCTGGCGTTCAACACTAACCTTGACGGCTGGAACTTTATCTGGTTCTTCGGCATCATTTATTTCATGTATTCGATAACCTATACGATGCATGATATCTCATACTGGGGCATGGTTCCCGCGCTGTCTTCCGATGGCGACAAGCGTAATTCGTTTACCGCGAGGGCGACCCTGTTCGCCGGCATCGGCGGCACACTGGCATCGCTGCTGATCCCCATTTTCACCGCGGGACAATATGCTCTGGGCGGCACGACCCGTATCGCGTACGGACGCATCGCGCTGGTTATCTGCATTCTCACTCCTCTGTTCATACTGTTTACGCTGTTCGGCGTACGTGAGAACAGAGAGGATATGAAGACCGAGGCTCCGAAGGTCAGCTTCAAAAAGATCATCAAGACCATCGGCGGCAACGATCAGCTCCTCTGGATCTGCCTTATCTTCCTGATCCAGCAGATCGGAAACGGCATCGTACTCGGCGGCGTTGGCGCGAACTACATTTACTTTGAGTTCGGATATGAGGGCGGTCTCTACGGAACCTTCCAGACCGTCGGACTTGCGGCTACGGCACTGCTGATGATATTTTATCCGGCCATCTCGAAAAAGTTCCACAGGCAGAAGCTCGTGCTCTATATGGGCATCATCGCGACTGTAGGCTATGCGATCCAGATCGCGGCCGGATTTATCCTTCCCGCGGAGATGTACAAGTTCTGGATACTTACGCTCGGCTTCATGGCAGCGAACCTCGGCCAGTACGGGCTGTACCTGATCATGATGATCTCGATCATCAATACGGTTGAGTACAATGAACTCAAGCACGGCACCAGAGACGAAGCTATCATCACCTCGATGAGACCCTTCCTTACGAAGCTTGCGAGCTCGTTCACGGTCATCATCACGACGGTTTCATATGTCATCTGCCGTGTAACGACCTACACAAACACGATATCGGACCTTGAAAAAGACGCCGAGAAAGGCCTGATCACAGCAGAGCAGAAGGCTGAGAGCATCGACGCGGTCGTTAAATCAGTTGCGAACGGACAGAAAAACGGCCTGCTCCTTGCGATGACCCTGCTTCCCTGCATCCTCATGCTGATCGCCTGCGTCCTCTACCGCAGGTTCTATAAGCTCGACGAGGAACGCTACGACGAGATCCGTGCTGAGATCGAAGCGAGAAAGAATGCATGATCGCTAAACGCAATTGAATAGAAGACATAAAGACATGGGGACGGTTCTTCTGTCTGCGAAGTGCGCAGACAGAAGAACCGTCCCCATGTCTTTAGTCGCTGCAGTCTGCACCGGCCCTTTGGCCGGAACCTAGAACTTAAACTCGCCGGCAGCCGCCGCGAAGGGTCCCGGGAGAGCGCCGATGCCGCGGTGATCTCCGAAGAAATCGCTGTCGAACGTGATCGGTGTACCGTCGGGATTCTCAAAGCGCTGCTCGGGCTCGAAGGCCTTGCCCAGAGTATCGGTGGTAATGATGTTAACGCTGAAATCCTTCAGGAAATCGTAAACGTTGGTTGTCAGAACCGGCCTGCCGTCTTTGCATTCCAGGCTGAAATCGATATGGTCGTTCGGGTTGTTCAGATAAGTCGTATCGTGCTTACTGATATTCGCGCCGTTGAAATATGCATTGCCGCCGACCCAGACGGGCAGATGGCCGAAATGAGCCAGAGCCAGGGCGCCCATATTTGCGTCATCCTTGGTGTCGAAAGGCGCGTACCATTCCTCGTAGGAAGGGAAGATATCGAAGCATGCGGTGCCGACATGCTGGTAATCGTTGTTTTCCGGTGTCTTGGTATCGTCGGTAACAGGGTAGTGCTGCACGAAGATATTGTTGTAAATACGGTCGTCTCCGTGGAGTATCGTCATAAAGCCGGCTACCTCTGTCCTGTGACGGATATGATAAGGAGTGTAGCGGGGCTCACGCTGGCCGTTGATTATGCTGTCTACGCCCGAATTGATAAGTCCGAAGGAGCCGAGCATCAGATTGTGGATGCAGGCGATTCCTTCACTGGGCATAACCACTGAGGATTTCGACAGCAGAACGTTGTTGTCGATAAGTGTCGGGCCATGGCCTACCTCGATGAAAACATCGGTATTGAACATAGCGCCGCGCGCCTGCTCGACACCGTCGGGACGCTGATTGTCATGCATCAGATTCTGCGTGATACGCGCTCCCTGAGCCTCCCAGTCGCACCATACGCCCATGATGCAGTTATGGATATGGTTGCGGCGGATAGTCACGTCTATGGCAGCGTGAAGCTTGATGCCCGCGGTCTCTGCGCCGCCGAGCTGCTGCGAGGTGCAGATGTCATGGATATGACAGTCCTCGATGGTCGAGAAAACGCCGCCCATACGGCCTACGATACCGGTCTGCTCACAGTGATGGATATTGCAGCGGCGGACGATGTGACTGCCGACGCGCTCCTTGAGCCAGCCGTGATACTGACCGCGGCATACTGCGTCGCGCTCCATCTGGGTGGGGCTCTTTACGCGTCTGGTAGTGAAATACATGTCGTTTTCGGGATCCCTGTATTTTCCGAGTGAGATACCGCAGCAGCGGCTGTTGGATATCTCGCAGTCCTCGATGATCCAGCCTTTGCTCCAGTGAGGGCCGATCATGCCGTCCTGATAAGCTGCGGGAGGAGCCCAGGTGGTAGCTGCCTTTGTGATATTGAAACCGCTGACGGTTATATAGCCGACACCGTTCTTGGAAGGCATGAAGCAGTTGCGCCTGACAGTGATCTCGACCTTTTCGGCATTGGGGTCCGCGCCGCGGAAATTGGCGTAGAGAACGGTCTCGTCGCCGTCCTGCTCAGTGAACCATTTATACTTTGACGCCTCGGAGTTCCATGCGAAGGGATCAGCTTCGCCTTTGACGCATTCTTCAAGGCTGTCGCACTCATAGAGCATGCTGTCGTTGAGGAAAACGGAACCGGTATGCCTGATCTTGGGAGAGAAATACCAGTCGCCGAATACACGTGTGGTGTAGGGATTATATGAGCCAAATATGCTGTTCCCGACACGAACCGTCCAGACATCGCCCTCGTATCTGGTCCAGCCGGTGATCAGTTCCGCGCCCGTGATGACTGCGCCGAGAGGCTGCTCGGACCTGTAGGTGATGCGTGCGTCTTTTGTCCCGGCATTGCGGGGATTAACATACTCGCGGTAGATGCCGGGAGCGACCAGGATCTCATCGCCGGGCTGTGCCAGAGCGGCAGCGTCGCCGATCTTTTTGAAGGGTCTTTCCTTAGTGCCGTCTCCGCCGGTGTAAGATGCGGAATTTACGTAATAGATCATGGTAAAATGCTCCTTTCGCTTCGCTTCAGGCACTCGCAGTTCCGCTCCGCGGATTCTGCTTGCCTTTCGCTATGATGCATGATCGTGCGTCATGCCTAAGAATATTTTATGTAAAACGATACACCTCCGCAATGTGATATATTGCTTTTTTTACCTTGTTTTTTGCGTTTTTCTCTGATATAACAAAAATAGGCGCGAAGCGTGCTTTGACGCGTATTTTCCGCGTCGGACGGGAGGAGAAGGATGCTTGGAGTATGTCTGCTGTTTGTCGGTATCGTTTTGATCAATAACGGAGCCTGCACGCTGTTAAAGGCCGATAAAAAGGCCGCGGCGGTCATGAACGTTTTTGTGGGCGTTCTGTCGCTGTTCATCAATTTCGTGAGTCTCGTGAAGGGAGACTATTATGCGGCGGGAACGGGGCTGCTGTTCGGATTTACTTATCTGTTCGTGGCCGCGATCGACATCTGGGACCTCGATACTAAGCCGTTTGCGCTGTTTTCGACCTTTGTCGCGGTCAACGCCGTGATATTCGGCATCATAGAGGGCGTAACGGGGCTTCCCGCGCTCGGGATCACTCCGGACTGGCGCTGGGGCGCGATCTGGTGGCTCTGGGCTCTGCTCTGGGGCAGCGCGTTCGTTACCGATATCCTTAAAAAGGACCTCGGCAGATTCGTTCCCATCCTGCAGGTTTTCGAAGGGGTCGTCACCGCATGGATCCCCGGCATCATGCTTTTGACCGGTCAATGGTGATAAAACCGCCAAAACTCTTTACAAAAAGGCGTTTTTATATAAAAATGGTAATATAAGTTTTTTACAGGAGGACAGATATGAAATTTTGTGCTTATTGCGGAAGACAGCTGCAGGACGATGAAGTATGTACCTGCCGTGACGCTGCCGAAGCCGCTAAAAAAGAAGCTGAGAATGTCAGCAGTGATGTGACCGAGACTGCCGCGACCGTTCAGACCGAGGCTGCTGCGGCAGTTGAAAACGCACAGGCTCAGGCAGGAGATGCAGCTCAGGCTGCGCAGACACAGGCACCTATGGACTGGGTACCCTATCAGTCGAACGCGTCCGCACCTTCGGGCGGCGGCAAAAAGTGGCTTGTTCCCGCACTCTGCGCCGCAGGAGTTGTTGCGCTCATCGCGATCGTCGTACTGGCCGTATCGGTATTCGGCGGTTCAAAGTCAAAGATAGGCAAGGCTGCGGTCAAGACATTTGCGGATGCGGGTTATCTGGCAGAGGACCTTGGCGGGATCAAGGCGTCGAAAGATAAGGCTTCGCTCAGTATCAGCGGCAAATACCAGAAGATCGAAGTAGGCATGGGCGTATCCGTTAACGGCAGCGACATGCAGATGAGCGTTTCGCTCAAAGAGGGCAAAAAGGTCGACCTTTCCGCAGTTATCGAGTTCAGCAAAAAGGCTCTTAAGGCAAAGCTGAACGGCACCGACTATAAAAAGGTTCTTGTATACGATTACAACAACAGTGATAAGGACGGGCTCGAGGATATGGCCGGAGAGGCCAATATCAAGTCGCTCGACGAGGCGCTTAAGACTATGGCCGATTCCCTCGGAAAGGGCAATTCGTCAGGTGACAAATATACAAAGGCGATCAGCAAATGGTTCAACGGCCTGAAGGTTAAAAAAGAGGATTCCAAGAGCATCAAGGTTGACGGCGAGAAGCGCGACTGCAAGGGCTACAGCGTTGAGATCACCGAAGAGGATGTTGAGGAGCTCATTGATGAGCTGTTCGAGCTCGCGGAAAAGGATCTTGCGGATGTTGTCGAGCAGGCGGGCTACGATGATATCGACGACCTGAAGGATGAGGTCATGAAGAGCGTCGAAAAGATGGAAGATACCGAGCTGACATTCTACCTGTATAAGGACATGTTCGCCGGCATCAACATCGAGTCGGACGGCGAGAGCGCTTATATCGAGTTTAACGGAGGCGACTACAGGCTCCAGAACTTCACGGTTTATCAGGGTAAAAAGAGCGACAACAATGTTCTTTTAACAGCTTCGGGCAAGATCAAGGAGAATAAGGAAACCATGACGATCGAGGTTCCCGAACAGTATTCGATGAACTATTCATACGACAAAAAGTCCGGCAAGCTCGAGGTTGCGCTGCAGCAGTACAGTTACTGGTACGGCGGATTCTCGGATCTGTTCACTATGAAGGGCACGCTCGAGTGCAGCAGATCATCGGCTACACTTTCCGTAAAAGAGGTCAGTGCCGTAGGTACCACGATCCCGGTTGACAAGCTCGAGATCACTGTATCCACAAAGGATGACATGCAGAGCATGAAGGGCACCGAGTTCAGCATCGACAAGGCAGATGAGAGCGATCTGAAGGAGGAGTTCAACGATATCTATGAGGCTCTCTACGATGCCATGATGGAGAGCGATACGCTCAAAGAACTGATCGGATCGTTCGGAGGTCTGTTTTAAAAATGTTCTGAAAGCATGTGAGAAATCAAAAGCGAATAATCTTCTTGACAAAGATTTTCGCTTTTGATATACTCACTTTTGTTGGTTAAGTGCGGAGCATTCCGCCTGCCGCAATTTAATATCGAACATATTAGTTCGACACCTGGAGAAGTACTCAAGAGGCCGAAGAGGCGCCCCTGCTAAGGGTGTAGGTCGTTTGCGCGGCGCGAGGGTTCAAATCCCTCCTTCTCCGTCAAAAGAAAAGCCATGGAACAAAAAATCCATGGCTTTTCTTTTGACGGAGAAGGAGGAGCAGGAAAAGCATGCGATATAAAAAGGACTTGCTTTTTGGAAAAAGGTTAATTATAATAGCGACATCAAATGTTAAGGCTGAGATGGAAAAGAGTAGTCTTACGCGGTGACCTTCAGAGAGTGTCCGGCCGGTGTGAGGACATGGTAGCGGTAAGATGAATACATTCCGGAGCTGCTTCCCGAACAGTCTGCATGAGCAGGCAAAAGTAGGGACAGACGGGTGCGCCCGATATAGCGCTGGGTGTGTGATTGCACATCGTAAGGGATAAGTCGCGAGGCTTGTCTGAATAGAGGTGGTACCACGATATTATCGTCCTCTGTCTGTTATCAGGCAGGGGATTTTCTTTTTCCCCGGCCGAGTTTTCTTTAGCCGTATTACGGCAGATCAAGGAGGAACACATGGGAATTTTTGAAGAACTGCAGGAGAGAGGCCTGATCGCGCAGACTACCGATGAAGCGCAGATCAGAGACCTGGTAAACAACGGAAAGGCAACTTTCTACATCGGATTTGACTGTACCGCGGACAGCCTTACGGCAGGTCATTTCATGGCTCTTACGCTCATGAAGAGACTGCAGCAGGCAGGCAACAGGCCTATAGCGCTGATCGGCGGCGGCACAACGATGATCGGTGACCCTTCGGGCCGCAGCGATATGAGAAAGATGCTCACCCGCGAGGACATTGACCACAACGCGGAGTGCTTTAAGCGCCAGATGGAGAAGTTCATCGATTTCTCCGATGACAAGGCGATCATGGTCAACAACGCCGACTGGCTGATGAACCTGAACTACATCGAGCTCTTAAGAGAAGTGGGCGCATGTTTCTCGGTAAACAACATGCTCAGAGCCGAGTGCTACAAGCAGCGCATGGAGAAGGGACTTTCCTTCCTTGAGTTCAACTACATGATCATGCAGAGCTACGACTTCTATTACATGTTCCAGAAGTACAACTGCAACCTCGAGTTCGGCGGAGACGATCAGTGGAGCAACATGCTCGGCGGTACCGAGCTGATCCGCAGAAAGCTCGGCAAGGACGCTCATGCGATGACGATCACCCTGCTTACCGATTCGAACGGCAACAAGATGGGCAAGACCGCAGGCAACGCCGTATGGCTCGATCCCAACAAGACCACACCTTTCGAGTTCTACCAGTACTGGAGAAATATCGGCGATGCCGATGTGGACAAGTGCATCAAGATGCTCACATTCCTTCCCATGGAGCAGATCCGTGAGATCGAGAAGTGGGATCCTTCGCGCATCAACGAGAAGAAGATGCTGCTCGCTCACGAGCTGACCGAGCTCGTTCACGGCAAGGAAGAGGCTGATAAGGCTGAGGCTACCGCAAAGGCACTGTTCGCAGGCGGCGGAGACGACGCAAATATGCCTACTACCACTATCGCTGCATCAGATGTACCCGCAGAGGGGATCAGCGTGATCGATCTCTTAAGCCTTTGCCAGCTCATTCCTTCGAGAGGCGAGGGACGTCGTCTGATCGAGCAGGGCGGTGTATCCATCGACGGAGAGAAGGTTACCGCATTCGACCAGAAAGTCAGCGCCGATGCGCTCAAAGAGGGCGTTAAGATCAAGAAGGGCAAGAAGATATTCCATAAGGCTGTGATCGGCTGATCACACGGCTGTAGAGCCCTGCCCCTGCCTGTATAAGGAGTGTTATATGTTAAACGATCTTAAGGATTTTGTGGTTGTGACCGGGCATTACGGCTGCGGCAAGACCAATTTTTCCATTAATCTCGCCCTGGACTATGCGGCAAAGGGACGTAAGGTCACGATCGTGGATATGGACCTTGTTAATCCCTATTTCCGTACATCCGACTATCGCGAGCTGCTAGAGAGCAAAGGGATAGAGGTCATCGCGCCCGTGTTCGGACATACGAATCTCGATATCCCTTCGCTTCCGGCGTCGATGTACTCGATATTTGACTCAAAGGATATGGTCATCGTCGATGTCGGCGGAGATGATGTCGGATCAACAGTCCTCGGCCGCTTCAGGCCGAAGTTCGAAGGCCTCGATTACGACATGCTCTATGTTGTAAACCGTTTCAGAAACCTGACCGCCACTCC
This sequence comes from Lachnospiraceae bacterium, assembly GCA_016288005.1. Taxonomy (GTDB): domain Bacteria; phylum Bacillota; class Clostridia; order Lachnospirales; family Lachnospiraceae; genus RUG11977. The sequence continues at coordinate 9,736 of JAEEXY010000001.1, forward strand.
CGAAGAGGCTGTCGAAGTACTGAACGAGATCAAAGCCGTCAGCGGGCTCACACCCACCGGCCTTATTAATAACTCACACCTCATGCAGGAAACCGACGCCAAGATCATCGCGGAAGGCATTGACTTCACCGGACGCATCAGCAATCTCACCGGCCTGCCTGTCAAAGCGACCACCCTGCGCCGCGATCTATATAACTCTGATATTAAAGATGCGTACGACGACGCGGAGCATTTTTACCCCATCGACATCCATGTGTCGGTGTGCTGGTGATACTTGTCATAATATGTGATCAGGGGACATGTGAATGAATTAACCCAAGCTCTTGTTTGCACAACAAGCTTCATCTAAATGCTCTTTTATCGGGAGTTTGTAAATATATTCTTTTTGTAAGTATTGTCCGCTGATAAATATTTGTTATACATATACTTCGGGTATGTAGTGGGTGCGGCGCGCCCGTATGTGTTTTCTGCGACCCGTAGAGGACGCCGGCACTTATCGACCGTATTGTGGTCGATTATGTGTCCGCTGCGTCCGAAGCCGGAGCGAGAGCGTGTCGCAGAAAATATATACGAGGCAGCCGCACCTTATTTCGAGAAACCGGACTTTTTTGAAAGGAGGCACCGTCATGGACCTGATAGTTATAATCGGCAGCGGCGCCGTCGGAAAAATGACCGTCGGCCAGGAACTCATGAAGATCACCGATTTCCGCCTGTTCCACAACCACATGATGATCGAGCCGGTCATCGAGGTATTCGGCAGGTTCCAGGCGGATGTCATCGCGAAACTCCGTGAAGACGTGATCGACGAATTCTTAAAGACAGAGTACCGCGGCATGATATTTACGATCATGTGGGCCTTTGACATGCAGTCGGACTGGGATTACGTAAAGAGCATCACGGATAAGTTCGAAGCCACCGGAGGCACCGTTTATTATGTTGAACTCGTGGCCGACAGGGCAGTCAGGATCGAGCGGAACAAGACCGAGAACAGGCTCAGGAACAAGGCTTCAAAGCGCGATATCGCCGTATCCGAGGACAGGATGATACGCGAGGAGACCAAGTACAGACTGGTGAGCAACGACGGAGAGATACCGTTCGAACATTACATAAAGATCGACAATACAAACCTTGAGCCCGATGTTGTCGCGCGCATGATAAAGGAGCATTTCGATCTGCCGGGAAAGAGCAGGACCGAACTGTTAAGCCGCGTGAAGCTTGAAGAAGTAAAACCTGACGAGCTGCGGCAGATGTACGAGATGCAGATCGAGAGCTTTATGCCGCTGTATGAGAAATATCATGACGCAGGGTCTCCCGCAATCGAGTCCTTCGAGCGCGTAAAGGCCAGAGCCGAAAGACCGAACAGGAAATACTATTTTATCGTCATGGACGGCGCGAGAGTAGGCGCGGTAAATCTCGGGCACAATGATGCCGAAGAAAAGAAAGTGTCCTGTATCAGCCCGATATTCATTCTCCCGAGATACCAGAACCGCGGGATTGGATATGCCGCGATTCAGAGATCGTTCGCGATGTACCCCGAAGTAAAATGCTGGAAGCTCGAGACGATCCTTCAGGAGAAACTGAACTGCCATCTCTATGAGAAATGCGGCTTTGTCAGGGTAGGCGAAGAGAAACCGGTCAACGACGTCATGACTTTGATCGATTACGAACTGAATCTTTAATTGAAAAATCGCTCCACAAGTTATATCATTAACTGTGGAGCAATTTTATTACTGAAAGGCGAGTGCCTGAAAGGCGAGTGCCTGAAAGGATATCATCTAATGAACAAACGAGTATCTGAGGCAGGATCATATCTGTTTATCATCATCGGAGCGCTGATGGCGAGCTTTGCCGTTGCGGTGCTGCTGATCCCGAACGACGCGATCGACTACGGAACCGCGGGCATTGCGATCATTATCAGCAAGCTGACGGGATTTAATCTGTCGATATGCGTTGCGGTGGTTTTCGCACCCTTCCTTATCGCCGGTGCTGTTATGCTGGGCAAGCATTTCGGCATCAAGGCAATACTCGGATCGGTCGTATACACCCTGGGACTCGCGATCTTTGAGGAGTATCACGTCGAGATCGATACAGAGCATTTCCTGGCAGTTGTATTCGGAGGCGCGATACTGGGCGCGGGCCTGTCGATCATCCTGAAGAACGGCGGCTGCATAGACGGTTCGGAGATATTCGCGAACATCATCCTGAAAAAGATTTCCGATAAGACCGGAAAGAACTTCAGTATGACCTATATCCTGGTCGGCTTCAACGCCTGCGTTTACATCGCGGTATTCCTGCTGATCAACAAGAGCGCGGCGCTCATGAGCCTGCTGGTGTATGTGGTCGCGACATCGATCATCAACCGGTTTACGGACCATTTCGAAGCGATCAAACAGGTTACGATCATAACGAAGACGCCGGACGCGATCGTTGCTGCCATCAAGGACGAGCTGAACAAGACCTGCACCATGATGAATTCCTACGGCGCGATAGCGGGAGAGAACAAGACCCTGATCTGCTATGTAAACTACTTCGAACTGCCCGTGATCAAGGAAATCATCGAGCGCAACAAGGGCACTTTCAGTACGGTTTCCACAATTGACGAGATATTGAGGTAAATTTTATACATTAAAATGAATAAAAAATGCGTTTACTTTAAAATTTCGTTGCGTTAAAGTGATAAAGGTGATATACTCATCAAAATAGATCAATTTCTATGGAAAAAGGAATGTAAGGAGGCGTGAAGATGGCAAGTATTACGATCAAAGAGGACTCCTGCAAGGGTTGCGAAATGTGCGTTAACGCCTGCCCCAAGCATCTGATCGAGCTCAATAAGGAGAAGATCAATGCAAAGGGTTACCACCCCGCAAGGATGACCGACCAGTCGCAGTGCATCGGATGCAAATCGTGCGCGATCATGTGTCCGGATGTCTGTATAACGGTCGAGCGCTGAACGTATAATTAATGAATAGGAGATTACTATCATGGCAGAGAAAGTTTTAATGAAAGGAAATGAGGCGCTCGGCGAGGCCGCACTGCGTGCAGGCTGCCGTCATTTCTTCGGTTATCCGATCACGCCTCAGACCGAGCTTTCGGCTTATCTGTCCAAGAAGATGCCCAAATGCGGCGGCACCTTCCTTCAGGCGGAATCCGAGCTCGCGGCTATCAATATGGTACTTGGCGCAGGCGCTACGGGCGTACGCGCTATGACTTCGTCTTCTTCCCCCGGAATCTCGCTTAAATCCGAGGGTATCAGCTATATCGCGGGTTCCGACGTTCCCTGCGTTATCATCAACGTACAGCGCGGCGGCCCCGGACTCGGCAGCATCCAGCCTTCACAGGCAGATTACTGGCAGGCTACTAAGGCTACCGGACACGGCGATTTCCAGATCTTCGTACTGGCTCCTTCGACCGTTCAGGAGATGGCCGATTTCGTAGCGCTGGCATTTGATACGGCGGAGAAATACAGAGTTCCCGCCATGATCCTTTCCGACGGTATGATGGGCCAGATGATGGAGCCCGTTCTCTTCCCCGAGGAGAGCGAGGTTAAGACCGTAGAGAAGCCCTGGGCGGCCTGCGGACACGGCGGAAAGAGACCTCACAATATCGTCAATTCCCTCTACATCGAGGCGAAGGACCTTGAAAAGACCGTTATCGAGCGCTATGAGCGCTATGAGAAGATCAAGGCGAACGAGCAGCGCGCCGAGTCTTACATGACCGAGGACGCTGAGATCGTTATCGTTGCGTACGGCGCTTCCTCACGTGTATCGCGCAGCGCTGTGGACGCGGCACGCGCGGAGGGCATAAAGGCCGGACTTGTTCGTCCGATCACCCTCTGGCCTTTCCCTGTAGACGCCATCGAGGCCACCATCCCTAACGCAAAACAGTATCTGGCTGTTGAGATGAGCATGGGACAGATGGTAGACGATGTAAGACTCGCTGTTAACGGACGCAGGCCCGTCAGCTTCTTCGGACGCACGGGAGGCATCATCCCGACACCCGCGGAGGTTCTCGGCGAGATCAAAAAATTAGCAGGTAAGGAGGCGTAAGGCAATGGCAGTAGTATTTGAAAAACCCCATGCATTGACAGATGCGCCGTTTCATTATTGCCCCGGCTGCACACACGGTATAGTTCACCGCCTCGTTGCCGAAGCGATCGACGAGCTGGGCATCGAAGGCAGGGCAGTAGGCGTTGCATCCGTAGGATGCTCGGTATTCAGTTATAATTATTTCGCATGTGATATGGTGCAGTCCCCTCACGGACGCGCACAGGCGGTTGCGACCGGCATCAAGCGCGCACAGCCCCAGGATATCGTTTTCACATATCAGGGCGACGGCGACCTCGCGGCCATCGGTACCTGCGAGACCGTACATGCGGCCACACGCGGTGAGAATATCACCGTAATCTTCATCAATAACGCGATATACGGCATGACGGGCGGCCAGATGGCTCCCACATCGCTTCCCGGACAGGTTACGCAGACCACTCCTTACGGACGTGACGTTAAGACCGCCGGTTATCCGATCCGTATGTGCGAGATGCTCTCGACGCTCGACGGCGTGGCTCTTGCGCAGCGCGTTACCGTAGATAACGTAAAGCACGTGAACGAGGCCAAGAAGGCCATCAAGAAGGCCTTTGAGAACCAGATCAACGGACTCGGTTATTCGATCGTAGAGGTCGTTTCCACATGTCCCACGAACTGGGGTCTGTCTCCCGCGGACGCTGTAAAGTGGCTGCAGGACAACATGCTTCCTTACTATCCGCTCGGCGTATATAAGGACATCACTGCAAAGGAGGAGGCATGATATGAGCACTATGAATGTTTTGCTGGCAGGCTTCGGCGGCCAGGGTATCCTCTTTGCGGGCAAAGTTATGGCGTATTCGGCGCTGGTTGAAGGAAAGGAGCTTAGCTGGCTGCCTTCGTACGGTCCCGAGATGCGCGGAGGCACATGCAACTGCTCCGTAGTTATCAGCGACAAGTCGATCGGTTCTCCTCAGGTTACGAACCCCGACATCCTGATCGCGATGAACAGACCTTCGCTCGAGAAATTCGTCAACAATGTTGTTCCCGGAGGGATCATCATCATGGACAGCTCGACCATCGATGTAGAGGTTGAGCGCAAGGACATCAAGGTATTCAAGGTTCCCGCCACCGCCATCGCGGATGAGAACGGACTTAAGGGCCTCGCGAATATCATTCTTGTCGGAAAGCTCTTTAAGGAAACGGGATTTGTTTCCGAAGAGAATCTGGATCTCGGCCTTCAGAAATGCATCCCGCCCAAGAAGGCGGCCATGCTCGATACAAACCGAAAGGCGCTTGAGATAGGGCGTAATCAGTAAATAATGGGTGTATTTAAACTGTATGAGAACGGTATAAGTGCGGATATCGTCGTAGAGCGTGACTGCCCCGAAGGCGTAAAACGCGTCGCCGAGGTAGTCGCGGACGATATAGAGGCTCTTACCGGGCTTCGGCCGAGAGTTCTCGTTACCGGCGGAGAGGAGTTTTCCGACTCCACCCTGACCGAGAACATCATCATGGTCAATTCGAAGCCCTCCCCCGACACGGAAGGCAAGCGGGAAGTGTATGAGCTGGTCTTAAGTGACTGTTCAAAGGATGACTATCTGTACTATACCTTTTTGGGTGTAAGAAGAATATTAAACATTTACGGAAGCGACAAAAGAGGTCTGATCTACGGCCTCTTTGCCGTATCCGAGCTGGCCGGCATATCTCCTCTGATATGGTGGGGAGACATCAGGCCCGTTAAAAAAGACTATATTGCGATCGACATCGGTTCGCGCTCGGCTCCCGACGTATTCGTATCACGTGAGCCCTCTGTAAAATACAGAGGTTTCTTTATCAATGACGAATGGCCGGCTTTCGGACGCTGGTGCGAGGAAAAGTACGGCGGTTTCACAGCCAGGATGTACGAGCAGGTATTCATACTCCTGCTGAGGCTTCACGGCAATTATATGTGGCCCGCCATGTGGAGCTCGACCTTCAGCGAGGACGGACCCGGTATCGAGAGCGCAAAACTGGCAGACATCTACGGCGTGATCATGGGCACATCGCATCACGAGCCTCTGTTCAGGGCCGGAGAGGAATGGCAGCATATCTATCGCAAGTACGGTAATGACAATACCTGGAGCTTTGTTTCCAACAGGGATGCCATCACCGCTTTTTGGCGTGAAGGCATATGGAGGAACCGCGATTTCGAGAGTATCATCACGATCGGCATGCGCGGCGAGCAGGACTCTAAGCTCCTCGGTGAGAATGCCGGACTGGCCGAGAACATCAATGTCCTGAAGGACGTTATCGTGACCCAGCATAAACTGATACGTGAGAACATGGAATGCGACATGTCGCGCGTTCCCCGTATGCTCGCGATCTATAAAGAGGTCGAGGATTATTATTACGGCGCGCCCGGGATACCCGGACTGCGCGACTGGGATGAGCTCGAGGACGTTATCTTCCTGCTGAGCGACGATAATTTCGGAAATACCAGGGGGCTGCCCGATGAGGTCGATTTAAGCCGTCATACCGGCGGCTACGGTATGTATTATCATTTCGACTACCACGGTGCCCCTGTCAGCTACGAGTGGGTAAACTGCACCCGCCTTACCAAGACACGCGACCAGATGATGATGGCTTACGAGCACGGAGTCAAGGACCTCTGGATCGTTAATGTGGGCGATTTAAAGGGCAATGAATACCCGCTCGGATATTTCATGGCCCTGGCCTACGATTACGACCGCTGGAGCAGGGAAGACGCGGTTGAAGAGTACGCGAACGTATTTATCAGGAATATGTCGGGCGGCAGGATCACGATGCGCCAGGAGTGCAGCCTGATAACATTTATCGACGGATTCACGAAATGGAACAGCATCAGGCATCCCGAAGCCATGAACCCCGGCATATTCAGCCCCAAAGCCTTTGACGAGGCTGCGAGGGTGCATGCCGAACTCGAGGAGCTGACGGTTCTCGGCAGAGACCTGAGGCGCTCGTTCGACCAGCGCATGACGGAGGCTTTTGACAGCATTTTCTATTATGCGGGCATGGCGTCGATGAACCTCATGATGATGCATATAGAGGCCGGCTTCAATCAGTATTATTACGAGCGCGGGGATTCGAAGGCAAATGATTACGCCGAGCGCGTAAAGAACAGGATAGAGGCGGACCGCGAGTATATAAAGGGATTCCATACGATGCTCGAGGGCAAATGGAACCATATGATGGATTCCGCGCATACGGGATTCGTGACCTGGAACGACGAGGGATGGAGCTATCCCGTCGTACATACAGTCGGGCGCAATGAGATACACGCCGCGGCCGCCAAATACAACGGTGCGCGCGATACTTCGATAGTGGACGCGGACGAGGTGATCGTGATCAAGGCCGAGAATATGTCGGACAATCACATGATCAACGGCGAAGGCTGGCACGTGGTGCCGCATCTGGGGCGTCTGGGCGCCGCGATAAAGGCATACCCGATCACCAAGACTTTCGAGGATGTGTTCGGACTGCCTTACGTACGCTATGATATCGATATTTTCTCTGCGGGGATGTATGCGATAGAGTTTGTGTTCATGGCGAGAAACCCTGTGGTAAAGGGCGGCAGGATGCGCGCGAGATTCTCGATCAACGGCGGAGATATGAGCGTGATCGATTCGGTCGAAGAGGATTACCGCACCGAATGGAGATGCGAATCCTGGAACAAAGGCGTCATGACCGGAGTGCATAAGGTTTTCACCGTGGCAAACTTTAAGCGCGGCAGCAACCGTCTGCAGGTATACCCCTTCGATCCGAACGTTGTATTGGAAAAGATCGTGATATGGCCGTTTGAAAAGAAGATGCCGTATTCGTATCTCGGTCCCGAATGAGTTTCTGCTATTTTAGATTCTCCAACAGCCTGCGAATGTAAAGCTCTGTGAATTCAGGGCTGCCCAGTATCTCGTCGAGGCTTGCGTATCCGTACTTGTCGGAGAAGTAGCGCCTGAAGATACGGAAGGGGAAGGCGTCTTTTTTGCCCAGCTCACCGGCTAGGGGGATGAATTCGAGCGTGTGTCTCGTATAGCAGTTATCGGCCTTGCATTTTGTGCGGTAGGAGCTGTTCAGGAAGCTGCCGAGGCTCTTATGTATGGCGCTGTCCTCAGCGGGAAGATAGAAATAGTTTTTATAATCGGGATAGAAGAGTTTCAGCTCCCCGGTCATGACCGGGATGACGAACTCAAAACGGCCCGGTTCTGCGCGAAGCGTGATCCCGGATCCGGGATCGCAGCTGCAGGCATGAGTCCCCTTAAGGGCCGTATCCGTGGTGTCATATTTTGGAAGGAGAGTGATGATGAGCTCTCCTTCTTTTGTTTTTTCACATGAAGATACATTGTAGCCGCCGGCGATAAACGCGGGCAGGGCCAGCAAAGACGCCACCCTCGGCATATACAGGACATCCTCGAAATTATGCAGGAAAAGCAGCTCGAGCAGCTCGTCGGAGCTTTCGGGACCTGCGAGTGTAAGGCCTGAAGAAGCGTTTGCGATATAGAACGAATCGGCATTCTTACGGAGGGTTTCGAGCCTGCGCATGGCGATATAACGGTTGTAGACCTCGATCAGTCTGCCTCCGTCGTACATATCCCTGCGGTCGACGCCTAAGTACAGTTCCAGACGTTTCTGGGACATGGAGCCCGTGCCGAGCAGAGCCTTATAAGGCTTCAGCGCCCTGAATATATCGAAGCCGCCGCCGTGCATATCCTGCAGCGGGAGGCCGAGCCTGCGGCGTTTTTTGTCGAGATAGGGGATATCAAAGGTCGCGCCGTTGAAATGCACGGGAACCGGGTGTGAGGCCAGCAGTCTGTCGAATTCATCGATCAGCATGCCTTCTTCGCCGATACCCTCGGAGAAAAACTGCGAAAGGACCGGCTCGCCGTCCTCAAGATACATGCAGCCGATCAGGTAGAGGAACGATGTGTCCGCCGACAGTCCTGTGGTCTCGATATCGAAAAACAACAGGTCCCCGGGGGTTATGCCGGCAGCTTCGGATACGGGAGCCGTACCGTCATTGGCAATGTGCGCGGAAACGCCCGAAAGAGCGCAGATCAGCCCTGCGGCCGAAAGAAAGTCCTGTTTTTCCGTTATCGGTGTGCGTCTGATTATCATGGTCATTCCCTCCCCGCAATATTATAGCATATCTTGATTTCTTTATGCACGTGAGCTATGATGAATATATGTTTGGCAAGGGTTTTATCAAGACATATCTGAGTGGGATGATAAGGGCAGCCGCAGTGGCTGTTCTTGTTTTGATGCAGTTCGCGTTAATATTCCTGATGGCTGTCGGACTCGCAAGATACGGACTTTTGCTGTATATATTTGTCGATATCGTCTGTATATTCGCCGTAACGGGTATTGTAAACGACCGCGCGAGCAACAGCTTTAAGCTGGGCTGGATGGTGATAATCGCGGTGCTGCCCATAGCGGGGCTGATCATGTATCTGCTCTGGGGACGTCCCGAGGGCACGAAAAAGATCCGCAGCAGACATCTGTCATACCTGAACAACGCGAAGCGGTTCAACAGGCCGGATCAGGCTGCGTTCGAACGTTTTGCCGGCGATTTTCATGAGTATAAGGGTCTGGCGGGACTGGCGCAGAACTACGGCTTTCCGATAGCCGAGGGCAGCGGTCTGAGATACTTCGATTCCGGCGAGATCGCTTTTGAGACCCTGATCGAGGATCTGGAACACGCGGAGAAGTTCATTTTCCTCAGTTTTTTCATCGTGGCCGACGGCATACTCTGGCAGAGGATCAAGCCGATCCTTCTTAAAAAGGCAGCGGCCGGCGTGGAGATCCGTTTCTCGTACGATGATTTCGGCTCGATGCTGCGTACAGACGATCAGTTCTGGAGCGAGCTGGAGGAGGCCGGCATAAAGACGGCCAGGTTCAACCGGATAACGAGATATCTTAACAGGCTCTACCTCAATTACCGCAATCACCAGAAGATAGTCGTGATCGACGGGGATATCGGATATACCGGAGGTTTTAACCTCGCCGACGAATATGTGAACGCCATCGAGAGATTCGGGCACTGGAAGGACGGCGGCATAAGGATCACGGGTCCCGGCGTATGGGGGCTTACGACCACGTTCATCGGCATGTGGGACATGATCGTGCATGATATGGAGCAGGACGTGGACCGCTACAGGCCGACTGCCGATCCACACAGGGAGCATTCCTACTGCCAGATCATCTCGGACGGACCCGAGAACAATCCCGACAATCCGATCAACGACACGATCACCGCATTCTGCGCCGGAGCACACGATTTTCTCTACATTTCGACGCCTTATCTCGTGATCGAGGACAGTCTCGGGGATACGCTCATCAGAGCCGCGAAATCGGGCATAGACGTCAGGATCGTAACGCCCGGCATTCCCGATAAGAAAATGGTCAACCTTCTCACAAAATACAACTACGGAAGGCTGCTCGAGGGCGGAGTCAGGGTATATGAATACACGCCCGGATTCATACACATCAAGAACCTTATCACGCGTGACTGCGGGATCATAGGCACGATCAATCTGGACTACCGCAGCCTTTTCCTGCATTATGAGTGCGGCGCGATGGTATGGGACCGCGAGTTTATTGCGGAGGCCGAGGCCGATTTCCACAGGATATTCGAGTGCAGCCGCGAGATCACTTTTGAGGAATGGAAAAAACGCCCGAAATGGGATAAGATACGCCAATGGGTATTGAACCTGTTTGCGAGTGAAGTTTGACAAGTGAGACCGATCACGGAACGGAGCTAATATGGTTAATGTTTGCAAACACTGTCAGAAACAGTACATCAGCGCGACAAAGAGTTATTGCTGCCCGAACTGCAAGACCATCGACAAGATGCGCTTCGACCAGATATGCGCATATCTCAAGAATTTCCCCAACAGCAACGCGGTACAGGTGGCGGAGGCTCTTGATATCAAGGCCTATACCGTACTCAAATACGTTGATGAGGGAACGCTTACTTTCGGAAGAGGGGAGTTTGAGCAATTATGATATCATACATCAGGGGTGATGTCCTGTTCAGGAACGAATCGTCGGTCGTTATCGACGTAAACGGGATCGGCTACGAGGTTTTCGTGCCTTATCCGGTGCTGTGCGCGATGGAGAGGGCGCAGGGCTCGCAGGTGGAGCTCTATACTTATCTGCAGGTAAAGGAGGACGGCGTCGCGCTGTTCGGATTTGCGGACAGGCAGGATCTGGCGACCTTCAAATACCTGATCACGGTAAACGGCATAGGGCCTAAGGGAGCCCTCGGCATCATGTCATATATGAGCACAAAGGATCTGATGCTCGCGGTGCTGGCGGAGGACGCAAAGGCGATCGCGAAGGCTCCGGGCATCGGCGCGAAGACGGCGAGCAAGCTGATCATCGAACTCAAGGATAAGTTCAAACTCGAGGACACCTTTGACGGCGGCATCTCGGCAGCGGACCTCGGAACCGCGCAGGCAAAAGCGGGAGCCGCGGCAGAGCCGGACGACCTCACCGAGATCAAGAACGAGGCCGTACAGGCACTCACGGCTCTGGGGTATTCGTCGAGCGAGGCGTTAAAGGCTGTGCGCAGTGTTCCCGCGGAGGACGGCATGACCGTAGAGAAGCTGCTTAAGGCGGCGTTAAAGTATATTTAAGTCACAGGATAGGGGATTATGGCAAAAAGGATGATAACGACCGAATTCACGGTCGAGGACAGCAGCATCGAGGGCAGCTTAAGGCCGCAGATGCTCGACGATTACATCGGACAGAAAAAGGCCAAGGAGAACCTGAAGGTCTATATAGAGGCCGCGAAACAGAGGGGCGAGTCGCTCGACCATGTGCTGCTCTTCGGACCTCCCGGCCTCGGAAAAACAACGCTCGCGGGCATCATTGCCAACGAGATGGGCGTGAATATCAAGACCACTGCGGGACCCGCCATCGAAAAAGCGGGAGATATGGCCGCGATACTCAATAACCTGAGGGAAGGCGACATACTCTTTATCGATGAGATTCACAGACTGAACCGGCAGGTCGAGGAGCTGCTGTATCCGGCGATGGAGGATTTCTGCATAGATATCGTGATCGGACGCGGAGCCGCGGCAAAGTCGATAAGGCTCGATCTGCCGCATTTTACCCTCGTCGGAGCGACGACGAGAGCCGGAATGCTCACAGCACCTTTGCGCGACAGATTCGGTGTGATACACCGCCTCGAGTTTTATACGATCGAGGAGCTTGAGCGCATTATCAACCGTTCCGCGGAAGTGCTCGGCGTTACGATAGATCCCGACGGAGCCAAAGAGCTCGCGAGACGTTCGAGAGGCACGCCGCGTCTGGCCAACCGCCTTTTAAAGCGAATGAGGGATTTCGCGCAGATCAAATATGACGGCAGGATCACTCTCGATGTTGCAAATTACGCGCTCGACCTGATGGAGGTCGACAGGCTCGGTCTCGACAATATCGACCGCGCGATACTTCATACGATGATCGATAAGTTCGACGGCGGACCGGTAGGCATTGAAGCTGTCGCCACAACTATCGGTGAGGACGCAGGTACGGTGGAGGAGGTCTACGAGCCTTATCTGGTGCAGTCCGGCCTGATTGCGAGGACGCCCAGAGGCAGGATCGTGACCAAAGAGGGATATCTGCATTTCGGACTGGTAAGACCCGAAAAAGAATGAGACGGGAGAGGCTGACTGTGAACGAAGAATTAAGACGCAGACTGATGAACAGCTGCATCCTGCGGGACGGCGGTCCGGGAGAAGCCGGGCATGAGGCGCACGGACTGAGGAACATCATACTTATCGGTATGCCCGGCAGCGGCAAATCAACGATTTCGAGGATACTCTCGAGGGACCACGGATTTAAGACGATAGACGCCGACGAGGAGTTTCAAAAAACTTACGGCATAACGCCCGCCGAGTGTATTACCCGGTTCGGCGAGCCTGAGTTCCGGCGGCGGGAGAGTGAGGTGCTCGCGAAGCTGAAACCGGACAGCAGAGCCTGCATCGCCACGGGAGGCGGCGCGGTGACCGTACCCGGCAATCTGGAGATACTCAAAAAACTGGGATTTATCGTATACCTAAAGCGCGATCTCGAGAAGCTCTCGACAAAGGGCAGACCTCTTTCCGCCGGAAAGGGCGTCGAGAAGCTTTTTGAGGAGCGGGGAGCGCTGTATACCGAATGGGCCGACGCCGAGGTAGAGAATATCAGCCTGCGCGACGCCGCCGGCCGCATAATGGAACTGTATAGGGAAAACGCCTGAATAGAGCAGACTTTTGTACATATTTTTGCAAAAGTCTGCTTTTCTTAAACTTTTTATTGTGCAAAAATTTTAAAATGCACTTGAAAATGCACAAAATGTATTATATACTGTGTGCATAACATGTATGAGGTGTGCATTTTATGATCAAAAAGGTTACGATACAGAACATTGCGGCTGAACTCGGACTGTCACGCAATACCGTCGCCAAAGCGCTTACTAACAGCGACACTGTTGCGTACGATACCCGCATGTCCATCATCAAGAAGGCATGGGAGATGGGCTATCAGAAGATGAGCCCCCAGATCCTCGAGGAGTATAAGCTCGTCGAGAATTCGGTTGACAATAAGACCGTGATCATACTTGCAAAGCGTGAGCTCTCCGTATTCTGGAACACCATCGTTGTCGGCATCTCCGACGAGCTCAACCGCAACAACTGCCGCATGCGCCTGAACTTCGTATCCGCCGAGGATGAGGCGGAGCTGGTGCTTCCCCGAGATTTTCAGGACGGTGTCGATGCGGTCATCCTCATGAGCATCTTTAAACCCGATTATACACGTGAGATCTTAAAACAGAAGCTCCCGACGGTTTTCCTCGACTGTCCGTACGGCGACTTCGATCTTGAACATAACTGTGATTCCGTGATCGTTGAGGGCAGGAACAGTGTGATGCAGATCACCGAGAACCTCATTTCGCAGGGCATCAGGACCATCGGCTTTATAGGCGATACGACCTACTGCGACACGGTCAGACAGCGCTATATGGGCTACTGTGCGGCGCTTTCCGAGAACGGGATGCAGATCGACAAAAGCATTATCTTTACTTCACACCTTCCCGAGATGTATTCGAACGCCGAGGTAGAGCGGATCGTCGGCGGCTTTGCGTATATGCCCGAAGCCATTGTCTGCTCGAACGACGACATCGCTCTTAAGTGCATCAGAGCCCTGGCAAAGAGAGGACTTAAGTGTCCGACGGATGTAGCGGTCACCGGCTTTGACAACGAGGAAGTGCTCACTCAGGTAGAGCCGAGGCTCACCACAGTATCCATCCATCACCAGATGCTCGGCAAGAGACTTGTTCAGCAGCTGATCTGGAGGATCGAGAATCCCGACTTCCCGAGGGAAAAAATTTTGATAGCTACGAAAACGATTTACCGCAAATCTTCGATGAAGCGCAGATGAGTTTCCCCGCATCATTGGAAATTACAGCACTTTTTGGATTTGACCTTTTTGTTTGTGCAATATGTTCAAAAAGCGGCGGATATTTTACTTGTGCCTTGGTTAATTAAATGATATAATGCAAAAAAGAGCTCCTTCGGGATGCACTAAAGAGCAATATCAAATGCACTAAGGCGATTTTACTTAACGAAACGCGAAAACGATTTCGCATAAACTGAAGTTTTCGGTTCGGAGGATGACTGGATTTGGCGGCAGACGACAGGAATAACGATCGGTTTTCCGAAGGGAGACTGATGACACTTATCAATACGATCGGTAATTCACTGCTGCTTGGGATATTATTTCTGATCTGCAGTCTCCCGGTCGTTACATTCGGGACCTCGCTGAGTGCTTTTTATTATGCAATGATCAAGACTGTGAGGCGTGAGAGAGGATACCCTGTACGGGAATTCTTCTCGGCGTTTAAGCGGAACATACTGAAGGGCATCATCTTTACGGTGCTGCTCGTCCTCGTCGGATATCTGCTCTTTCTGAACCGGACGATCTACATTACGAAGGACGATCCGAACGGGGCCGCACATACAGCGCTGTGGGTCACGGTTTACGACATCCTGCTGGTCGTCTGGGCCGCGTTTACGGTCTGGATATTCCCGGTGATATCGAGATTTAAGCTTGAGTTTAAAAAGACGGTTTCGCTGACATTTACGATCGCTGGCAGGTACTTTTATTTCACGGCTCTGCTCATAGCGGGCTGGGCGCTTACGGTTTATCTGTGCCTTAAGCTTTCGGTGGGATTTACGCTCATCGTTCCCCCGCTGGCATGCTACGGCTCGACCTACATCATCGAGAGGGCGTTTAAGCGCTTTATCCCGAAACCGTCGGAAAAAGAGGACGGATGGTATTACGACGGGGACTGACCCCGACGTGAAAGGCAGGTTTTACTATTGTTTGGCAAATTACTCGATCCCGAAGGACCTTTAAACCGGATCGCGGATATGATAATAGGCTCGTTCCTTGTGGGACTGTTCACGGTCCTGTGCTCGATCCCGCTGATCACCGCGGGGACCGCGTTCACCGCAGGCTACTACGCGATGGCAAAGTCGGTCAGGCACCATGAGGGCTATGTCTGGAAAGAGTATTTCAGATCCTTCGCCCGCAACATCAGGCAGGGGCTAGGGCTCGGCACCGGCTATGTGATAGCCGCGCTGGTCATCGTTTTTGACTTTGTCTATCTGAAGGAGAGGACGGATTCCTTCGGAGACGCGATGTTCATGATACTCGTGGTCGTTACGCTGATATGGTTCATGACTTTCTTCTTCGTGTTTTTCGAGCTTTCACGCTTTGACAGAAGAGGCTTCGACATTTTGAAATTCGGCGTGATCACGGCGTTCAGGCATTTTGTTTCGTCGATCGGCATCGTTTTGATATTCGCGATCAGCTTTCTGCTGGTATATCTGATGCCATGGGGATTTGCCCTGTTCCCCGGATTTGCGTTTTACGGCGCTACATTCCTTATGGAGCGCGTTATGAGGAAATACATGCCTGCTTTCGAGGAGGGCTCGGAAGAGGCGGAGAAATGGTACAACAAAAAGCTTTGAAGGAGATCGTACTATGAAGAACAGGATCGGAATTAAGAGGATGGCGCTGGTCATGGTTATGGCGCTTATTCTTCAGGTGTTCGCTTATTCCGGCGCGATCAGGACCATGGCGGTGACGGATATATCCATGGACGATTTCGAGGATACCATCAGCACCTACAATATTGACGATTCAATCCTTTCTTACAACGATTATCGCGCGTCGCACGCATCCGAGGCCGTTCCCGACAGGACGGTCATCATAGGCGCCGATGCGGTTGTGCGTTATGAGGAGAGCGGCGCTGCGGCCGAGGCAAAGATGATCCCCGCAAATGATCCGGAGGTCGGAGCGGGAGAGCACCAGAGCGGGAGCAGCATACTGACTTCTGAGGATTCGCTGACGGAGTTTGAGGTTAGTATTCCCGAGACCGGCATGTATAATATGTCGCTCGAGTATTTCCCCACAGCGGGCAAGAACTCCGATATCGAGCGCGCGATCTTCATCGACGGAGAGCTGCCTTTCAAGGAGATGTCGCTGGTCACATTCTCGAGAGTATGGACCGCGAAGGGAGAGCGCCTGACCGGAGCGAACGGCACCACCGTTTATTCCTGGGAAAAGGATAACCAGGGCAACGACGTCAAGCCCGGCATGCTCGAGGCTCCCGAGTGGCAGACACGTTACGTTTACGACAGCGACGGCTATATCACGACACCTCTGGCCGTTTATCTTACGGCGGGCACCCATACGGTCACGCTCGTTTCGATCAAGGAACCGGTAATCATCGGCTCGATCATATTTGACAACGCGAAAACAGTTTCATCCTACGCAGAGGTAAAGGCTGCGTATGATGCGGCGGGTGCAAAGGATACATCGGGAAAGCAGATCCTGATCGAGGCCGAGAACCTTACCAAGGCTTCCTCGCAGATGCTCTATCCCCAGCAGGACCAGAGCTCGCCCGAGGTTGTTCCGGCCAGCTCAAAGACACTTCTCAACAATACCGTCGGCGGCAATTCATGGAGACTTGTAGGCCAGTGGCTCGAGTGGCAGTTCGACGTTCCCGATACCGGCTACTACGAGATCACGATGCACGACAAGCAGAACTTCAGCCGCGGCGTTGCCGTATCGAGACGTATATCGATCGACGGCGCGGTTCCTTTCTCGGAGCTCGACAACTACGAGTTCGGCTATTCGCAGAACTGGAAGATAGAGACCCTATCGGACGAGAGCGGCGAGCCGTTCAGGTTCTATCTTGAGGCAGGTTCGCACACGATCCGCATGGAGGTCGTGCTCGGTGATTTCTCAACGATCGTCGGCATGGTCGAGGACGCGGTACAAAGGCTCAATGACATTTACCGCCGCGTGATCAAGATCACGGGCGTTTCACCCGACAGATACCGTGACTACCAGATCGAATCTTCGCTGCCCGAATTGACCGGAGACCTGATCGCCACCAGAGACATTTTAAACGCGGCGATCGAGAGACTCGACATCGTTGCGGGCAAGAACTCCGACAAGAAAACGGTGCTGCTCACGATGAGAGACCAGCTCGACGACCTGATCAAGGATAACGATGATTTCGTTAAGGTCATCAGCTCCTACAAGGTTAACGTCAGAGCCTGCGGTAACTGGATCACACAGGTTATCAGCCAGCCTCTCGCGCTCGACTCGTTCAGCATTCATTCGGCGGATACCAAGTCAGGCATCTCGAAGTCGAATTTCTTTACGAGAGCGGGACATGAGATCAGCAGACTGTTCTACTCATTCGTGATCGACTACAACCAGATCGGTTCGGTAGCCGAGGACAAGGACGCAAAGGTAATCACGCTCTGGATCGGTTCCGGACGTGACCAGGCAAACGTTATCAAGTCCCTGATCGATGAGACCTTCACCAATAAAAACGGCATCAGCGTTAACGTTCAGCTCGTTGACATGTCGACACTGCTGAAGGCGACCCTCGTGGGAGAGGGCCCCGATGTGGCGATACAGGTAGCAAATACGAACGGCATCGCCGGCGCGGTACTGAATACGGGCAACGACACCCCGGTCAATTACGGCATCAGACACGCTGTGCTCGACCTTACCCGCTTCCCCGACTGGCAGGAGGTGCTGACCAGATTCCCGGATGCGGCATATGAGCAGTTCATGTACAACGGAGCGCTGTACGCACTTCCCGAGACGATCACCTTCCCCGTTATGTTCTACAGAAAGGACATCTTAAAGGAGATCGGCCTCGAGCTCCCGACCACATGGGACGACGTTAAGGTAGCGATGTCGGTTCTCTCAAAGAACCAGATGGAGTTCGGCATGCTCCCGAATGAGCAGCTTTTCGCCTCGATTCTCTATCAGCACGGCGGAAAGTATTACACCGAGGACTCAAAGGCTTCGGCGCTCGACTCCGATATCGCGGTCAACGCGTTCAAGGTATTCTGCAATTACTACACGGATTACAAGATAGACCGTTCCACATCCGTTGAGGAACGCTTCCGTACCGGTGAATGCCCGATCATCATTGCGGACTACACCGACTACAACAACTTCGCGGTATCCGCGCCCGATATCGCCGGACTCTGGAGCTTCACCCGGATACCCGGCATGGTTCAGGAGGACGGCAGCATCGATCATTCGGTGGCATGTACCGGACTCGCGAGCATGATCATGGCGGATACGGATTATCCCGAAGAGAGCTGGGCATTCATCAAGTGGTGGTCATCGGCCGAGACACAGACGGCTTACGGCCGCGAGATGGAGTCACTGATGGGTTCGGCGGCACGTGTTCCGACCGCGAACTACGAGGCTTTCACAAACATGAGCTGGCCCGTGAGCGATTTCAGGGCACTTCAGGAATCGATGCAGTGCGTACGCGGCATACCGCAGGTTCCCGGCGGATATTATTCCTGGCGTAACGTAAACAACGCATTCTACACCGTAGTTACCGAGACCGACACAGCTTCACCGCGTGAGGAACTGATGGACAAGGTTATCTACATCAATGCGGAAATAGATTACAAGCGGGCAGAGCTCGGACTTGACTGAGGAAGGAGGGCGAATCGGTGGATAAAAACAATTATCAGGGTACGGTTTCGACCCTTCCGCGCAGCAGAATGACGCTGTGGGATCAGATGAAGAGGAGCAAGTCCTCATATCTGATGCTGGCTCCGTATTTCATCCTGTTCTTCTTCTTTACGGTGCTGCCCGTAGGCATGGCGATGATCTTCAGTTTCACTTATTACAACATGCTGGAGATGCCGCAGTTCATCGGATGGAAGAACTACATCAAGCTTTTCCTTGAGGATGACATTTTCATCAAATCACTCAAGAATACACTGATCCTGGCCGTTGTAACGGGCCCTGTCAGCTACTTCATGTGCCTGCTCTTCGCATGGATCATCAATGAGTTCAAGGGGTGGCTCAGAGCCTTCCTGACTCTGATATTCTACGCGCCTTCGATATGCGGCAACGCATACGTTGTATGGAACCTGATCCTTACCGGAGACCGTTACGGTTATTTAAACGGCCTGCTCTTAAAGCTCGGCATCATCGATGAGGCAAAGCTCTGGATGCAGACGGAAAACTACGTGCTTCCGGTGCTCATCATCGTACAGCTGTGGCTGTCGCTCGGTACCGGCTTCCTGACATTCATCGCAGGTCTGCAGACCGTTGACAAGTCACTCTACGAAGCCGCGGCCCTCGACGGTGTAAAGAACCGCTGGCAGGAGCTCTGGTTCGTAACCCTGCCCGCGATGAAGCCCCAGCTGATGTTCGGCGCGGTTATGCAGATCACGACTTCGTTCGCCATCTGCGACGTATCGATCAACCTTGCGGGTAATCCTTCCGTCAATTACGCGGGAGCCACGGTCGTTACCCACCTGCTCGACTACGGTACCGTACGTTTCGAGATGGGATATGCCTCGGCGATCGCCACGCTGCTGTTCATCCTGATGGTCGGCAGCAACCAGCTTATTCAGAAGCTCCTCAGAAGGGTGGGTGAGTAAGCATGGCCAGACACGTTGAAGAATATGTATACGTTAAAAAGGGTCTTTTCCACAGGAGACCGAAAGAAAAGAAGCTGAACCGCTCGGCTGCGGGCAATACGCTGCTTTTCGTGATAATGGGAATCTGCGGTGTGGCAATGGCAGTGCCGCTCGTAATGGTAATAAACAACTGTTTAAAGCCTCTCGATGAGCTTTTCCAGTACCCGCCGAGGATTTTCGTAAGAAACCCCACTTTTGAGAACTTCTCCGATCTGTTCGTCCTGATGAGCGATTCATGGGTGCCTTTCTCGAGATACATCCTGAATACGCTGATAATCACGGGCGGCGGCATGGTCGGACACGTTATAATCGCTTCGCTCGCGGCTTATCCGCTGGCAAAGCACAAGTTCCCCGGCAAAAAGATATTGTTCAGTCTGATCGTTATGTCCATGATGTTCTCGTGGCAGGTAACGCAGACACCTCAGTACATGATCATTTCGTGGCTGCACATCAACAATACCTACCTTGCCCTGATCCTTCCGGCATGCTCCTTCGGTATGGGACTCTACCTCATGAAGCAGTTCATGGAACAGCTTCCCGATTCTCTGATGGAATCGGCCAGACTCGACGGAGCGAGTGAGTGGACCATCTTCTGGAGCATAGTGATGCCAAACGTTAAGCCGGCATGGCTGACACTGGCCATCTTCCAGTTTCAGCAGATGTGGGGAAATACAGGCTCGACCTTCCTTCGCGATGAGCAGCTCAAGCCCCTGCAGTACGCCCTGTTCCAGATATCGGCGGGCGGTGCCGCACGTGCGGGCGCGGCAGCTGCGGTGACATTCATCATCGCGGCCGTTCCCATCACATTCTTCCTGATCTGTCAGAAGAACGTCCTGGAGACGATGACCACTTCCGGTATGAAGGAATGATAACGATCAGTATTTAACGAGGAGATAACCTTATGAGAAAATTGAATAGATTGGCTCGTTTATCTGCCCTGTTGCTTACGGTCGTTATGATCATAAGTCAGGCAGCCGCGACAGGCGCGCGGGCCGATGATATTCCTTACGATACTTACAATTACGACTACAGAGAGTACATACATTACACTCCGGCGGCGTATGTTCCCAACAAGATCCTCTACGGCAAAAATTTCACATTTGACGGATTGACCATCGGAGACTTCAAGACTCCCCAGGATATGTGCAAATCCCCGACCGGCGAGGTGTATGTGGCCGACACCGGAAACAACCGCGTCGTGGTCCTCGACAACGATCTCGACGAAGTGCTCTCGATAATCACGACTTTCGACAACAACGGCAAAGAGGACAAGCTTAACGCTCCTTACGGCGTATGCGTTTCCGAGAAAGGCAATATCTACATCGCCGATTCGAAGAACAAGAGAGTGGTCGTGCTCGATCCCAATCACAACCTCAAGCAGATCGTTTCGGATCCCAAGTCCGAATCGCTCGAGGAAGGCTTCGTTTTCACACCCTATAAGGTAGCTGTTGACTACGCGGACCGTGTTTACGTCATCGCCCAGAACATGTTCGAAGGCATCATGGTATTCGAGACCGACGGACAGTTCACCGGTTTCTTCGGAACCATCTCGGTAAAGATCTCACTTTGGGAGAAGTTCTGGAGAAGGCTGGCGACTAAGGAGGAGAGAGCTAACCAGAAGCTCTTCATCCCTACCGAGTTTACGGGCATAGACGTCGATCCCGAGGGCTTCATCTACGCTACGAACATCACCGATGACGGCATACAGGGCGTCAGACGTCTCAATCCTTCAGGACAGGACGTCATCAAAAAAGGCGAGAACGAGAATCTCGGCGGCGACCTGCAGATCAGCGGTACCGGTGATTACTACGGACCTTCGCAGTTCACCGACGTCGTTTACAGGGACAAGGGCATCTACTCATGCCTCGACCGCAGGAGAGGCAGGATATTCACCTACGATCATGAGGGCAACCTGCTCTACATCTTCGGCGGACTCGGCACACAGGTCGGCACGTTCAAGATGCCGGTTGCCATCGAGCAGATCACCGATCGCATATGCGTGCTCGATGCCACGATGGGAGCAATCATTTCCTTCAGGGTAACCGAGTACGGCGACAAGATCAACACGGCCGTAGGCCTCCGTTTCGACGGCGATGAAAAAGAAGCTGTAGCCCTCTGGAACAGGGTTCTCGAACTCGATGAGAACAACGAGCTCGCAAATACCGGTATCGGCAAGGCTTACCTTTCCTCCGGTGATTACGAGAGCGCGATGAAGTACTTAAAGCTCGGCATGAACCGCGACTATTACTCCATTGCCTATAAGCGCTACAGAAACAACGTGCTTAAGAACAATATAAGCTATTTCCTGACAGGTGCCGTGGTACTGATACTTGCGATCGTTCTGTTCAGGAAATACAGAAAGCGGAGAAAGGGGGTAATCGACGATGACTAAGGCTTTTTCGAAAGAGAAGTGGAGTTATCTGTTCTACACCCTGACTCATCCGGTTGACGGCTATTACTGGATCAGGCATGAGGAAAGAGGCAGCGTTCCGCTCGCGTTCCTTATGGTTTTCCTGTTCAGCGCCGCTTTCTCGGCAAACAGACTGCTCGCGAGCTTTGTGGTCAACGACCTTGACCCGAGGAGCGTCGACTCACTGTATGAGCTGCTCGGCGTGCTCGCTTTCTACATCCTTCTCTGCGTCAGCAACTGGTCGATCACCTGCCTCATGGGCGGCGAGGGCCGTATGAAGGATATCCTGATCGCGGTCGGATACGGCACGATGCCGATCACCATCGGTCTGGTGCTCACCACGATCATCAGCCAGTTCCTCGCGGATGAGGAGCAGGCGTTTTACTCGATCATTCTGGGCGTATGCGTTGCCTGGGGCGTGATCATGATCATAATCGGCATAATGCAGGTTCACAATTTCTCTGTCGGCAAGACACTCGGAACGCTGATACTTACATTCCTTGCGATGCTGATCATCGTGTTCCTCGCGCTTCTGCTCAGCAACCTGATCGGTAAGGTATACAACTTCTTCCACAGTGTATACACCGAGATAATATTCAGAGGCTAGGGAGGTAGGACATGAAGAAAAAAGATAAAAATGTCAGACTCCCGATGTCTCTCGCCAAAAAGATAGTTATCGTGCTCGTATGCGCGGCAGCTGTAGCCGGGATCGCTTATCTGTCCTATTACCTCATTCATTTCAAGGCATACAAGGGCTATAAACAGTATCTGACATCATACGAGTACGAGACAGGCACGGAGCTGAACTTTATATCGGAGGCTGCGCCCGATGTACCGGGCTTTAAGCTGGTCACCGAAAACGAGTATCTGAAGCTCTACACCGATACCAATACCTGCAACGTTGCGGTATATGACAAGCGCGACGGCTCGATCAGCTACACGAACCCCGTTAACGCGGACGCGGATACAGTCGCAAAGGCTGCGAACAAGAACTACCTGAAATCCCAGTTCATCCTGCAGTTCTACAATACGGCGGTGGCATCCGCGACGATGGATTCCTTCAGCAAGTCGGTGCAGGCAAAGAAGTACAGCTGGGAAGCGGTAAACGGCGGTTTCCGCTATATCTACCAGGTCGGCGAGCCTCAGAACATCGGCAAAGAGGATATGACATGGTTCGTTATCCCGCTCGAGTACAGGCTTGACGGAGATTCGCTCGTTGTCAATGTTCCGGTTAAGGGAATAGAAGAGCACGGACCCGGATTCATCTACAGGATCCAGCTGCTCCGCTACATGGCGGCATCGAGCTATGACGACGAAGGTTATATCGTTGTTCCGAACGGATCGGGCTCGATCATCAATTTCAACAACGGCAAGGTCGGAGCGGCCCAGTATTCGCAGTACATTTACGGCATCGATCCGATGACCGCGAATTACACGACGCTCGAGGAAGCCGATGACGCGAGACTCCCGATATTCGGACTCTGCTACAAGGACCGCACCGTTCTGGCAAATGTTGAAAAGGGCGAGACGATCGCCACGATCACAGCTGCCGTTTCGGGTACGTTCAACGATTACAACTACGCTTATCCGACATTCGTTGTCCGCAATACGGATAACCTGATGATGTTCGGAAATTCAAGCAATGATACTTACGTTATGGAGGAGAACCTTTATGACGTGGACCTTCAGGTAAGGTATTCCTTCCTTAAGGACGATTACCCCGGATATTCGGGTATCGCGAACTACTACCGCGAAAAACTGATCGCGGAGGGCAAGCTCGTTCCCGATACGCAGACCGGAGATATCCCTTTTTACTACGATATCATCTCGGGCGTAAAAGAAACCGGACATTTCCTGGGAGTCGGCTATCTGCACGTATTCTCGATGACCGATTTCGATGAGGCCGGTGAGATAGCGGATAAGCTCGCTGCGGCCGGGGTTAAGAATCAGGTCATGAACCTGCAGGGCTGGTTTAACGAGGGCTACTACCACGACGCGCCCCATGACATCAGGGTGGTCGGCAAACTCGGCGGGAAGTCGGGGCTTGAAGACCTCAACGACAAGCTCATGGGACTCGGCGGAAAGCTCTACGGAGACGTGGCTTTCCAGAAGGTGACTTTTGCCGACAGCGGCTTCAATTACAACGCCGAATCGTCCTGTTACTACGGCGGCGGATATGTAGCCGCGTTCGGACAGAACGACCCCACGACTCTTCGAAACACTGCGGCGCTCGGATACATGGAGACCAGATACGATCTGCTCTCGCCCAAGTTCCTGCCCAGATATGTGGACAAGTTCACATCGAAGATCGGCAAATACGACATATACGGACTCTCTTTGAGAGACCTCGGCAATACGCTGCAGTCCGATAAAAAGAGAACAAGTATCGTAGACCGTGAGCAGGCGCTCAACATCGTCAATGCCCAGCTCGAAAAGCTCGACGGCACAGGCAAGAAGCTCCTGTTTGACAACGCCAACGCATACGCTTTCAGGTATGCCAACGACATAATCAATGTTCCGGTCGACGGAAATGAGTTCTTCATCTGTGACGCTTCGGTACCGCTTTACCAGATGGTCATCCACGGATGCATCGATTATTCGTCAAAGCTCCTCAACTACGAGAACAAATACGACCTGACGAAGAAGCTCCTTGAGCTGATCGAGACGGGTACGGCTCCTCACTACCAGTTCACCGAAGAGGAGTCGAGCCTCATGAAGAATACGGGACTCAACCGTTTCTACTCGACGACGTTCTCTGTACATGAGAAAGAAGCGGTCGATTCGTACAACTTCGTAAACGGAGCGCTTAAGAACGTGGAAGGCGCCGTTATGGTATCACATGTTATCGACGGCGACGTAAGGACCGTGACCTACAGCAACGGAGTGAAGATCTACGTGAACTACGGATCGAAGCCCGCGACTGTCGACGGTGTTGCGGTTGACGCACTTTCATATGCAATAGGAGGGATGAGATGAAGAAAAAGAAACGCAGATTATCCCTCCGGAACAGAAGAATGATAATGGGTTATCTCTTCATTCTTCCGTGGTTTGCAGGCTTCCTGATCTTCTATGTGAGATCGATCCTGCTGACCGGTCAGTTCAGTTTTTCCAAACTGACACCCATCCCGAACGTCGGCGGCTATACGCTCGAGAATGTCGGCCTGCAGAATTACATTTATGCGTTCCGCGAGCACGGTTCATTCAAGCAGATACTTACGACTTCGGTTGCGAACATGCTGATCGATGTGCCTCTGATCACATTCTTCAGTCTGTTCATGGCGATGCTCCTTAACAAGAAGTTCCCCGGAAGGGCATTCTTCAGAGCGATATTCTTCCTGCCCGTTATCCTGAATTCGGGCGCGATCGCAGCCATGATGGATTTGGCCGAGACCATGATGAACGGCGGTATCTCGACGACATCGGCGGAAGTGAGCGCAAAGGCCGGGACGGAGCTGGCATTCAGCATTGACTATCTGGTCAATATGTTCATGAACTTCGGTATACCTGCCAAGGTGATCGACTATCTGGCCGGAGCGGTATCGCGGATAAACGATATCATACAGGCTTCCGGTATACAGATAATCATCTTCATCGCGGCGCTGCAGTCGATACCGGGCTCGATGTACGAGGTTGCCAAGATCGAGGGTGCCACGGCATATGAGACATTCTGGAAGGTAACCTTCCCGATGGTTATGCCGCACATCATCACGAACGTTGTTTATACGATCGTTGACAGCTTTACGAACAGTGAGGTTGTCGATCTGGCGTACAAGACTGCACTCACCGATTTCAACTACGGACTCGGAGCCGTATTCAGCATCGTGAGTTCGGTTGTCACATGCGCGATACTGGTCATCATCGTAAGGCTGATCCAGAAGCGTACATTCTACTATAACTGATGAAAGGGGGCATTTAAGTGCAGGCAAAGGTTAAGCAAAACAAAAGTCTGTCGGCACGTATCAAGGATACGATGAATGACCCTCTGAAAATGAGGATCGCCGGCAACGAGCTGGTGGACATGCTGCTGATCATATTCAAGTATGTCATCCTCATCGGTGTAAGCTACGTAATACTTGCTCCGGTCATCGGTATGGTGGTCAACTCGATCAAGTCCGACGCCGACGCGTTCAACCCGATGGTATTCGTGCTCCCGCACAATCCCACGACCGAGAAATACGCGCTCGCGATACTGAGACTCGATTACTGGAAGACGGCAGTCAAGAGCCTTGTTTATACCGTGACCATCACCATTCTGCAGCTGCTCGTCTGCTCGATGGTAGGCTACGGATTCGCGAGATTCGAGTTCCCTCTTAAGAAGCTCCTGTTCGGATGTGTAGTGGTAATGATCATTATCCCTTCGCATACGATCATGCTTCCGATCTACTTTACATTCAACAAATTCGACCCGTTCGGCCTGGCGACCAAGCTTACCGGAACACCCGGTATCATGGGCACGGTCATCCCGATGTATCTGATGACCTTACTGGGCTGCGGACTGCGCTCGGGTCTGTTTATCTACATCTTCAACCAGTTCTTCCGAGGTCTCCCCAAGGAGATAGAAGAGGCTGCGTTCGTGGATGGTGCCGGAATGTTCTATACATACAGCAGGATCATGCTGGTAAACGCCATCCCGGCCGTCATTACTGTCACCGTTTTCTCCATCGTATGGCAGTTCAATGACGTATTCTACGCGAAGTTATTTCTGATACCGGACAGTACGGCTATCAGTAAGAGAATAGCGAGCTTGCAGGGCATCATAGCGAATGAGGACCAGATCATGTCACTGACGATCCAGGAACTCTACCGTGATGCCGGTGCGGTGCTTGTTATACTCCCTGTAGTCATCATCTATCTGTGCCTTCAGAAATACTTTATAGAGGGTGTTGAGCGAAGCGGTATCGTAGGCTGATAACGCACGCTTCACTTTCAAAATATCTTTTCAAAAAACAAGGAGGATGAAAAAAATTGGGTAAGCACAAATTTTTAGCTCTGGTCATGGCTGCAGTTCTTGTACTCAGTCTGGCCGCATGCAAGTCCGGTAACAATACCGGTACTACCGAGCCTACAGCTACGGAAGCGCCTGCAACTACACAGGCACCTACAGCTGAGCCCACATCCGAAGCAAAGCCTACGCCCACACCTGCAGTTAAGGTTGATCCCAGTGTAGACTTTGAGGATGGAAACATGGATTTCGTTGCAGTATTTGAGAGCTTCGCTACTGCAGACGCATCCACGATCGAGATTGGTGATTTTAACGGCAGCAAGGCCCTTAAGGTCACTAAGGGGGATGAAAAGAAGACTCCTGTCATTGCAATTGACATTTACAGCCTGCTCGGAGATAAGGCTGCCGATGTGGCCAGTCTTTCGATGGAGCTCGGCACCTCTTTTGCGGACGGATCGTTCAATGCAACTTCCGGACAGATCGTTTTCTGGACCGAGCCTAACCTTGCAAAGATGCCCGGTTCTGCATGGTCCGTATTCATGGCCAACAAGAACCCTTACACCGTAAAGACAAGCATCCCCGAGGGTGTTACACTTGGTGCGGATGTTCCGCTCGGTCTCATCTACTTTAAGGAAGACCTCGGAGCCGGAACCGAACATGGTCCCGCTACTCTTTATGTAGACAATATCGCATTCCTCGACAAGGACGGCAACACGATCAAACCCGCTACCACTGAGGTCGCTTTCAACGCTCCTTCAGGCTTCAGCAACGAGAAGGAAGATCGTACCAACCTTGTTGCTCTCGGCGATGTGGTTGAGCTTGCAGGCTTTAATCCCAAGTCAGGTGCATGGGCACAGGACGGTGCTGAGATGACTCAGGAGTTCATCGACGCTCTGGTACCCGGTTCAACTATCGAATTCTCATATTCGAGCGGCGACGGCAAGATTTGGCTTGTATTCCCGGGTGCTACAGTCGGCTGGTCCAGAGTCGGCGACGGCAAGTGGGCAGGCAATGAGCATACCGAAGTTTACCGCAACAGCGGAAATACCGTAGCTCAGGTTGATTATGACCAGCTCGTGGCTCTTATGGGAGAGGATAAGAGCACATGGGGCACCACAATTCAGTGTGAAGGCTCCTCAGACTGGGAAGTATTCTCTATCAAGGTTGGTACAGCCACCGAAGAGAAGGAATATGTTAAGACTCTTGATTTTGACGGTTTCGCTACCACAGGCGGCGGATGGGGCCAGAATGGCTTCGATATCCCTCAGGAGATTTGGGACGCACTTGTTCCCGGTTCTGTGATCGAGCTTAACTACGCTTCCGAAGACGGAACCCTCTGGGTAGTATTCCCCGATGCAGCAGCAGGCTGGAGCCGTGTAGGCGACGGTGATTTCTGCGGCAACGGACATGATCCCGCTTTACTTGTAGACGAGTCAAAGTGCTATGTAACATATGAGCAGATCGCAGCTCTCTGCGGCGATGACAAGACCACCTGGGGCGCAAGACTTCAGGCTGAAGCAAGAACCAACTGGGAAGTATTCTCTGTAAGTGTTGGTACATTTAAGTCCAACTCCGCTATCGAATACACAAAGATCCTTGATTTTGACGGTTTCGCTACCACAGGCGGCGGATGGGGCCAGAACGGCTTTGATATCCCTCAGGAGATCTTTGACGCACTTGTTCCCGGAACCGCCATTGAGCTTAACTACGCATCTGAGGACGGAACCCTTTGGGCAGTATTCCCCGATGCAGCAGCAGGCTGGAGCCGAGTATCGGATGGAGATTACTGCGGCAACGGACATTCTGCGGCTATCCTTGTAGATGGCTCCAAGTGCTATGTTCCTTATGAACAGATCGTAGAGATCTGCGGCGAGGATAAGACTCTCTGGGGCGCAAGACTTCAGGCAGAAGCAAGAACCAACTGGGAAGTATTCTCCGTAAGCGTGGGTACGCTTTCCGAGTCTGTAAGTGCTCCCAGATTACATGACTTTACTGAGTTCGAAGGCTTTGCTACCACAGGCGGAGGATGGGGCCAGAACGGCTTCGATATTCCTCAGGCTATCTGGGATGCACTTGTTCCCGGCAGTGTTATCGAACTTGACTATACTTCCGAAGACGGAACTCTTTGGGTAGTATTCCCCGATGCAGCAGCAGGCTGGAGCCGTGTGGCTGACGGTGATTACTGCGGCAACGGACATTCTGCGGCTATTCTTGTAGACGGTTCGAAGTGCTACGTTCCTTATGAGCAGATCGTAGAGATCTGCGGTGAGGATAAGTCCACATGGGGCGCAAGACTTCAGGCAGAAGCAAGAACCAACTGGGAAGTATTTGCAGTTAGAGTTGGTCAGAAATGATCATCGACAGATGAATCTAATGGAGGATTATTAAATGCTTAAGTTTAAAAAGACAATTGCTATTCTTCTTGCATTGGTCATGGTTTTGAGCCTGGCTGCATGCAAGAGCGGAGACGGTAAGGAAACCCCCACCAATGCACCTACCGGTGAGGCGAGCAATCCGGTAACACCCGGCAATACCGATAACACCGCAAAGAAGAGAACCAAAGATATATATATCGGAACATGGTGGGTTCAGCACTATGACAGCGCCGATGACGAGCTCGAAGACAGCCCTGACTGGGTAGTTAACCAGGATAAGGAAGGCGATGACGAGATCACCAAGGCTGCAAATAAGGTTAACCGTGATCAGATGGAGGCCAGATTTGCAAATGTAAAGACCATCGAGAACAGATACGGTCTCAAGTTCTACTGGACGAACCTCACATATGCAGGCGTTAAGGAGTCCATCAACACCTCCATCCTTGCAGGTTCACCCGACTGCGATATCTATCTTACCGATGCAGGTATGGCAATCCCCGCTCAGATGAACGGACTCTGCACAGACCTCAAGACCATCCTTCCCGCAGATCACGATCTGTTCACCGATCAGACCGTTATGACATACCTTGATCTCGGCGACGGCAGAGCATGCATCCTCAGACGTCAGGGAGGCATGAACAATACTCATCCTCTTTCATTCAACATGCAGCTCCTTGAGGAGTACAACCTTGAGGATCCCCGTGATCTCTGGAATCGCGGAGAGTGGACATGGGATAAGTTCAACGAGTACATGCAGGTTCTTACACAGGATACCGACGGAGACGGACAGATCGATCAGTACGGTTTCTGCGGCTGGGATTCAGACCTTTTCGAAGAGCTGATGCTTTCAAACGGCGCAAATATCGCAGCTACCCCTACCGAAGGCCTTTCTTCTCCCGCTATGGGCGAGGTCCTTCAGCAGGTTTACGATATGTACAATGTTTACAATGTATGCGTTCCTGTAAGCTATGAGGAAGATGCAAACGATGTAAGAACAAGATACAGAAACGGCAACATCGGTTTCTGGATGGGCGATGTATGGATCAGCCAGACAAACGGATCCGACTATGACTGGGACGGAACTCTCGGCTACACACTTCCTTTCGATATCGCATACTGCCATTGGCCTGTAGGCCCTTCGGGCAACAAGGATACCGATCCCCAGCTTAACGATGTCGGCGGCGAGCTTTATATCATCCCCGCAGGTGTTGAAGATCCGTTAACCGTTTACAACGTTCTCTACGATATGTGGAACTGGTATGAGCTGGATACCGTTAAACGTGACGATCCCGCTACATTCAACTGGTGGATCAATGCTACCGGTAAGACTGACGAGATGCGTCAGGCGAACTGGAAGATCCAGCAGGAGATCATGGCTAAGACAACAGTTGACCTTTGGAACTCCATCGGCGTTAACTACGATCTCTGGTCGCTTATGAACGGTACCGTTACACCCGCTCAGTTCCAGGAGATGCACAAGCAGGAAGTTCAGGATGCTCTTGACGCTACATTCGGAAAATAAATCAGTGTAAAGGAAACCAAATATGAGTGATATTAAAATGATCGCGCCCCACGTCGCAAATGTGCCGTGGCAGGAAAGACCCGCCGAGATCGTTAATGCACCCGTATGGAGATATTCGGAAAACCCCATCATCGGCCGCAACCCGGTCGAGGGGGTTGCCCGAATCTTTAACAGTGCGGTTGTACCCTACGAGGGCAAGTTCATCGGCGTGTTCCGCGGAGAGCAGGCAAACGGCATTTCAATGATCTATCTCGGCAGAAGCGAAGACGGTATCCATTGGAATTTCGAGAAGGACAAGATCCAGTTCGTTGACGAAGACGGTCAGCCCTTCATGCCCAATTACGCTTACGATCCCCGTCTGGTAAAGGTGGAGGATACTTACTATATCATCTGGTGTACCGATTTTTACGGCGCAGCGATCGGAATGGCAAAGACAAAGGATTTCAAGACCTTTACCAGGATCGAGAATCCCTTCCTTCCGTTCAACCGCAACGCGGTCCTGTTCCCGAGAAAGGTGGGCGGCAACTTCATGATGCTGTCACGTCCTTCGGATTCCGGACATACGCCTTTCGGTGATATCTTTATCAGCGAGTCCCCGGATATGCTCTACTGGGGCAAGCACAGACACGTTATGGGACGCTCACCCGAATGGTGGGAGAGCCTGAAGATCGGCGGAGGCGCAGCCCCCATCGAGACATCCGAAGGCTGGCTCTTATTCTATCACGGTGTTGCGGGTACCTGCAGCGGCTACGTTTACTCCATCGGCGGAGCTATCCTTGACAAGGACAACCCTTCCAAGGTGCTTTACCGCTGCGAAAACTGGCTGCTCACACCTCAGGAGTGGTACGAGGAGAGAGGCTTCGTTCCCAACGTATGCTTCCCCTGCGCTACTATCCACGATCCCGAGTCCGGCAAGATCGCCATCTATTACGGCGCAGCTGACAGCTATGTCGGCCTGGCGTTCTGCTATTTTGATGAGATCGTTGATTACATCAAGAAGCACAGCGTGACCAGATGGGATGATACCGATCTCGGCAGGAGATAGGTTACAAATCCTTGATTTTTTAACTTAAGAGAGATAAAATTAAGACAGACGCGATTTTGACAACGTTTCAAAGTCGCGTCTGTCTTTGCTCTGAGACTTTTATGGGAGTAATGCAAAAAGAAAGGAAGCGTTTCTAAGTAATGAAAGGCAAAAGTTTTTTAATGCGTATGGTGGCGGGGTTACTGGTACTTTTCATGCTTTTTACGGTACCTGACACAAATGTTAAGTCTGTTTACGGCGCAGAGGACGATGATGAAGACGTCAGCTTTGACGATGCTTCGGATATCTTCAGCCTTGACGCCAGACAGCCCAAGGAGATGGCGAGCCTTCCCGGAAGTGTTTATGACAATACGGGCATGACACCTTTTCTCCTGGTGGAACAGAATGAGCTGTATTTCCTGAATACCAGGGACAGCGCCAAAAAAATCGACATTTTCGATAACGCGAATCTTTCCGGATATAAGACCGGACTGGAAAAGACCAACGAGGCCGTTCTCGACAGGAGCATAAACGCGGCTTCGACAAAACACTACACACTTTCAGCAGGTTCCGATGCTTTCACAGATCTGGATTATGCCCAGGGCGTCGCGTTCGATCCCACCGGCTCGGGCCGCAAGGATCATATCGCGATCGTCGGACTCGTGACATATTCGAAAAAAGAGAAGAAAAAGACGATCTATTCCTATGCGACCAGGATCGTTGTCCAGAACGTAAAGACAGGCGCGACCTGCAGGATGGACCTCGATACGGCCAACTGGATGGGAGATAAACTCGAGACGTACACCGCAGGCGGTTATTTCTCGATCACCGCCGGCGATTACGATCATGACGGCAAGGAGACCGTTATGGTCTACGCGAGCGCGGACACGGCTTTCAACATATATGAGGTCACTCTTAACGCGTCCCAAAACAGCCTGTCGAAGAAGGCTGTGCTGGATGTGCGCTCAAGGACAAAACAGCAGGATTATTCCGGCAGCAATGTCGCTGCATACAAGAAACCCGTAGTCAGCCTTACGACCGGCGATTTTGACGGCGACGGGGTCGGTGAGCTGGCATATATGGCGGGTTTTTATAAGACCAGCAATAAAGAGAAGGGATTCAGCGGCAATATCTCCGGCCTGGAGTATTACAGCGCGCATGTGGCTGTACTCGATCAGACAAAAGGCAAGTGGAGTGTGGGTGAACCCATGTGGATGTATGCACAGGGCACGAACGCAGGCTCCAACAAGTTCAATTTCAGGATACTGCACGGCGGTGCGATCACCGCAGGAGATCTGGACAATGACGGCAACGACGAGATCCTCGCTGTCGGATATACATCCGAAAAAGCGACCGCCACATATTCGGGCGGCAGGATCGTCAGCGCGACAGATATTGAACTGATAGACAAAAACAATTATGCCTACAGTATCATCAGATACAATCCTTCTTCAAAGAAGTACTGGAATTCGGCTCCGGACCTTATTTCGGCAAATGAGTTCTGCAAGGCTCATTTTACAAATAAGGACTCGGTATTTCAGCCGATCGCGCTGGCATGCGCGAAAGTAAACGGAGCGAGCAGCGCCGAATACGTATTTGTATGCGGCTGCATCTATTCGTTTGAAAACGGTTCTCCGATGGTGCTGTTCCAGGGTGATATGTTAAGAGGCCTCAACAGCATCCTGGGCGGACTATCGAAAACCAAGAGAAAGGACAGTTCGGTCAACTGGGTACAGAATGTTACAGCGGGTAATTTCGACGGCAATGAGGCGGGCAGAGAGCAGTTCGCGTTCGTAGCCCTCGAGAAGCATTCCGGCAAAGACATGTACTCGGCAAACCTCGGAGTCATCGCAGGCATCGATTATTCGGATGTTTATAAGAATTCACAGCTGGTAAGCTACGGTGTTACCAGGAAATTCGCGTCGAGCTTCCATATCGAGGACGCATATTATCATAACAGGCATTTTACCGGTACCGACGCCAACGCGACACAGGTATGGGCTGATGCGTCTCACTCGGTAAAGGAAAACGGCAAGCAGCTGGTATGCGTACCGCTCGCGGTCGATATCGATGACGACGGTGTTCTCGCGCGTCAGGGCAAGAGAGGATACGTTTACACCGATCCCGAAGTGCTGGCGGTACTTGAGGCGGGACCTTATTACGGTGAGCTCGATGAGATTGAAGGCTATCTCGATCCCTGTGAGACCACGTATTCCATAGAGACTTCGATTGGATACAGCACTTCTTCGGGCAACAATGTTTCGTTCGGCTGCGGTTTCGCGGGTGAAGCAGGCGGACCCGGTTTTAAGACTTCTCTTGAGATGGGCTATTCGATGGACTGGTCCAGCAGCATAGAGAATGCGGTGGAAGAGAGCTTTTCGACCGAATTCTCGGCGCTCCAGAGCGATATCGTCGTTGTATCGAGAATCCCTGAGGTCGTATATTGCTACGATGTGTTCAGGAGCGGCAGCTGGGTCGAGAACGGATATACCGTCAGGGTTCCGCTCGCGCCTTCATATTTCCTGCTGACGATCGATGATTACAACGATTTCGTCGATCAGTTCAATGCCCGCGTGCCCGGCAATACACTGTCTAAGATCACTGACGAGGATCTGCCCGCAGATCATATCGGAAATCCTTTCGCATACTGGTCGGATTGGACGCAGGCAGGACAGGGCGCAGCCAATCTGTCTAACGCCACATACACGGTGACCGCGACCGGCGGAAGCACGGGAAGCAGCTGGAATAAGGCGGCGTCAAAGACCGAATCCCAGGAGATAGCGCACGGATTCAACTACAGTCTTACCATGCAGGTCGGTGCCGAATTCGGTGTCGGCGAGGCATGGGCAGGAGGCTATGTAAATCTCGATTATTCTAAGTCATCAGGTTCGTCGACAACCCATACATCGGCAAACGGAGCAGGCGGCAAGATCCAGAACCCCGACAATAATCTGCTGAGGAACGCGGGAATCCCCGACAAGACCATGAAGGCTTACCAGTTCACATGGCAGTTCGGTAAATGGACAAGAAACCTCCAGGCAGGCAAGGCGGCGGTTCCTTTCTACGGCTATATAGTAACAAATGCGACCGCGGCATCGCTTCCCGTAACGGATCTCGAGGCGGAATTCGTATCGGAAGAGGGCAAGATGGTCATTCAGCTTACCTGGTCCGATCCCGGCGACGCCTACAGGCCCACGGACTACTTTGTGATCTATTTCTATGATGAAAAGGGCAACAAGACGAAGATCGCGAAGGTCGACGGAGACGTTAACGAGTATATTTATGACGGTGTTGACGGAAGCAGCGTTTACAAGTTTACGATCTTCAGCAGGAGCAAGAATTCACCCGTTGCCAGTATCGAATCCGAGCCTGCGGTGCTCAAGGTTGACAGCAAGGCTATCTACAATATCGAGCTCAGCAAACAGGACGGCTTAAAGGACATCTACACAATCTATTACACCGACGGTTCAGTCACTGAATTTGTCGTAACGAACGGTGAAAAGGGTGAAAAAGGAGATAAGGGCGACAAGGGCGATAAGGGTGAGCCCGGAAGCTCCGGCTCGAACGGTTTATCGGCATACGAGATCGCGGTAAGGAACGGATACACCGGGTCTGAAAGCGAATGGGTTAATTCGCTCGGCGGCGGAGGAATTACGGTAGAGCCTGTCAGCGCTGACGAAAATGGGTATGTAGTCGGGTTCGAATTTGTTTTCGCTAACGGATACAAGCTCCAATTCACTGGTGATGGTTTGTTTTATATGAATGCGAATGACCAAATAATATTCCAAATGCGCCCGGAAGTATTCCCTGATCCCAGTCCCAACCAGAATCCCTAAGACACGGGGACGGTTCTTCCGTCTTCACTAAACAACTGAAATAGTCACTATTTTCATGCCCTCGGCGGTATCCCACCGGGGGCTTATTTTTTTTCAAACCTCACAAAAATATTCGATAAATATTAAATCGATAAAATATCAATCGATAGTATTGACATCGAATGAAGCGTGTTTTATTATTTTCTGCGGTAGTAAAAAATATTACCCAAAGGCAGATATGCCGGGAAGATTGAAAGGAGAAAGAAAATGAAAGGTTTTGCAATGCTTAGGATCGGCGAGGTAGGCTGGATCGAGAAGGAGCGCCCCGCATGCGGTCCCATGGATGCTATCTGTAAGCCTCTCGCGATCGCGATCTGTACTTCCGACGTTCATACAGTATGGGAAGGTGCTGTAGGTGACCGTCACAACATGATCCTCGGACATGAGGGCTGTGCCGAAGTAGTAGAGGTAGGCTCCATGGTTAAGGACTTTAAGCCCGGCGATAAGGTACTTGTACCCGCCATCACACCCGACTGGAATTCACTTGAGGCTCAGGGCGGCTACAGCATGCATTCGAACGGAATGCTCGCAGGCTGGAAGTTCTCTAATTTCAAGGACGGTCTTGATTCCGAATATTTCCATGTAAACGATGCAGACGGCAACCTTGCTCATATGCCCGAGGGCATGACATTAGAGGATGCCTGCATGCTTTCTGATATGGTTCCCACCGGTTTCCACGGTGTAGAGCTCGCCGACATCCAGTTCGGTGACACGGTTCTCGTTGTAGGTATCGGCCCCGTAGGTCTTATGTCCGTAGCCGGAACAAAGCTTCGCGGCGCTTCCCGCATCATCGCTGTAGGTACCAGACCTAAATGCGTTGAGGTTGCCAAGTTCTACGGCGCTGACGAGTTCATCAGCTACAAGAACGGCACCATCGAGGAGCAGGTTCTTAAGATGACCGACGGCAAGGGTGTTGACCGCGTTGTTATCGCAGGCGGTACCGTTGATACCTTTGCTTCCGCAGTTAAGGCTCTTAAGCCCGGCGGAAAGATCGGCAATGTTAACTATCTCGGCAGCGGCGATCTGATCTCCATCCCCCGTGTTGAGTGGGGTGTCGGTATGGGCCACAAGCAGATCAACGGCGGCCTTATGCCCGGCGGACGTCTCCGCATGGAGAAGCTCGGCGCTCTTGTATCGTCAGGCAAGCTTGATGTCAGCAAGCTTTCGACTCATGTATTCCATGGCTGGAAGCATATCCCTGAGGCACTTCAGCTGATGAAGGATAAGCCCGCAGATCTGATCAAACCCGTAGTTATCCTTGACGACCAACCCTGATCGCCGGCGATCGCGACATAGATGTTGTAAGTTATACAGACGGGTGGGGAGCGGTCTATGTGCCGCTCCCTGTTCCCCGAAAAGGTGGAAGAGGAATGAAGATATTGATCGTATCGGGCTTTTTGGGGGCCGGAAAGACGACTTTCATAAAAGAACTGATCAGACGGAGCGGCACGAAGCCGGTAGTCCTTGAAAATGAATACGGTGAAAACAGCATAGACGCGCGTGAACTCGGTCGCGCCGGCACAGGCGGGAAAAAGCCCGAGATACTCGAGTTTATGGAGGGCTGCGTGTGCTGCACGATGAAGGACAGCTTTGTCAATTCCGTGCTTACCGTATTTACCGGACTTTCGCCGGAGTATCTGATCGTAGAGCCTACCGGAGTCGGAAGGTTCAGCAACATCATAAACAATCTGAAGCCCATCCTGCACGACAATATTTCGCTGCTGAAGCCTGTAGTGGTTCTGTCTCCCGGAAATTACGCGGCGAATATGCGGGAATGGTCCGACCTGTATAAGGACCAGGTTGCGTTCGCGCAGAAAATCATTTTCTCAAAATGTGAGCGCGAAGCGCCCGAGATAATGGAACAGACCGCAGCAAAGATCCGCGCGATCAATCCCGATGCCGAGATCGCGGACGTCCATTATTCCCGGATGAGCGATGAGTGGTGGCGCGACATCATGGAGGTCCCGGCACATGAAACGGAGGCCGGAGAGGCGGATAACGGGGCGGATGCTTTTACACAGATCACGATAAACAACGGCAGACTGAACAATCCCGCGGAACTCATCCTGCTGCTCGAAGACTGCATGCGCGGCGGGCTCGGACATATCGCGAGAGCGAAGGGCACGGTGCCTGTCGGGGCAGAGACGCTTCGTTTTGACCTTGCCGATAATCTGTACGCGATAACAGGCTCGGAAGATGACACGAGTCAGTGTGTTTTCATAGGCGAAGCGCTTGATAAGGCCGCGATATGCGAGCGCATGGGGAGTTCGCTCGAACGTGAGAGCCTTGCCTTCGACCTGCAGCCCGGATTAAAAGGACGCCGGAGGGGCATGTACAGGCGCATCGGAGTAACGCGCAAAAAGGCAGCGGAGAGTATAACGAAAACTGAATAGATAGCGATTGTATCGATAATATATATATAAAAATGTTGCTTACATGCTTGCATCATTGCGAAAAGCGTGTATAATAGATTCGGTATGGCTTTTTACAG
This sequence comes from Lachnospiraceae bacterium, assembly GCA_016288005.1. GTDB lineage: Bacteria > Bacillota > Clostridia > Lachnospirales > Lachnospiraceae > RUG11977. Next base: position 48,434 of record JAEEXY010000001.1, read on the forward strand.
CGGCCGAAGATGTCATTTCTTAGTTTGAAAAAGGAGAATAAAGGTATGTACAAGATTGTGCACAAGAAGAACCTTAACCCTACCGTTACACAGATGGAGATCGAAGCTCCTCTTGTAGCAAATAAGGCTAAGCCCGGTCAGTTCATCATCCTCCGCGTTGATGAGGACGGCGAGAGGATCCCGCTTACCGTTGCGGGAACCAATCCCAAGGAAGGAACAGTAAAGATCATTTTCCAGATCGTTGGCGGAACCACAGCTCTGCTCAACGGCAAGAATGAAGGCGAGTCGATCCAGGACTTTGTAGGACCTCTCGGCGTTGCAACTCATCTTGAGGGCAAGAAGAAGGTCTGCATAGTAGGCGGCGGCGTAGGCTGCGCTATCGCAATGCCCGTTGCTCAGGCTTTCCACGCTCAGGGCGTTAATGTGACCAGCATTATCGGATTCAGAAACAAGGATCTTGTTATTCTTGAGGATGAGTTCAAGGAATGCTCCGACAGCTTTGTTCTTATGACGGATGACGGATCTTACGGTCGCGAGGGTAATGTTACCGTTCCTCTGAAGGAGATGCTCGAGGCCGGTGAGAAGTTCGATGAGATCATCACGATCGGTCCCCTTATCATGATGAAGTTCGTTGTAGCGACAGCGAAGCCTTTCGGTGTTCCCTGCACGGTTTCCATGAACCCTATCATGATCGACGGTACGGGTATGTGCGGCGGATGTCGTCTTACCCTTAACAGAGACGGCCAGAAGATCACCAAGTTCGCATGTGTTGACGGACCCGATTTCAACGGCTATGAGGTAGATTTCGACGAGGCCATGAGCCGCGGCAGAATGTACATGGATTTCGAGAAGCATGCCTATGAGAAGGCCTGCAATCTCTTAAAGAACGCTTGAGGAGGAAAATAAAATGCCTATTGTACCTACAAAACATGAAATGCCTACTCAGGCGCCTGAGGTTAGAGCACATAATTTCAAGGAAGTAGCGCTCGGCTATACCGAGCAGATCGCTGTTGAAGAAGCGAACAGATGCTTAAACTGCAAGAACCAGCCCTGCGTATCGGGCTGCCCCGTTAATATCCATATCCCCGAGTTCATCGCGAAGATCAAAGAGAAGGACTACGAGGGAGCATATCAGATCATCAACCAGACTTCATCGCTTCCCGCTGTATGCGGACGTGTCTGCCCTCAGGAGACGCAGTGCGAGAGCAAGTGTACTCTCGGCGTGAAGTTCCAGCCCGTAGGTATCGGACGTCTCGAGCGTTTCGTTGCCGACTGGCATAATGAGAATTCAAAAGAAGCACCCGCAGCTCCGAAGTCTAACGGCCACAGAGTTGCGATCGTAGGTTCCGGTCCTTCCGGACTTACCTGCGCGGGCGACCTCGCAAAGAAGGGCTACAAAGTCAGCATCTTCGAGGCACTCCATACCGCAGGCGGCGTACTTGTATACGGTATCCCCGAGTTCCGTCTTCCCAAGGCCATCGTTGCCAAGGAAGTTGAGACCTTAAAGGCTCTCGGCGTAGACGTTGAAACCAACGTTGTCATCGGTAAGACCCTTACCATCGACGAGCTCTTCGAGCAGGGCTATGAGGCTGTATTCGTAGGCTCGGGCGCAGGACTTCCCAATTTCATGGGTATCCCCGGAGAGAGCTTAAAGGGCGTTTATTCCGCTAACGAGTTCCTTACCCGCAGCAACCTGATGAAGGCTTACAGAGACGATCCCGTTACCCCTATCATGAAGGGCGGCAAGGTAGCGGTCGTAGGCGGCGGAAACGTTGCTATGGACGCTGCGCGTACGGCACTCCGTCTCGGCGCTGAGCATGTATATATTGTTTACCGTCGTTCACTTGAGGAGCTTCCCGCACGTAAGGAAGAGGTTGAGCACGCTATGGAAGAGGGCATCGACTTCAAGCTCCTTAACAATCCCGTTGAGATCCTCGGCTACAACAATCCCGAGAATCCCCGCGATCCCAAGAACGGCTTCGTAACAGGCATGAAGTGCATCAAGATGGAGCTTGGCGAGCCTGACGAGAAGGGCAGAAGAAGACCCATCCCCGTAGAGGGCTCCGAGTTCGTACTCGATGTTGATACGGTCGTTATCTCGATCGGAACCTCACCCAATCCTCTTATCAAGGACACCACAAAGGGTCTCGAGGTCAACAAGCACGGCGGCATCATCGTTAACGAAGACGGCCTTACCTCGCGCGATGCGGTTTACGCAGGCGGCGACGCGGTAACCGGCGCAGCTACCGTTATCTCGGCTATGGGCGCAGGAAAGCTTGCGGCTAAGTCGATCGATGAGATGCTGAGCAAATAAATATTGTTTCTTCTGAGGTGCCTGTCACCATTAAATTTTTTAAGACAAGGGGACGGTTCTTCTGTCTGCGTACTTTGCAGACAGAAGAACCGTCCCCTTGTCTTGCCCGTCCCCTTGTCTTCTCTTTACATTTATTGTGTAAAAGTTTAAAATATAAAAGAATTTATGTGCGTATAAGCACGGGAAGGAGTTATAAGAATATGTTCAATTTCAGAGGTCTTATCAGGAGTGCTACTACGATACCAACAAGGCATGGGTCGTATACAATGACTGCAAATACATCGACGGACTTACCGCTACGAACATCAATTACTATCTGACTAAGGACAAGCAGTGCGTACTGACCTTTGCGCCCTATACGATCGGCAACGGCGGACAGGCGTGCGAGCTCGTCATCGACCTTAATAATTACGGAGAAAGCATATTATGAATATTACCGCATTAGTTGCATTACTGATAGTCATCGCGCTGACCGTGATCGGATACATCCGCGGACTGATCAAGTCCGTATGGCATTTTGCCGGAGCCATCATCGTTATCGCGCTGACCCTGATGCTCGCGCCCACGGTCGCGAAAGCGCTCAACAGCAACGAGAGCATCAGATCGAAGGTATATGAGAAGGTTAAGGAAACAGTTAAGCTTCCCGAGGGCGGCATCGTCAATCAGGACAAGATCGACGGGACCATCGAGGACCTTAACCTGCCTTCGCAGATCGAGGAAATGTTCAAAAAGTATATCAATGAGAACAGCGACGGCGTAAAGCGCGCGCAGGAGGACATGGTCGAGGCATTCTATGACAAGACCACGACCACTGTGATCACGGGTATCGCGTATGTAGCGACACTGATAGGCGTGATCATCCTTTCCGCGCTGGCGGTATGGCTGCTGGATAAGTTCTCAAAGCTGCCTGGACTCAATGCCGTCAACAAAGTCGGAGGCCTGATCTTCGGCCTGCTCGAGGGTGTCATCATCGTATGGGCCTTCTGCGGTTTTGTTTCGGTGTTCGGTGCTACCGAGACCGGAGCGAAGATCATTGCGGATATACAGGACAACGCGGTGCTTAAGTATTTCTACGAGCACAACCTTATCTCGACCGTAATCTCAGCAAAGCTGATGCTTTCGGGCAAATAAAGGAGGCTTTCCTTGATCAGATCCGATATCTTGAACGATTCGCCGCTGCGTAAAAAAACGGAGGAGCGCGGCTGCTTCTCGGTCTATGAATATGAGCACGACGTCTCGGTAAACGAGTACAGCGCGATGATGGCATATTTTGCTTCGCAGATGAATGTCAGAAAGCGTCAGGTAGTCGCAAAGCTCGAGAACTCCGCCGTTATCCTGCAGGCGGGCACCATGCAGATGATGATGGGCGCCGTGGAATCGACCACCGACCTAAAGGGCGCCGGCGATTTCTTCAAAAAGGTCGTCGGGAGCACGGTGACCGGCGAAACGGCCATCAAGCCGCGATATTCCGGCACGGGCGCCGTCGTCATGGAGCCTACCTACAGATACGTGATCCTTGAGGATCTGGCGGAGTGGGGCGGCAAGCTCATAATAGAGGACGGGATGTTCATGGCATGTGAGGACACCATAGAGCTGTCCGTAGCGGCCAGAAATACCGTTTCCTCGGCTTTGCTCGGAGGAGAAGGCCTGTTTAACACCAGACTCGCTGGAAAGGGCATTGTGGCTCTCGAGAGCCGTGTACCGCGCGAGGAGCTGATAACGGTCGAGCTGAAGGACGACGTCTTAAAGATCGACGGCAGCATGGCTGTCGCGTGGTCGGACGGACTGAAGTTCACAGTTGAGAGGACCACAAAGACGCTGATCGGTTCCGCCGTTTCAAAAGAAGGTCTGGTCAATGTTTACAGAGGCACGGGACGTGTGCTCGTTGCTCCCGTAGACAGCATGATGTGGGATCCTTCCGTTTTGCTGCCGACCAAGGCACCGACAAAGGGTAAAGGCTGATCAAAGAACACATAGGAGAAGGTTATGAAAGCTATTTTTGAGCTGTGCTTCGGAGATGTTTCGAGCATCATATTTAACGTTATAATCATTTTTGCGGGTGTAGTGATCATCCTGCGCCTGGCATCGAGGAAAAAGGAGCTGGAGGCTGGACTCAACCAGATCCGCAAGACCTTTGAGCTCAAGCACAGAAAGTACACCATCGACTCGGAAGGACTGCCGACGATCTCGTCGGATTCGGGCTATATCGACGAGGAGGATGTGCTGGCCCAGAAGCGCCGCTTTGAGGAGCAGTGCGCAGGAGTTGACACGCTGGTGCAGCTGATCCCCGTATTCCCTTCGCTGGGTATTTTGGGAACCGTTGTGGGACTCATGATGCAGATCAGCGCCGAGGGTATCGACGGCATGACGGGCGCGATCGCCACGGCTCTATCATCCACGCTCTTTGCGCTCATCATGACCATTATTCTGAAGGCATACACCGCGCTCAAGGTGTCGAGGATCATCAACGAGACCGAGATCGAGTTTGCCGACAATGACAGATATCATCAGGAGTTTATCGAGCTTCGCAAACAGCATACAAAGGCGTGAACATATGAGAAATAAACATTCCAGAACAGATTTTGTCATAGACCTGACGTCTCTGCTCGATGTCATCTTTATCGTGCTGCTGATCGTTATGTGCGGACAGAAGCTCCTTTCGGACGATACAAAAGAAGCGGCAGCCAAAGCGGAAGAGATGATGGAAGCAGCGGATGAGAGCCTCAGGGAGTCGGACGCGCTGCAGGAGTATTACCGCCGGCATTCGGAGGCATTTGAGAATACCGAGAAATATGTGAGATTCGTCGATGTTGTGGCATATTTTGACTCATCGACGAGGATATCGGACCGAACGGTCATCATAACCGCAGGCATAGATGACGGCACCGAGCTGGTCAAGATCCCCGTTACCGCTGCCAAAGAGCAGGAGGGCTACGCCGAGCTTCAGAAATATCTGACCGGCATCATCGAGGAGGCGACGGACGGCGCATCCGTTCCGGTTATCCTGTCGCTGAACCGCGGTGACGAGAGCATCCTCTACAGGGATGAGACCGCCATTTCCAACATATTCGAGTATTTAGAGTCGCAGTACGACAACGTATTTACAAGGTGAGTCATCTATGAACAAAGCACTTATCGCACTTATCATCCTGATCGTGATACTGGCGCTGCTGATCTATGTCAGCGTCAAAAATCCCTCGAAGAACCCGCTTACGAGGCTGATCAGGATAATTTTATTCCTGGGGCTGGTGATCGCGATAGTCATCATCGCGGTGAGACAGTATGGGCCAAACGGTAAGAATCCTATTTTCTCAGAAGCCGGCAGGGGCGAGAACGAGGGACAGGATGACAAACAGACCTCACCCGGGACCAGTGCCGACAACAGCGGCACGGTATATGTGGAAGTGACAGTAAACGGATTTGAGGTAAGCTTTAACGGCGCTGTCTACGACTGCAGCTCAGGCTTTGAGACTGCGGACGCCGCGCTGAATGAGATCGCCGATGCGGGCAGGGCATTCAGGCTGATAGACGATTACGCGGTATCGGCGGTCTACCATCATGTGCGCGACCTGCTGGCGGGCAGGGGCGCGTCTGTTGAGGAGATTGCGTATGAATAAAAAATACGGAATAGCTCTGGCATGCATTCTCTGCGCTTTTCTGCTCACGGGTTCCATATTCAGGAGCGCAAAGATCATTACCTATAACGGCGAGCCTCTGATCAATCTCGACGAACTGATCCACAGCACCGAGACGGGGCAGGAGGGGAGCGACAACCAGGGTGCTTATGTTACGCCGATCCCGAAGCCCGGAGTGGGTGAGGACGACCCGAACAACCCCGATCCCGCAAAGCCGGATCCCGATACGGACGGCAAATATGTGATCGAGATATATAACAACGAGATACGCTGCGGAGGTTATTCTTTCGCCTATGACAAGGACACTAACTCGCTGAAGGAGCGCGCCGTACAGGCTCTCGATTCAGCGATCGGCGATGTATCGGACAAGGAGATAGTGTTCGTTTCCGACTATGCCGAGGCGCATACGCTGCGGTTCATGGTAGCGTATATCACATCGAAATATCCGGATTCGGCGGTCATTAAGTTCCAGCCCGAATTCGACAAGAACTGGGGGGTGAGCAGATGAACCGGCTTCTACAGAAAGCGGCGGCATTCATGCTGGTGCTGATCATGCTGCTCGGCCTGATGACCACGAACGCGTCGGGATACAGCGGGATAGCTCTCGATGTCGAGGACACGAGGGTCTATCAGAGCATTCCCGCAAACAAGCTCCTGCAGGTATTCCTGATCAACGCGCAGAATGCGCAGAATCTTTACGACGGGCATTACATGGTCGTTTACGCGACGCTGACCGGCAAAGAAAACAACAATAAAACATTTTATATCAGGGATAACGACAACGCCTTCAGCAGGAGCATCAAATGCACTTCGTCAAATGCGCTGAACGCGCTGAACGGGATCGCTATCGGCGCCACTGTCAGGGTATTCGGCAGAGTGGATATATCAAACAACATCTTTTCGACCGATATCACGATGAAGGCCGATAAGATCGAGACCACAGGCATGACGACCGCCTCGGAGACGGCTTACATGACCGCGAACGGAGTATGGATCAGCAAGATATCCATGCTTAGCAGAAATATCAAAGGTGAGTTTGCGTACAGGATCCCCGCAGGCTGGGCGACGGTCGAGCATGAGCTGCCTAATGTGCCGGGCTATCAGTACAAGCTGAACGACCTGACCGGAGACGGTGTCGCGGAGAGCCTTTTCGTTTTCTATGTGGATGAAAGCTACCTCGAAAAGCCGACGGACATCTCAAACCTTAAGAACGTGCGCAAGGCGATAGTCGAGGACATTCTCTGCAACAAGCATCTTACGATGTACCAGTCGTTCATCCCGCTGTTTGACAGGGATATCGAGATATCGAAAAAGTCGACGGATTACGCGTCGTTTTCGTATTATACAGGCAGCTATACCGAGCGCAACGTGAACAGATACAACCACAGGGTAGAGTTCGCGTTCATCGAAAACGGCAAAAAAGACGGTGTCTGCGCGATCCTTTATGTCTATAATACCGCGGTCCATAAGGACGAGATCCACCTGATGATGAGGATGCTGGGCGAATAGTCACACAGAGGTATATAGATTTAAAAACCGCTTGACATCAATATTCATATTTTATAAAATTATACTGTTGTAGATTGATCTACAATAACAATTTAATATTTATTTTCAGGAGGTGCTCCTAAATGGCATATGCAATAGGCGCACTTATTGGACTGGTTGTGGGCATAGTCATCGCAATCATTGCCTGGAACGTTTCGGCGAAAAAAGCCGTAAGCAACAAGATCCGGGAGGATGAGGCGACTATAGGTTCTGCGGAGAGCAGGGCAAAGGAGATTATCGACGAAGCCAACAAAGCAGCTGAAGCCAGTAAGCGTGAAGCTCTGGTTGAGGTTAAGGAGGAATCTATCCGCGCTAAGAAGGAACTTGATCGTGAGACCAAGGAACGTAAGGCGGAGGTTCAGCACTACGAACAGCGTGTGCTGAAAAAAGAAGAAACTCTTGACCGCAAGATAGAGCAGAATGAAAAGAAAGAAGCCAGGATCGCAGCCAAGGAGCTTGAACTTGATCGCATCAGAGAGGAGATCGAAGCCACTCATGAGAAGCAGGTTCAGGAACTTGAGAAGATCTCGGGACTGACCTCCGAACAAGCTAAGGAATATCTTATTAAAACTGTTGAAGACGATGTAAAACATGAAACCGCCGTATTGATCAAGGATCTGGAGCAGAAAGCGAAGGAAGAGGCCGACAAAAAGGCCAGGGAGCTTATCATCAATGCCATCCAGAAGACGGCAGCCGATCATGTGGCAGAGGCTACGATCACGGTCGTACAGCTGCCCAGCGATGAGATGAAGGGACGCATCATCGGTCGTGAGGGACGTAATATCCGTACCTTGGAGACCATGACCGGCGTTGACCTGATCATCGATGATACACCCGAGGCTGTTGTTCTTTCGGCATTCGATCCCGTCCGTCGTGAGATCGCGAGGATCGCGCTCGAGAGACTTATCGTCGATGGCCGTATTCATCCGGCCAGGATCGAGGAAATGGTCGAGAAGGCACAGAAAGAGGTTGAACAGACCATCCGTGAGGCCGGTGAGTCGGCACTCATCGAGACAGGCGTTCACAATCTCCATCCTGAGCTCGTAAGACTGCTCGGTAAGATGAAGTTCAGGACCAGTTACGGTCAGAATGCCCTGAAGCATTCGATCGAGGTCGCGCTTCTCGCCGGACATCTTGCAGGTGAGCTCGGACTCGATGTCAGACTTGCAAAGCGTGCGGGACTTCTGCACGATATCGGTAAGTCGATCGACCAGGAGATGGAAGGCACGCATGTACAGATCGGCGTAGATCTTTGCCGTAAGTATAAGGAGTCCAACATCGTTATCAATGCCGTTGAGGCACATCACGGCGATGTCGAGTTCCAGTCGCTTATAGCATGCGTTGTACAGGCCGCAGATACCATTTCGGCCGCACGTCCCGGCGCTAGACGCGAGACGCTTGAGACTTATACCAGCAGATTAAAGCAGTTAGAAGATATTACAAATGGCTTCAAAGGGGTCGAAAAAGCCTACGCTATCCAGGCGGGTAGAGAGGTTCGCGTTATGGTCGTTCCCGAACAGGTCAGCGATGACGAGATGGTACTTATGGCTCGTGATATCTCGAAGAAGATCGAGGAAGAACTGGAGTATCCCGGCCAGATCAAGGTCAATGTCATCCGCGAGAGCAGGGTAACTGACTACGCAAAATAATTAAATTGAAAACAGAACAAGCCGGTGTCAAAAACACCGGCTTGTTTTAGAAGGAGGTATCAGCTTATGGGTGAAGAAAAGATCAAAGTAGCATTTTTTGACGCAAAGGAGTACGATATCGCTTCTTTTAAGGCGGCGGATCCGGAGGAGAAATACGAGGTCACGTTCTACGAGACCAGGCTTTCCAAGGATACCGTTAAGCTCGCGGAAGGCGCGGACGTGGTATGCGTGTTCGTCAATGATGACGTGAACAGAAAGGTCATCGATAAACTCGTGAAAATGGGTGTAAAGCTTATTGCTTTACGCTGCGCGGGTTATAATAATGTTGATGTGGAGTACGCATTCGGAAAGATACATATCGTGCGCGTTCCGGCGTATTCGCCGTATGCCGTCGCGGAGCACGCGATGGCTCTGCTGCTGACCTCCGTCAGACGCATCCATAAGGCATATATCAGGACAAAGGACTTTAACTTCAGTCTGAACGGACTGACCGGCTTCGATCTGCACGGAAAAACCGTCGGTATAGTCGGCACCGGTAAGATCGGCCGCATTTTCATGGATATCTGCCGCGGATTCGGCATGAACATCATCGCGTACGACAAATTCCCGATGAAGGATTCAGGGATCGATTATGTCGAGCTCGATGAGCTCTGGAAGCGTAGCGACATCATTTCGTTCCATTGCCCTCTGACCGACGAGAACAGACATATGGTCAATGCCGACACGATAGCGAAGATGAAAAAGGGCGTTATACTGATCAATACCTCGCGCGGCGCGCTGATCGATTCCGAAGCTCTGGTCGAGGGCATCAAACAGCGCAAGATAGGCGCGGCCTGCCTCGATGTGTATGAGGAGGAATCGGATGTATTCTTCCATGATTATTCGAATCATATCGTTAACGACGACGTACTGGCACGTCTCATCTCGATGCCGAACGTTATCCTGACATCTCACCAGGCGTTCCTTACCGCCGAGGCGCTCGCGAATATCGCCGATACTACATACAAGAATATAGAGGATTATCACAGGGACGGATTCTGCGGCAACGAGGTCTGCTACAAATGCAATAAAGTCGCGGACTGCAAGCAGGAGCACAAAGCAAAGTGCTTCTGATAAATTAATCAGAAAACAGTTGACACGGCAGATGCGTTTCATTATAATTCAGCTTATGTGGTTGCGTGGGACGTTCAAATGTCCGCTCGTGAAAGACGGGTAACAGGCACCCACACAATTCAGAAAACAGAAACGAGGAAGTTTATATGCTGGGATTATCTGAAAGAGCCAAGGGAGTTAAGCCTTCGTCCACACTTGCGATCAGTGACAAGGCAAAGCAGCTGAAAAAGCAGGGTATCGATGTAGTCAGTTTCGGAGCCGGAGAGCCCGATTTCGTGACTCCCGCAAATATCTGCGAGGCCGCAAAGCGTGCCATCGACGAGGGATTTACAAAGTATACCGCTGCCAGCGGCATCATCGAGCTGAAGGAAGCTGTCTGCAGAAAGTTCGAGAGCTTTAACCACCTGCATTACGAGACCAACCAGATAGTCATCAGCAACGGTGGAAAGCATTCCCTCACCAATATTTTTACCGCGCTCGTAAATCCCGGCGAAGAGGTTATCATTCCCGCGCCTTACTGGCTGAGCTACCCCGAGATGGTAAAGCTTGTCGGCGGCGTGCCCGTATTTGTAAGGTGCGAGGCTGAGAACGGCTACAAGATCACTCCCGAGCAGCTTGCAGCCGCGATCACTCCCAGGACAAAGGCATTTGTACTCAATACACCGAATAATCCGACCGGTATGATCTACAGTCGTGAGGAGCTCGAAGCTCTCGCGAAGGTTATCGTTGAGAAGGATATCTACTGCATTTCCGATGAAATGTACGAGAATCTGATATACACGGGTGAGGAGCCCGTCAGCATCGCGTCGTTTAACGATGAGATCTACAGGCGCACGATCACCTGCTCGGGTATGGCAAAGTCATATGCCATGACCGGCTGGAGAATCGGCTATATAGGCGCAGCTCCCGAGATAGCGAAGGCTATCGGCAGCATTCAGTCACACCAGACCTCGAACCCGAACTCGATCGCCCAGAAGGCGGCTCTGGAGGCTCTCGACGGCCCTCAGGACAAAGTGGAGCAGATGAAGGCCGAGTTTAAAAAGCGCAGCGAGCGCATGTACGAGCTCGTGAGCGACCTGCCTCTGGCTAAGATGCTCAAGCCTACCGGCGCGTTCTACGCGTTTGTCGATGTGAGCGCCGCATTCCCGAAGAGCTACAAGGGTAAGCAGGTAGGAGATGTGTTCGGCCTGGCGGACATACTGCTGAACGATTACAAGGTAGCGGTTATCCCCTGCTCGGATTTCGGTTTCCCGACGCATATACGCTTAAGCTATGCGACGAGTATGGAGAATATCGAGAAGGGACTCGCGAGGATCAAAGAGTGCCTTCAGTCACTTGAGTAAAGAACATTTTTCGGCGCGGACTTTTAGTCCGCGTCTTTTTTCTTGCGGCTAAGACATGAAAATGCTATCATGGATTTATGTATTAAACGGAGAGGGGATACCGCTATGAAAATGTATTTTTATTACGGCGCGATGGGCGCTTCCAAGTCTGCGAACGCTCTGATGACGCGCTTTAATTTTGAGGAAAAGGGCAAAAAGGTCGCGATGCTCAAGCCCAGCATCGACACCAGAGACGGCGCGAACATCATCAGATCGAGAGCCGGACTGCAGGCTGAGGCCATTCTTATCGCTCCGGATCAAACCGTTCGTGAGGTGCTTCCCGTGCTGCCCGCATATTATGACAATATCATCGTCGATGAGGCACAGTTCCTGACCAAAGCCCAGGTAGACGAGCTGCGTGAGATCGTTGACGCGGGTACCATGGTAATGTGCTACGGACTGCGCGCAGATTTCAGGGCAGAGCTTTTCGAGGGCAGCAAGAGGCTGTTCGAGCTGGCCGATAAGATCATCGAGATCGTTACGATGTGTCCCTGCGGACGCAAGGCTACGATGAACGCCCGCTACCGCGACGGCAAGATAATCTACGACGGAGAGCAGATCCTGATCGGCGCCGATGACCAGTATGTTGCGATGTGCCACAGGTGCTACATGAAGGGCGTTGTAAAATGAACAATAAAGACAAAATACCGGTGAGCAATATTATCTTAACGGTGATATCGACGGTGCTCATCGGTTTGTTTTTCGTTTATATATCAGGGCGTTCGGCCTTCCCTACGGTTGAGTATTATCCCGAGAACGGCGAGGCCGATATTACCGGGATCGATATGGATAAGAATATGTGCCGTCTCGTAAACGACTGGAACTTCTATCCGATGGTCCACTATACGCCCGAAGACTTTGCCGGAGGCGATCCTGCCGGACTTGACAACGACGCCAGAGAGCTGCCTTACGGCACATATCATATACTGTTAAAGACCAAGCCGGATACAGTTCTTGAACTGGCCGGCTATTCGATCGATTACGGTACCAGAGTCTTTATAAACGGCAAGGAACTCCTGAACGTGGGTTATGTGGACAGCGACCCCGAAAAAGCCGTTCCGGGCAGCCGTTTTATGCGCATACCTTTCTATACGGGCGACGGTGAAGTCGAGATAATCTACCAGTATTCAAATTATTTCCATAATGAGGGCGGCTTCATTCAGGCAACTTACATTTCTTCGCCTGAGATCATGAACATTTTTCTTCGCCAGGTAAATACGTCGGCGCTTCTTCTGGGAGGCGGCCTGCTGTTTCTCGGTTTCTATTTCCTTTTGTGCGCTGCGGTAATGAAGAATCCCGAGTACGGCTCGCTTGCCCTCTGCAGCTTTGTTCTGTCGGTCAGGAACCAGCTCTTTTTCCTGGAATACATCTTACCTGCGGGAACGCCGTATTCGACAGCTTACCGGTTATTTATCCTGGAATCCTCTCTCATGCCGCTCGGGTCGATGTTCCTGCTGCTGGCGTTTTACAGGAAGAATCTGAGCAAATGGCTCAAGATCGTCTACACGGCTTCGGTAGCTGTTCTGACTGCGGTCCATTTTATTCTGGATTCCCATGATCTGGTAAGTCTGTGTAAATTATGCTATTTCATCGGTCTGGCAGTATTCGTTCTGATACTCGTTTTATTGCTTGTACGGATATTCGGAAAACGGGTGGAGTGGAAGCTTGCAGATACCGTGACTCTTGTCGCAATGCTTATATTTGCAGCCGGCATGACCTTTGAGGGCACTAACATACGTAAGACGGAAGCTGTTGCGCATTACGGCACTTCTCAGCTCTGGCTGGTGCTCTGCATCCTTATCCTGGCTATCGTAATCAATCACAGAAATGTAATGCAGGAGAGGATGCTGCGAAAAGAGGTTCAGCGAAATGAAGTCCTCGGGCAGATCAATACCATGAATCGCGACTTCCTTCAGAATGTCGCGCATGAGCTCAGAACGCCGCTCACCGTTATCTCGGGTTACGCGCAGCTGATGGAGATGCAGGCGAGACGCGGCAAGGGAGGCGTCGAAGATCCCGAGCGGTTAAAGACCATCCGCGACGAGGCTGACCGCCTCGGAGAAATGGTAACGAAGCTGATGGAATATACATTCGGCAATACGGGTCAGGTCGAATTCTCCGAAATATACGCCGCAGATCTGCTGAAGAGCTCGCAGGCGATATTAAAGCCCGTCTGCGCCAAGAAATCCAATACGCTGGTTACGGTCAATGAGAGCAGCCATTCCGTTCATGCCAATTTTGAGCTGCTACTTCAGGTGATCATAAATCTTGTAGTAAACGCAAACCGGCATACGGATAAGGGCACTATCACGATCCGCGTGCGGGAGATACCCGGGAATCTGGAGTTTTCGGTTGCGGATACCGGAAGCGGAATTGCGCCGGATGTTGCAGAACACATTTTTGAAAGAGGATTTACGAAGGACGGAGGCACAGGTCTCGGACTGGCTATATGCGCTGATACAATGAGACTGCATGGGGGCAGTATAAGGCTCAACGCCACAGGCCCGTCGGGAAGCGAATTCGTATTTGACGTGCCTTCTTCCGGGAAAGTATAAGAAGGGAAGATAAGTATGGGAAGAAAGATATTGCTGCTGGAGGATAATCCTCATATCCTCAAGATAAACAAAGAGGCGCTGCTGATGGAGGATTACGAGGTAGTATGCGCAGAGACCATTAAAGAGGCGGAGGACGCCCTGGAAAAGAACGAGTTCGATCTCGCCATCTTTGACATCATGCTCCCTGACGGCGACGGCGTCGATTTCTGCAGGAAAGTTAAGCGCGAGCATGCTTTCCCGATCATTTTCCTGTCGGCGCTCGGAGAGAATCAGGACGTGATCGCGGGCTTCAGGTCCGGAGGGGACGATTATCTGACCAAGCCCTATGATCTTGGAGTCCTTCTTGCGCGTGTGGAGGCCAGGATCAGGACGAGCGTGGAGAGCAAAAGGTTTATCAGCTACGGTCCGTTAAAGATAGATACGGTGCTTTCGCTGGCGTTCTGCAACGGTCAGGACCTGCTTCTTACGCAAAAGGAATTCACGTTGTTGGAGATCATGCTCATGAGCAGCGGAACCTTAAGGACAAAGGAAGAGCTCTATGAGAGCGTATGGGGGCCGGCTCCGGGATCGGATCTGAATGTTCTTTACGCGACTGTTTCGAGATTGAATAAAAAACTTGAGGCTTCCGGTTCGGGACTTCAGGTAGTTTCGCTTCACAAAACGGGATATACGCTGGAGAGCATCTGAATGGGGCAAAATTCCCGTAAGCCTTGTAAATACTCATTTCTTACAATTCTGTAAGATTTCGTTTCTTCACGAAAAAACGAATAGACTATATACAGAAAGGTCAATATTGGGCCTTGAAGTATATAGTCTTTTTTCTTAGGATGAGAGGGGAAGATGTATGAAAACAGGAAGACTTTTCAAAACTATCGTATGCCTGCTCGCGGTAATGGCGCTGACAGCAGGTTATGTGCCTGAAATGCAGGCAAAGCCGGTAAAGGCGGCGACTACCAAATCTCTGATCGAGAAGGAAAGAACGGGAGAAGAGATATTCAATACGCTTATGTCGCTGGATGCGACACCGCCCGCTCTTTACCAGAAGAATACAGATCCTTACGGCTATGCGGTGGACGAGCCGTTTTATCTGACGAGACAGCATGAATTGCTCGTATACAAAAGCAGTGCAATGTATAATTCACCGATGATGAACGTGGATATCTACGATACCCTCAAGAAAGAAGATACAGGTGATTTCCTTCGCAATGTGAGAAACGGAATTACGCATTTTCCAAACGTTAAAGCTGCCAAACTCAATTATGTCCAGCTGAAAGCGTTCGACCCCACGGGCTCGGGCCGAAAGGATCATCTGGCATTGATAGGCGTGAAGAACAACGGAAAAAACGGAAGCAACGACCTGTATGTCTATGTCTGCGATAAGACAGGAAGTACCTGGGAAGGACAGAAACTCGGATCGGTAAACTGGATGGGAAATACTTCGGACGGCGATGACGATGACGTCTGGCTTTACAATTCCATGAATTTCCTTTCACTGACCGCCGGCGATTATGACGGTGACGGAAAGGATTCGCTGGTAGTATGGGGCTGTTATGACAATACAAATTACGGCCTGAATGAGATAACTGTAAATCCGCAGGATCTGAAGCTTTCGGTAAAGAGCGGAAGCTCGCATAGCAAGACACTGCTTCACAATTACTATATCAACGGTTCCGTGGACAGCAATCTTCTCAAGACAAACAACTGGGCAGACAATCACCTCGGAGCGAAGATTGATTCCGGCGATATCAACGGCGACGGGATTGACGATCTGGTAGTATTAAGCTATGTTTCGCGTCTGACGTCCAGTTACAACGGCCGCAAACAGAAAACAGATCTGTACAGGCCTTATGTAGCGGTCGCATACGGAGCAAAGGGACTTAAGAATGACATTACAAAGATAAACAGCAAAGATACCGGCATATGGTCGGAGGCTATGAACAGCACAAATACTTATGACAGCTGCGTAGCACCCGGATTGTCACTCGGAGACGTGGACGGAGACGGTGTGAAGGAAGTCGTGGTAGCCGGTATACACAACACCATAGAGGGTACGCCCGGGAAAACGGTAAGCGAACCTTACTCGATTGACAATAACACGCTTTACATAATGATAACCGAAGGCAATCTTACGCACATAGCATATGAGACGCCGATGGCAAACGCATGGACTAAGGACGGTTTTTATCCTAACGGTGACGACGTCTGGCAGCAGACCGCCGTTCAGTGCGTAAGCATCAACGGATACGGCAATCCCGCGTTAATGTTCATAAGCGGCGATCTTTATTCGCTTTCCAGCGGCACGATAAGGCGCGTTTACGAAGGCAACTTCTTTAAGGAGGCCGACAATAAGGATTCGAGCGACAATAAACTTTCGAATACTTTTATTCATTCCGTTGCCGCAGGTAACTTTGACGGCAACGAACAAGGTTTTGAGCAGGTAGTGTTCTCCGTAGGCGGTATGCATGAAAGCCAGGAAAACTACACCTTTACACGTGGTATGATGGGAGGTGCGGATCGCGATAACGCCTCCGGTATTTCCACTACGTATTACAGCACAACGATGGGGACGATGGATTCTTCTGCTTCGGAATTCCCGTCAAGCGGAAGCACGGGAGCCAATCTGTATTTCGACGGTAAGTCCAACTATGCTCTGAATTACGCCCTTTGCGCGATCGATGTCGATAATGACGGAGTAGTGGCCCGATACAAGGGCAAAGCATATACGTTCTCGGATCCCGAAGTAATGGCGGTCATCCAGGCGGCGCCTTACTACGAAGATATGTATGATTACATAACCGATTCGAACGGTACCGAGTACAGCATTTCCGAGAACTTTAATTACGAACAGTCTTCGAGCAACAGTGTGTCGTTCGGCATAGGAGTGACGGCGGAGATCAGTTCTCCTGCGATCGAAATGAGCGTTTCCGCAGGCTATTCGATGGATTGGAGTGAGTCTTTCACCAAAGGACTTGAAGAAAGCAAGACCTACAGCTGGACAGCTACATGGGAAGATCAGGTCATCGTAAAGCGTACGCCCGTCGTAAGCTACAGCTATGAGATCATGAAGGACGGGCAGTGGCTGGACGGACAGGGTATGTGTCTGTCATTTGCTTCAAATTCTTCGTTTATGAAGATGAACATTGAAGAATACAATGCTTTCGTCGATTACTACAATGCAAAGCTTATGAGCAGTACAGGTTACGACGCTTCAAAATCGTATCTGCTCATGACAAAGATTGTGGACGACAGGCTTCAGAATGAAGGCAACCCTCTGCAGTATTGGCAGCTTGGCGATTCCAAGCCTGCAAATTTCACAGTGCTTCAGGATACCGCGCAGACCTGTAAGACAGGTTCGGGTAATTCTGCATTCTCCTGGGAGGAGAACCAGTATTCCGGTTATTCGGTATCGCAGTCTCACGGATTTTCATATGAATCATCGATCATGCTGGGCGTAAAAGTACTCGGAGACGGAGTGATGGCCGGAGTAACAAGCTCGCTTTCATATATGTCCGGAAGGGAGACTTCGACTACAACAGGTTCCGGAAAAGGAATCGGCGCAACGGTTTCGGATATCGACAACAAGCTGCTCGCGGCTGAGGCAGGCAATGTATACGGTCTTGAAGATGCTGCCAAAAACTATGTATTCAGTTGGCAGGTCGTAAAGTGGGATTCAAATATCACCGACAGCATCGGCCATAAGGTTCCGATCTACGGATACATGATCTCCAATGTCAGAACCCCTTCACCGAAGGTAAACGATTTCTATGCCGAGATCGTCAACGATCCCAATAATGTCTCGGGAAGCGCGATAAAGCTGATGTGGGAGAATCCCAAGATCGACGGAAATCCTGATTGGAACAAGCCTGACGGATACAACATTTTCCTGAGAGGCAAGGATAATCATGGAAGAATGACAAGAACTCGGATCGCTCAGGTTGGTCCGGACGCAACGGAATATCTGTATAATGCCCCGGACGGGATAAAAGAATTCGTATTTACGATAACATCGTTTAACAATTCGACATTTGAAAGCATCGAATCGGATACCGTTACGGTTGTTCTCGATACTGCGTCGCGTTCCATCATTTCGGTGAAGAAGACAGCGACTGACGGAATAAACGATACATATACGATCTTCTACAATGACGGAACAAAGAGCACATTCCTTGTACGCAACGGTGAGGACGGTGCAGGCATCGATACGGTAAAGAAGGCTTACGAGGATGAAAACGGTACCACATTTAACATCACGATGACCGACGGAAGAACCAGCTCGTTCAGTGTACCCCGTGGTGAGGCCGGAGCCGGGATCTCAAGTATTTTCTTTATGGAGAGCAACGACAATGTTGATACCTACACGATCATGCTGGACAATGGGCAGACCAGCAGCTTCGAAGTTAAGAACGGCAAATCTGCTTACGATATTGCCAAAGACTACGGATTTGACGGAAGCGAGACCGAATGGCTCGATTCGCTCAGAGGAACTGACGGACGAAACGGTTATAACGGTTCCGACGGACGTGACGGAAGAGACGGAGTAGACGGCAAGGATGGTAAAGACGGAGAAAAGGGCGAGAAAGGCGATAAGGGCGACAAGGGTGAAGACGGTATCGGAGTATCCGGTATCAGCGTTTCCGACAACGGTGACCTGATCTTCACATTGACCGACAGCAGCACGATCGTCGCAGGCAATCTTCTGACACTTCTGATGAAGTTCCAGGAAAGCCTGACCTTCCGCGAGCAGACAGCTGACATCGGAAGCCTCAAGACGGGCGCGGGTTCCATCACAGTAAAGTGGGAACAGATCGATAATGTAGACGGCTATGAGATCATCTACAGCAGCCACAAGAACATGAAGAAGGCAAAGACGGTGACCGTGGCAAACGCTGAAACGGTCAAGAAGAAGATCTCAGGTCTCAGCGCTTCGACCAAGTATTACGTTCAGATAAGAGGCTTTATGCTTCTCGGAACTGAGAAGGTTTATACCGAGTGGAGCGATAAGGCATCGGCTACTGCGGGCGAATAAAAAAATATAGCAGAATACAATCTGAGGAAGATTTCAAGGCACGGGCTTTAACGGTCCGTGCCTTTTAGCGTCTGCCTCACGGACTATGTACGCAGGATGACCGTTATGATAGTATATGTATAGGAGAGGCTGACAGATTATAAAAATCCATGGAACCTATGTGTTATTGAATTCGTCTTATATACAGAAAGGTGTATTATGCCCTGAATTCGATGTTGACACAGCAGATGAGGAGATTATGAAGAATAGCATTCGAACTGTTGCTGCGTTAATAATGATCGCAGCGATCCTGTGCAGCACGGCAGGCTGTATGTCGGGAGGAAAAAGCGTTAAGGCCGCCGACCTGATGGAGGGCGTTACCGCACGACCGGTTCCGGCAGGCAGAAAAGCAGTCGAGTTCAGCGCTGACGTGAATGATTTTGCGGTGCGCTTGTTCCGAAGCTGCGAACAGACTGCAAATGGTGGTGAGAATATGCTGATCTCACCCATATCCGTACTGCTCGCGTTGTCCATGACAGCGAACGGCGCCGATGGGGAAACGCTGGCGCAGATGGAAGAAGTACTGGGGATGAAGACCGGGGACCTGAATGAGTTTGCGTACTCTTATCTGAATTCAGGGCCGGATGATCCTAAGTACTTCGGAAAATTGGATCTGGCGAATTCAATATGGTTTACCTCGGATGAGGAGTTCAAGGTGAATAAGGATTTTCTGCAGGTGAATGCCGATCATTATTCACCTGAGATCTATTCCGCACCTTTTGACAGTTCAACCCTGAAGGACATAAATGATTGGGTTAAGAAAAAGACTGACGGCATGATACCGACGATCCTCGATGATATACCCGAGGATGCGATAATGTATCTGATCAATGCGCTGGCATTTGATGCCGAGTGGCAGACGATCTATAAGGAAAATCAGGTGCACGACAGCGACTTTACCGACGCCGCCGGTAACACTAAAAAAGTGCCATACATGTATGTGACGGAGAACGTCTATCTTGAGGATGAGAACGCTGTTGGGTTTATTAAGTATTACAAGGGCAAAAAATATGCTTTCGCAGCGCTTCTCCCCAATGAAGATCTTACGCCGGCAGGGTATATTGAAACGCTTACCGGAGAGCATCTGAGCGACATGCTCTCGAATGCGGAGCGGTGTGAAGTCAGAACATCGATGCCTAAGTTCAAGACCGGGTATTCCGCAGAATTGTCCGGTATTTTGGGATCCATGGGCATGCCGCTGCCGTTTGATAAAGAAAAAGCCGATTTCTATAAGATCGGGACGTTTAACACTCCCGATTATGTGATCTATATTTCCAGGGTTTTGCATAAGACCTTCATCGAGGTTGATGAGAAGGGTACAAAGGCCGGTGCCGCGACCGTTGTCGAGATGACTAAAATTGGTGCGGCGGCACTTGTTGAGAAACCCAAGCCCAAAGAGGTCTATCTTACCAGACCGTTTATATACATGCTTATTGACGCGGAGGCAAACATCCCGCTATTTATCGGCGTGATGAACGATCCGGAGAAGTAATTGACAGGGGGTGAAGCGTTTGTTTGACAATTATTATTGGAGTTTTCTGGTAATACGCGGAGTGGCATTTGTGATAATAGGTATTGTACCGGTGCTGTTTGCGCTCGGGATCAGATCTGAGAAATTTAAAGGGAAAAAAGCATTGAAATACCTGCTGATCATATTCCTGATCGTCGTATTTGTTCCGATACCCGTTCAATATAAGGACGGAGGTACTACTGAATACAATGCACCGCTGTACCGGGTGATCAGATGGAAGCAAATGGGCTTCTGTATGCGTGAATATGATGATCATATAGATGATTACTGGCTTGAAGGGATCGAATTTCAGATCATCCCCCGGAATACAGAAAACATTAACGATCTGACAAAGGAATACAGGGAGAAGACCGAGAAGAATGAATTTGTAAAGTTTGTACGTGTATATCCGAGATCTGTTGAGGGACGGGAAAAGCCGGTCCCTACACCGTCCGGGATCACGGGTACTGAAGCTACTCCCACGCCTGAGACGGAACCGACTGCAACACCGGAACCTGTAGAGGTCGTTACTCCCATAGAAGAGCCTGCTCCGACGGCTACGCCTATGCCGGACCCCGGTGATTTGCCGATCGAGAGCGTATTTATATTTTATCCCGAGCTGTTCCCGGTGATCGACAGTTCGACAGCGAGAAAGCCCATTACAGAAGCTATCTACATGGAGCTTAACGGGGTAAACAGCGTGGCGGCCGATAATCCGCTGTGCTCAAAGACGCACGGAGCATGGCTGAATCTGGCCGATAAAAAGGCAGATATCGTGTTCCTCGTCGCGCCTACCGAGGAAGAGGAATCGTATTTCCGTGAGAAAAAGGTCAATATCGAAATGAAGCCCTACGGTTACGACGGACTCGGATTTATCGTGAGTCCGGAATGTCCCGTACAGAACCTGACATCAGAGCAGATCCGCGGGATATATGAGTGTACGATCACGAACTGGAGCCAGGTCGGCGGACCCGATGCCGATATACATCCGTATTTCAGGAATGAGCAGTCGGGCAGCCAGAGATTGTTCGAGGGTTTCCTCTGGCCGGACGGCGATGCGCCGGATTTTTCCTCGATGCTGGACCGGTTTTATTTTGCGGACGGCATGAGCAGCATCACTGAAGAAGTGGCGCGCGATCCTTATGCGATCGGCTATAACATTGTCTCATATTTGGATCTTGAGTATGAGGATTATATCGTGGCGGTCGCAGTCGACGGGGCGAAACCGAATACGGATACCTTTAAGGATCATTCTTATCCGTTCATCACGACCGCGTATGTGGCTATACGTGCGGACGAGGCTCCGAACAGCCCCGCAAGACGTATCTATGACTGGATCGGGTCGGATATGAGTGTGCAAAAGATCGAGTCCAACAGCTCGCTCGCTGTGAATGTCGGGGATTCGGAATTCCTGATATATGACGGAGTTTCTCAGGAATATGACTTTGCCGGCAGGGAGTCGCGGAGCGATAAAACGGCAAAGCTGCAGGCCAATGCGGTGCTTGCCAACGAAGCTGTTTATGCATCCTTTGATTTTGATAAAGATTATGTATATCCCGATGATTTCGCGGGAACATATATAGACTATGACATACTCTATGTGGCAGTGACCGGTCAGCAGGCCATAGACAGATATGCTGAGATCACGGACAGATCCCCGTTCGTCCGGTTTGTCGTGGTAAATAATTCTTATAACTGTCTGATGGACTGCGTACGTGAATATGCGGCCTCGATAAAGGATGATTACAGGGTAACTTCATACGGTGTTGACACAGAGAAAAATGCAGGAGTGATCAGTCTCGATCCCGTTGATTACGAGCGCTTCCGTGACAGCGATCTTGCTTATACCTATGGCGATCTCTGTTATGTTTTCATTTCCGAAAAGGATATCGGGATCTATGTGCGTCCGGAGGGATAACGGAAAATAAGGGAAGACATGGGGACGGTTCTTCTGTCTGCGAACTTAAGCAGACAGAAGAACCGTCCCCATGTCTTCCCACTTTTATGCATAAAAAATGCATAATCACCTTGAAAACGGAAATCGGCTGAGATATAATGAAAAATGGTCTGTGCAAGACCGTGCATTACGATTTTTTAGGAGATTTATTCAAAATGAAACAGTTTACTTCAAACGAACTCAGAAATGCCTGGAAGAAGTTCTATATCGACCGCGGACATGTGGACTGCGGCGCGGTTTCCCTTGTGTCGGACGGCTCTACGGGCGTTCTTTTTAATGTTGCGGGTATGCAGCCCCTGATGCCTTATCTGTTGGGCAAAAAGCATCCTATGGGAACACGTCTCTGCAACGTGCAGGGCTGTGTTCGTACAAACGATATCGACTCCGTAGGCGACAAGTCACACGGTACATTCTTTGAGATGATGGGCAGCTGGAGCCTCGGAGATTACTTTAAGGAGGATCGCTGCAAGTGGAGCTACGAGCTCCTTACCGAGGTTTTCGGTTTTGACCGCGATCATCTGGCAGCGACCGTATTTGCGGGCGACGAGAACGCTCCCCGTGATGAGGAAGGCGCACAGTGCCGCATTAAGTCAGGCTTTAAGCCCGAGAACATTTTCTATCTTCCCGCCGAGGATAACTGGTGGGGACTTGAGTTCGGACCCTGCGGACCCGACTCCGAGATGTTCTATGTGAAGGATGTTCCGGACTGCGGCCCGAACTGCGGACCCGGATGTCACTGCGGCAAATACACCGAGATCGGCAATGATGTATTCATGCAGTACGAGAAGCATCAGGACGGTACGCTCACACCTCTGGCGAAGAAAAACGTTGACACCGGATGGGGACTTGAGAGAAACCTCGCTTTCCTCAACGGCATCGACGATGTATATAAGACCGACGTTCATGCGCCCGTTATCGCGCATATCGAGAAGTGCTCGGGAAAGAAGTACGGAGAGGACGAGAAGCTTACCCGTTCGATGCGTATCCTTGCCGACCACACCCGTACCGGCGTTATGCTGATCGGCGATGAGGCGAGACTCACACCCGGCAATACAGGCGCAGGCTATGTTCTCCGCCGTCTGATCAGACGTGCCGTACGTCATGCGAGGATGCTCGGCATGACCAAGGAGCAGATCATCGAGTGCGCGCTCATCTATGTTAATGTGGTTTACAGCGAAGCATATCCCAACCTGATCAAGAACCGCGATTTCATTGTTTCGGAGCTGACCAAGGAGATCGAGCGCTTTGAGTCCACTCTTGAAAACGGCATGAAGGAGTTCAAGAAGATCCTTGACCGCCGCATCGAGGGCAAGAACGTTATCGACGGCAAGGAAGCATTCTATCTCTACGATACATTCGGATTCCCGCTCGAGCTGACTGTCGAGATGGCGGGTGAGGAAGGCCTCACCGTTGATGAGGAGGGCTTCAAGACCGCCATGGAGCAGCAGAAGGAGACCGCACGCGCGGGCAGCTCCTTTGCGCAGAAGAATACCGCTTCGATCTTTGACGATCTCGACGCTTCGATCGTCAGCGAGTTCGTCGGATATGACAGACTCACGGGCGAGGAAGAAATCACAGCTCTGGCGGATGAGAACGCTATCTGCGACAGCGTCGGAGAGGGAAAGACCGCTACCGTGATCGTGGCGAAGACTCCTTTCTATGCAACGATGGGCGGACAGAAGGGCGATACCGGCGTGATCAAGACCGCTACCGGCACTATGGAGGTTACCGAGACCGTTAAGCTTCCGGGCGGCAGGATCGGCCACATCGGCGTTGTTGAGTCCGGTTCGATCGTAAAGGGCCAGAAGGCTACTCTTATGGTAGACGCAGGCAAGCGCGCGAGCACCTGCCGCAACCATTCCGCTACACACCTTCTTCAGGCTGCCCTGCAGGAGGTTATCGGACACGAGGCTCATCAGCAGGGTTCGTATCAGGATACCGAGCGTACGAGATTCGACTTCTCCTACGGCAAGGCTATGACAGCCAAGGAGCTCGCACGTGTAGAGGAGATCGTAAACAACAAGATCGAAGAGGATCTGGCTGTAAAGACCGATGTAATGAGCATCGAGGAAGCCAAGAAAACAGGCGCTATGGCTCTGTTCGGAGAAAAGTACGGCGCTGAGGTAAGAGTAGTTTCGATGGGAGACTTCTCGAAGGAGCTCTGCGGTGGTACGCATGTGGCTCACACAGGTCTGATCGGCAATTTCAAGATCGTTTCCGAATCGGCAGTAGCAGCGGGCGTACGCCGTATCGAGGCTATTACCGGCGCAAATGTTATAGAGTATTACCGTAATCTCGAAAAGCAGCTCTTAGAGGCCGCTGCGGCAGCAAAGACACAGCCTTCGGGACTCGCGGAGAAGATAGCCCATCTGCAGGCGGACAACAAGGCCCTGCAGGCAGAGATCGAGTCGCTTAAGGCAAAGGCAGCAAAGGATGCCGTAGGCGATGTAATGAACAACGTTGTTGAAGTAAACGGCGTAAAGGTTCTCGCGGCCAAGGTTCCCGGCGTTGACATGAATGCCCTGAGAGACCTGGCGGACGGTCTCGCCGAGAAGCTCGGCGGAGGCATACTCGTACTCGCATCGGATTCCGACGGCAAGGCAAACCTTGTCGCGAAGGCTACCGACGATGCTATGGCAAAGGGCGCTCATGCGGGCAACCTCATCAAAAAGCTCGCGCCCATCGTACAGGGCGGCGGCGGAGGACGTCCCAACATGGCTCAGGCCGGCGGTAAGGACGCGTCTAAGATCGACGAGCTGATCGCAGCCGTTAAGGACGCCGTTGCGGAGCAGATTAAATAAACAGTTTTTCGGTTGATTTTTACAGTAAAAATCAATTTGCTATGGCAAAAGAATCAAAGGAAAGACTTGATGTTTTACTTGTAAACAGACGCCTGGCCGACTCGCGAGAGAAGGCCAAGGCGATCATCATGACCGGCAATGTGTTCGTCAACGGACAGCGTGAGGACAAGGCCGGCGCGATGTTCCCCGACACCTGCGAGATCGAGCTGAAGGGCGTGCAGATGAAGTACGTGAGCCGCGGAGGCTACAAGCTCGAAAAAGCGGTAGAGAAACACGGTATTGACCTGACCGGCTGCGTGTGCATGGATGTCGGATCGTCAACGGGCGGTTTTACCGACTGCATGCTGCAGAACGGCGCCGTAAAGGTTTTTGCTGTTGACGTCGGTACCAATCAGCTGGCGTGGAAGCTTCGCTCCGATGAGCGCGTTATTTCGATGGAGCAGACGAATATCCGCTATGTGACGCCCGAAGATATCGGAGAGCAGGTAGATTTCGTCTCGATAGATGTGGCGTTCATCTCACTGACCAAGGTGCTCGAGCCGGTACGCGATCTCATGAAGGACGGCGCCCGGATCGTGTGTCTGATCAAGCCCCAGTTTGAGGCGGGACGCGAACAGGTCGGCAAAAAAGGCGTGGTCAGGGACCCGAAGGTACATGAGCAGGTATGCGAGAGTGTTCTGGCATATGCCCTGAGCATCGGCTTTGAACTCATAGACCTTGATTTTTCACCGATCAGGGGACCCGAGGGCAATATCGAGTATCTGGCATATATGCGAAAGACCGGCGCGGAATCCGGTGAGTCCGCGGACGGCAGGCAGTCCCTGGATACCGAAAGCACCGCAGAAACAGACGGGAAAGCTGACGAAAACTCAACCGAGGCAGGCCTTACGCCGCAGATCGGGGAACTGATAAAGACTACTGTGTCGGAGGCACATAATTCGATATGAAAAGCTTCTGCATTGTAACGAATAAGATAAAGGATCCGAAGCTCAAGTACACCGCCATGGTGCGCAAAAGGCTCGAGGAGCTCGGAGCCGCTGTCACGGCGGATATTGACGACAAATACGAATGTCTGGTCGTGCTAGGCGGAGACGGAACCATAATCGATGCGGTACGCGCGGTCAAAAAAAAGAGCGTGACGGTCGTCGGCATCAACCTCGGACATCTGGGATTCCTTTCATCGGTCGAGAAAAACGAGATAGATAAGGCGCTTACGGCGCTTGTGGAAGACCGGTTCGAGCTCGAGAACAGAGAGATGATCGAAGCCGGTGTCGAGCGCGGAGAGGCCTATTACGCGAGCGCGGAGGGCAGGGACAAAAAGCGCCATACCGCAGAACGGTATGAGTTTGTCGCGCTGAACGACGTGGTAATAAACCGAATGGGCTATTCCGGCATGATCACGACCGATGTGACGGTCAATAAGTCACTCGTGAGCACTTACTTCGGCGACGGAGTCATCATTTCCACACCGACCGGATCGACCGGCTACAATCTTTCGGCGGGCGGACCGATAGTCACTCCCGAGGCACAGCTCATGGTCATCACGCCGATATGTCCCCACTCGCTGAGCATGAGAAGCGTTGTGGTCTCGGCTTCCGACAGGATCGACCTGAAGCTCGATCTGTCGAGATTAAAGACCGAGGCATACGCCGTTCTGTCGATCGACGGACTCGAGGCGGTGAAGCTTTATCACGGGGACAGGGTATTCGTTAAGTGCTCCGCGCGCAGGGTGAAGCTTGTAAGATTTAAGGATAAGGATTTCTTCAGACTGCTGTATATGAAGCTGGGAGAACAGAGATAAACACAGAAACAAAAGGATGCGGATCACGGGTCCGCGCGCGTTAACAGGAACGGAGAATAAAATGAAGAGCGGAAGACAGAGCAAGATCATCGAACTGATCGAGAAAAATGAGATCGAGACACAGGAGGACCTCGCGGCTAAGCTGAACGCTGCGGGCTTTAAGGTTACCCAGGCCACGATATCGCGTGACATACGCGAGCTCGGCCTTACCAAGGTCACGATCGAGAGCGGCAGGCAGAAATATGCCCTGATCAAGAATGAGGGCGCTGCGCAGAGCTCAGACAAATATATACGCGTACTTTGCGATGCGCTGGTATCGATGGATATGGCGCAGAACATCCTCGTGATCAAGACCGTTTCCGGCATGGCGATGGCTGTTGCGGCAGCGCTCGATTCACTGCGCCTCGAGGGCGTGGTAGGCTCGATCGCGGGCGACGACACGATCATGTGCGCGGTCAAGACCGTGGAGGACACCGAGCATGTTATCGCGAGACTCAGAAAGATCATCGCGGACAACAGGAAATGATCGGTTTCGAGCGGATTCGATACAGTTATACAGGGGACCCGGATACATAAATATCCGGGTTCTTTTTTTTCGTATATTTTTCACTTTAACGCAATAACCTATTGACATACTAGGCAGGTAGTGATAACTTTAAAACAATTAATTTCCGACGAGGGAGGTGCGATCATGAGCAGCGATTATCTGATCGAAGAGTTTAAAAAACTGGCGGCTTTTGACTGTGAATCCTATCACGAGAGCGGGATCGCGGCCTACCTTCGCGGAAGACTAAAGGAACTCGGACTGGGTGTCGCGATCGATGGCGCGCGTGAGCGCCTGCTGGCCGAAGATCCCGAAAGATGCGAGACTTCGTCGAATATTTACGGATATCTCAAAGGCAATACAGAGGGGGAAGCAAGGCTTTTCTGCGCACATATGGATACCGTCTCTCCGGGGCGGGGAAAGTATGTGATCCTGACAAACGACGGGAGACTGATATCCGACGGGAAAACCGTCTTAGGCGCTGATGATGTTTCGGGCATCGTAAGTATTCTGTACGCATTAAAAGAAATAAAGGAAAAGAACCTACCGCATCCGGATATTGAGGTTTTGCTGACCGTGGCTGAGGAACCGTACTGCTCGGGCAGCCGTTTCATAGATTATTCGCTGCTGAGCGCAAAGACGGGCTATGTATTCGATCTGTCCGGCAAGGCAGGACGTGCCGCGATCTCGGCTCCGTCGATCATCTCGCTCGATATCACGGTTGAAGGCAGAGCCGCGCATGCCGGTTTCTCGCCGGAAAAAGGCGTAAATGCACTGAACGCGGCAGCTGCCGCGCTGGCGCAGATACGCACCGGCAGGCTTGAAGACGGACTCACACTCAATTTCGGTACGATACGCGGAGGAGAGGGTAAGAATATCGTACCGGAAAAGGTATATATAGGCGGAGAGATACGGAGCAGTGTCCATGAAAAGGCGCTTAAAGAGGCTGACAGAGTAAGGGAGATATTTGAAAATGAGGCGCAAAAGCTCGGAGCGGCCGCTGATGTCAGGGTGACCGAGCATATACGCGCGTATCGGCTGGATACGGCCGGAACAGCTGTATCGCGATTTTTAAGAGCCACCGAAGCGGCAGAAAAAAAGCTGCATGTCGGAACTGCTCCGACCGTAGACAGATGTGTGGAAACCTTCGGAGGGAGCGACGCCAACAGACTGAACGCGAACGGTATCGAGACCGCAGTTATAGCATGCGGCATGGAGAACTGTCATACCACTGCCGAATATGCAGTGATCGCCGACATTGAGCTGAGTGCAGAAACGGCACTGGCCCTCATGACCGATCCGGAACAGACTTAAGACCGATGCTGCAAAAAAACGATAAAGGAAAGGGAAGAAAGATGGAGATCTACAGAGTTACGAAGGACTCGCCCGAGTGGCAGTTCAAGGCATATGACTACATACGCACCGACGCGTTCTGCTTCGGGCAGCACATACCGGTTGAGATGGAGTTCAACGGAGACGGTGACAGAGAGAATTTTAACGGCATACTGGTCATCGAGGACCACGTGCCTGTCTGCGGATTAAGGATATCATATCCGCGTCCTGATATAGGAAAGATCGAGCGTGTATGCACCGTAAGGGAAAAACAGAAAGGCGGTTACGGCCGCGTAATGATCGCCGAAGCGGAAAAATGGATCGCGGAGCGCGGAATATCACATGTTGTTATCTCGAGCCAGGACAGAGCCAGAGGCTTTTACGAGAAATGCGGTTATGTTTATAATCCCGATGTTTCGCCGTCTGTTTACGATACGCATAAAAGACCGGCAGGCCCCCGCCCGGAGCGTCCGATTGGCTTTAAGGCGGATTTTGTGTGCGTCCTGGTCGAAAAATATCTCGATATCCCCGAGAACTCAAAAAAGCAAGTGGTGCCCGAAACCGCTCATGAATACGGTATGGCCACCAGATGCATATACGGAAACGGACAGAAGGCCGTAAACGATCCGACCGGTGCCATCAGCTTCCCTATCTATCAAAGCGCTACATACGCCCATCCGGAGGTCGGAAAGAGCACAGGCTTCGATTACAGCAGGCTGCAGAATCCCACACGCGCGCAGGCTGAGCGCGTTGTGTGCGCATTGGAGGGCGGCGTCGACGCGCTCGCTTTTTCCACGGGCATGGCGGCCATAGGCGCCGTAATGGAGCTGTTCGGGCCGGGCGATCACATCATTACCGAGGCCGATCTGTACGGCGGCAGCACCAGACTTTTCAACAATATCAGCGAAAAGAACGGCATAACGTTTTCACATATCAGCTGCAGCACCGAGGATGTCGAGAGCTACATTAAAGACAGCACAAAGGCGATATTTATCGAGACTCCGACCAATCCCATGATGAGCGTGACCGATATTGCCAAAACGGCTGAGATCGCGCACAGACACGGACTGCTGCTGATAGTTGACAATACATTCCTTTCGCCTTATTTCCAGAATCCGCTGGCGCTCGGCGCTGACATAGTCATCCACAGCGGGACCAAATTCCTCGGCGGCCATAACGATACGCTGGCCGGTTTTGTTGTTGTATCATCAAAAGAAATATCGGGCAAACTCAGATTTATCATCAAAACGGTCGGCTCGGGACTTTCTCCGATGGACAGCTGGCTGATACTTCGCGGCATCAAGACTCTGCCCGTACGTATGGAAAAGGCGCAGGAAAACGCGATGGCTATCGCCCGTTTTCTGCAGAGCGAACCCCGTGTAAAAAAGGTGTATTATCCGGGACTGCCCGGGCATCCCGGTCATGAAATCTGTAAAAAGCAGGCACGAGGCTTTGGCTCGATGCTCACCTTCGAGCTTGAGAGCGAAGAACTGGCAAGGAGTATACTTAAAAATACACGGCTGATACCGTTTGCGGAGAGTCTCGGCGGAGTGGAGACTCTGCTGACTTATCCGGTCACCCAGACACATGCCGATGTGCCCGCGGATGTGAGAGAGTCGCTTGGCATAAACGAGAGAGTACTCAGGCTTTCCGCAGGTATCGAGGACAAGGCCGATCTTATAGCGGATCTTAAGCAGGCCTTTGAACATGAAGCATAAAACAGGCGGTAAACATATGAGCGAAGAAAGAAACCTTGATTTTGACACAGTGCACGAACGCAGAAACACAGACAGCCTGAAGTTTGATTTTGCGGTGCAGCGCGGAAAGCCTGCGGACATACTTCCTTTGTGGGTCGCGGACATGGATTTCCGGACATCCGGTTTTGTCATTGATGAGCTTGTATCGAGGGCACAACACGGGATATTCGGTTATACCGAGGCTGGCGAAGCCTATCACAGAGCGCTGGCGGGCTGGATGAAGCGCCATCACGGTCTGCTCATAGACGATAAATGGGTCGTAAAGACTCCCGGTGTCGTATTTGCGCTGGCCATGGCCATAAGGGCTTATACCGGACAGGGCGATCCGGTACTCATCCAGCAGCCTGTATATTACCCTTTCAGCGAGGTGATCCGCGACAACGGGCGCAGGGTCGTAAGCAGTGATCTGGTACTTAAGGGTGAGCACTATGAAACAGACTTTGACGATCTGGAAAAAAAGATACGGAACAAAAAGATAAAGCTCTTCATACTCTGCAGCCCGCATAATCCCGTGGGACGCGTATGGACGGAGGACGAGCTGCGAAGAATCTGTGATATATGCAAAAAATTCGGAGTTATCGTTGTAAGCGATGAGATACATGAGGATTTCGTATATCCGGGACATAAACATCTGCCGCTGCTGAAAGTCGATCCCGAGATCGAGGACAATGTCCTGATCTGCACATCTCCGAGCAAAACCTTTAATCTTGCCGGACTGCAGCTGGCCAACATAATTATCCCGTCGATAAGGCTTAGATCCGCTTTTAAACATGAGGTGGCAGCGGCGGGCTTCAGCCAGCAGAACAGCTTCGGTGTGACTGCCTGCACGGCGGCATACGAAAAAGGCGACGAATGGCATGAGAAGGTCTGCTCATATATATTCGACAATTTCCGTTTTCTGAAAAGCTATCTGGCGGAGCATCTGCCCGGCGTTAAGGTGATCGAGCCGGAAGGTACCTATCTCGTATGGATGGATTTTGGGAGCGTCGAGCCCGACCCGCGGAAGCTCTCCGACAGGATGGTAAATGATGCGGGTGTATGGCTCGATGACGGCGCGATATTCGGAAAATGCGGATCGGGTTTTGAAAGGATAAATATCGCTGTGCCGCGCGCAACGCTCGAAGAGGCGCTGAAAAGGATCTGCGCGGCATTCTCGGATTAAACGGCCGGATAAGCAGACCGGAGAAAGAGGTCTCGTATGAATATAAATCAGCTGAAATATGTTCTGGTCATAGCGGAGTCATCATCAATGCGAGAAGCTGTAGGCAGACTGTATGTATCGCAGCCTGCCCTCTCGGCAAGTGTCCGTGATCTGGAGGACGAGCTTGGGATAGTGATTTTTGAGCGCTCAAACAAAGGCATCAAGCTAACCGATGAAGGCCGTGAATTCCTGAACTATGCGAAGAAAGCTGTCGGTCAGTACATGCTGCTGGAAGAAAGATATTTGTCGCAGGATAAGGAAAAAGAGCATTTTTCGGTATCAATGCAGCATTATAACTTTGCAGCGCGTGCGTTTGCAGAGGTGGTGTCGCGCTTTGACCTTCCAAAGTATGTCTTTTTGATACATGAGACGAAGACTATGGAGGTCCTGGAAAATGTCAGGGATCTGAAGAGTGAGGTAGGTGTACTGTCTTATTCGGAGACCAATAAAGATTTTGTCTTAAAACTAATAAAGGAATATGGTCTGGAATTTGTGCCGCTGATGAGAAGGGAGACATATATCTATCTTTGGAAAGGACATCCGCTATCAGACAAGAGCGAACTCTCACTTGAAGAACTGAAGGATTATCCCTGCATATCCTTTGATCAGGGAGAGGACGGGAAATTCTACATTACAGAAGAAGCAATGGGAGATCATGATTTTGACAAATCGATAAGATCCGATGACCGCGCTACGACTATGGAACTGATCGCATGGCTGAAGGGGTACTCAGTCGGATCGGGTATTTTGTCTGAAGAGGGCCTGCTGGTAAAAGATCTTGTATCTATCAAGCTAAAGGAAGAGGACTCACTTATCATCGGTTATATCACGAAAAAGAACAGGAAACTGTCAAAGTATGGAGCTGCTTATGTAGAAGAGCTCGCCAAATACAAAGAGAAAGTATGAGAACACGTATAAAGCCTGTAATCATATAACTATGAAAGCGGCATAAGTGTGGCCGGATTTAGGAATACCAAAAATTTATCACGGATGATAGCTTTTGTGTATTATTCAAACGGGTGCGTAAGTGATATCATTTCTCCAAAAATAAAAGGGAGGCAAAGATATGTCACAGAACGCATGCAGCATTGAAGCTCACAGAGCTAAAGCAAACGCAGAAAAA
Organism: Lachnospiraceae bacterium; assembly: GCA_016288005.1. Taxonomy (GTDB): domain Bacteria; phylum Bacillota; class Clostridia; order Lachnospirales; family Lachnospiraceae; genus RUG11977. Next base: position 81,721 of record JAEEXY010000001.1, read on the forward strand.
GAAAATCTCAGATACACGGACGAGGTGGCAGAATACCTCGCAAGCGTAAACCATACCAAGCCCCGCCCGAATATTCAGCAGGGTGAGATCGATGAAAAGGGCTACTGGGTAAGGCAGAAGAATTCACTCATTACTCCTTTTGGAAAGGAAGAGGGAGATCTTCAGGCAGACAAAGACAGATATATAATTTATTGGAATCCCGGATGCAACTGGAGCCAGCGCCCGGTAATAGTAAGGGAGCTTCTGGGTCTCGAGGATGTGATCAAAGTACAGAAGGTCGGCCGTTCGGGAGAGAAGAATAAATACGGATGGGGCTTCCCCGAAAATGAAGGTTTTAGGGATCCGGCAACCGGCGTTAACTTCCTTTCGGATCTTTATACCAATGCCAATCTCGATTATACCGGCAGAGCCACTACTCCTACTCTTGCGGACTACAGGGAAAAGAAGGCAGTCAACAACGATTATCACAGACTGACAAACTATCTGGAGGTTCAGTTCAGGCAGTTCCAGCCTGTTGACGCACCTGATTTATATCCCGTGAAGTTCAGAAAGGAGATAGATGAATTAAATGACTGGTTATTCCCGAATATCAACGACGGTCACTACAGACAGGCATTCGCGCAGTCTCCCGAGGCTTATAACGACGGTCATGCGGCATTTCATGCGGCATTGGAAAAACTGGACGAACGTCTTGCGTCAAACCGATTCTTATTCGGCGATTACATCACGGATTCAGATGTTCGGGCCTATGTTTCACTGATCAAGTGGGAGACCGATTTCTATCTTGCCTGCGGTCCCCAGAAGAAGCGTATATCCGAGTATAAGAATGTTTGGGAGTATGTAAAGGAGCTTTACAGTATTCCTGCTTTTGCCAGATATATAAACAGGCATGACAAAGCAAAGGACGATACCCGCGGAGATTTTGGCTCCTATGTTTTCAGGGTTGTCAGCAAGCTTGACCTTGATGAGTTCTTAAAGACGGATCATGCCAGAAAAGCCCTTTCACAGGATCCCGAAAATGTATTTTTAAAGCACCCCGCAGGCGAGACCGCTGAGGATTACCAGTCGGTCATCTCAAAGACCAAATGGAACGATCCTTCACAGGAAGTAAGGGCAGATAAGAACTTTGTTCTTTCCGTTGACGCATCTGTTAACCCCTTAAAGGGTAAACTGCGTAATCAGGAGTGAGGCACAGGCATGGAGATAAGTGAAAAAAAAGAAGGTTCTTTGTATTCGGTGACTTTTCTGGACGAGAACAAAGAGATCGGTCATATCGAAGCGATATCCGACGGTCATGAATGGTCAAGGATAACCGAACTGAAAGTTGCGCCGGGATATGAAGGGGAGCAGATTGAAGTAAAACTGATCGAAAGTATAAAAAAGACACTTAAGGTGCATCATATTTTTGCGGTGACAGAACAAAAGCTGTTCCCTGTATATGAAAAGGCAGGATTCTTCAGATCCAAGACGTCTTTTACCTTTACGGAAACGGTGAACGGCGAAACGCTGAAAGACTGGGAAGACGCAGGATTGTTTCTTCCCGAAGGATTCCGCTTTGAAGAAGAGTTTTACCCCCGAAAATCTTTTATAGACAATGGCAGCATTGAAAAGAAAAAGGATGTCGGAGAGATAAGGTATTCCGACACGCTTGACGGAGCGGATTTCAACGAGATAAACAGAGTCCTTTCAAAAGCATTTGGAGGACATGAGCGGGATGCAAACAAGACCAGAGAAGTGTTTTCAACTTCAGAAAAGGTCGAACTGGCTTTTGACGGCAGCACTCTTGTCGGTGTTGCGAGAGCCGTGACCGATAATAAAAGCAACGCTCTTATCCTGAATGTTGCTGTGGATCCTTGTTATCAGGGTTTTCATATTGGTTGGAACATAGTTGTAAAACTGGCAGAACAACTGCCTGACTACTCTGTTTTCCTGAATACGCATCCGGGTGCCGTAGGCTTTTACAACAGAAAAGGATTCAGACGGAACAGAACAGCTTTTTGCTATACAGAAGGCAATATGCCGCTTGAGATATCAAAGGGATTCAATCTTCCCGAGGGCTACAGATTCCCCGATGAATACTGAACCTGACAGGTCGCTGATGTATATTATTGCGATAAAGAATGTTTATCGCAAACGATAAAAACTATTGATTTTACAGAACGATATAAGTGCTTTAAGATGAAAAATCATAAATCTAACGCGAAAGAGCGCAGAGAGGAGAAAGCCATGATGAAGATGATGTGTTGTCGAATGTGTATGATGCTCAGGGAAAACTGTATACCGAAAAAATGATTCCGGTGTGAATGCTTAGATAAGATTTGATCACGAAGCAGTCCCATGGGATGTGGGAGTGCTATTTTTATGCCAAAAAAAGGAGAGTAAAGAGATGTCATTATCATGCACGGTTGATTTTTCAAAGAAAGAGAAAACAAAGAGCGCTTACACGGACGAACTCGCCGAGCAGTTTGCTAAGGAAGCCGGCGGACTTGCGCCCCGTCCCAATGAGCAGAGAGACGAGACAAACGAGCGCGGCGTATTCGTACGACAGCCCAACTCATTCATCGAACCCTTTTCGGAGACCGGAGACGGATTCAAGGCAGAGGCTAACCGCTACGCCATTTATTGGGCGCATGGCTGCAACTGGTCAAACCGTCCCGTCATTGCAAGAGATCTTCTTGGACTTGAGAATGTGATCGCGGATCAGACCACGAGCCATTCGGGCGAGACAAATGTTTACGGACACGGGTTCGCAGATCAGAAGGATTTTAAGGATCCCCTGACAGGCGTACATTTCCTTTCTGAGTTCTATAAGAACGCAAATCCCGATTACAAGGGCCGCGCGACCACACCCACCTTTGTCGACATCATCGGCAAAAAGGCTGTAAACAACGATTATCACAGGCTTTCAAATTATATTGAGGTTCAGTTCAGAAAGTTCCAGCCCGTGGATGCTCCCGATCTGTATCCCAAGAAATACAGAAAAGAGATCGACGAGTTCAACGACTGGCTTTTCCCTCATATCAACAACGGTCATTACCGCATGGCATTCGGAGTATCGTGGGAGGCATACAATGAGGGCTACGAAGATTTCTTCGATTCGCTCGAGAAACTCGACAAGCGCCTTGAGACCAACCGCTTCATCTTCGGCGACTACATTACCGATTCCGACATCAGAGCCTACGTTTCGCTGGTAAGATGGGAGACCGGATACTTCAGGTCGATCGGTCCGATGAAAAAGAGGATCACCGAGTACAAGAACATCTGGGGTTATGTAAGAGAGCTCTATTCGATCCCTCAGTTCGCAAAATACACATTCTTCAGAGAGGGCAGAGGCATCGGCGGAAGAGGCGGATTCTTCAAGGGTTATGAGGAGCGCATCGTGCCCCTGATCCCGTTCGAGGAGCTCTGGAAGACCGATCACGAGAGAGCAAAGCTTTCGGCCGATCCCGAGAACCTGTTCTTAAAGCATCCGGCAGGCGAGACCCCCGAGGATTACCAGTCCGAGATATCCAAGACGATCTGGAACTCACCTTCATGGGATGAAAGGGAACCTACGAACTACAGACCCGATTTTGACGTAACGGTCAATCCTATAAAGGGCCTGCTGAAGAACGAATAATAAACATATATATAAATCATAAAAAAGGAAAGAGGAAAGAGGATTATGAAAAAGACTAATAAGAGAATTGTATTAAGAAAGGGCCTGAGTCTCCTGCTTGCAGCGCTGCTCGCATTTGCTTCGCTTACCGGCTGCTCGACAACGGGAAAAGACGCAGGCACCGATAAAAACGTAACAGGTGTTGCCGCAGCTGATAAGAGTAACAACAGCAGCAACAGCAGTTCTGATGCCAGCAAGGAAAAGATCATCAACATAGCAGTCAGCAGTGACCCTTCATTTGCATCGGATGCACTTGGCGACAGCCTTATGGCTACTCTGTCACTTCTTCGCGAAGGACTTACCAGATACGGTGACGGAGTGCTCGTTGACGGACTTGCAGAAAGCTATGAGCACAACGATGATTTTACAAAGTGGACCTTCCATCTGAGAGAGAGCGGCTGGAACAACGGTGAGCCGGTCACAGCGGATGACTGGGTATACATAATCGGAGCAATGCTTGACGGAACTCAGCCTCTTGCATTCGCAGACTTCCTGTATGAGATCAAAAATGCCCGTGAAGTATACACAAAGGAAAAGGATGTTTCGGAGCTTGGTGTTATCGCAGTTGATGAAAAGACAGTCGTATTTGAACTTGCTTATCCCGTAGCATACTTCCCTTATCTGATCACGCACTGCATGCATTTCGGATTTGACCGTGAGTATTCGGATCAGGTCGGGATCGATAATCTTGGAACCGAAGCGCAGTATACACTCTGCAACGGACCTTTCTACATCGAATCCTGGGAGCATGACAATAAGCTTGTATTCAAGAAGAATCCTTACTACTGGAACAAGGACAATATTAAGATCGATCAGGTAAACGTATATGTTATCCCCGATCAGGCTACACAGGTCAACCTGTTCTTAAACGGACAGCTCGACGTTGTTGATTTCGCATACCAGAGACTTTCGGCTATCGAAGGCGCCGGATTTACCGCAGCTACCTACAACAACGGCCGTACGGCTTATCTCAACTATAATCATTCAAATCAGTTCTTAAAGAACAAGTATGTAAGACAGGCGATCTCCGCAGCCATCGATCGTGATGCGCTCGTAAACGGCGTGCTCCATGTGGGCTCACCCGCTGACGGACTTATCCCGGTAGGTCTGGCAGGCGACGGAAAGAAGTCATTCCGTGAGATCGTAGGCCCCAACCTTCCATACAGTTATGATCTGACCAAGGCAAAGGAATTACTGAACAAGGGTCTTGCAGAACTCGGACTTTCGTCTCCTTCGGATATCACGATCACGATCCTTGCGAGCAATACGGATGAGTTCATTGCCGTAACCGGTGCGCTGCAGCAGCTCTTAAAAGAGAACCTCGGCATCAATGTTGAAGTTGAGACAACGGACTCGACTTCACTCAGAGCTAAAAGAAACGCATATGAGTACGACCTGCTCCTGCAGAGCTGGGGCGCCGACTGGGATGACGCTACCAACTTCCTCGGCGGATATGAGCGCGATGCTTCGGCTAATCCCGCACTCTTTATCAATGAAGAGTTCAATGAAGTATATCATCAGGCTACATACAGCACTGACCTGACCGAAAGGATAGTGCTCCTCGGCAAGGCTGAAGCAGTTCTTATGGAAGAGCAGGCGATAACACCTCTCTACTACACAGGACAGTACTACAGTGTTTCGAATCGAGTTACCGGAGTATTAAGAAGAGCGGTTGTGCCCTATTTGGATCTGTACTTTGCAGATGTTAAATAATTAAGACGATTATTGGGGAAACGGAGCCGTAATGGGTTCCGTTTCCCTGTATAACAGAGGAATCATCCATGCGAAAATATATTCTTAAGAGAATACTTCTTGCTGTTGTCACAATTTACGTGATAATGACGCTGACGTTTTTTATCATGCACTCCATACCCGGAACACCCTTTAAAATGGGCAATGACAGCCTGTCGGAGGATACGATCGCTGTGCTGATGGAACGCTACGGGCTCGACCAGCCGCTGTACAGACAGTATTTCAAATACATAGGCAATATATTCAGAGGCGATTTCGGAGTATCGACTTCAAACGGCTACAGGAGCGTATCCGATATCATAAAGACTTCATTTCCCGTTTCTGCGGATCTTGGCATAAGAGCACTGATATTCGGAACCGTGGCCGGCATACTGCTCGGCATTACTTCGGCACTGCACAGGGGAAAGCCGGTAGATCACATGTCTACGGTAATAGCGATAATCGGCATATCGGTTCCTAGCTTCGTTCTGGGAACGGTACTGCAGACCATTCTCGGACTTGGATTATCGAGATGGGTCAAGCTGATCTTCAACACCGAATACCAACTGTTCCCGATCGCGCGATGGGAAAGTTTCAGATACACCCTGATCCCGAGCTTTGTGCTCGGCATGGGAACCGTGGCGGGGCTTGCGCGACTCATGCGCACATCGATGCTGGATGTTATCGACCAGGACTATGTTAAGACCGCAAAGAGCAAAGGTATATCGAACCGTGCGATCGTATGGAAGCATGAAGTAAGGAACGCGATGATGCCGGTCGTAACGGTTCTCGGCCGCATGATCGGAGGCGTGGTAACGGGCTCCTACATCATCGAGAGCCAGTTCGCGATACCCGGTCTGGGCAAATATCTGGTAAACAGCATCAGTTCGAGGGATTACACAATGACGATGGGACTTACGGTATTCTATTCGATATTCATCGTCGGGAGCATGCTGCTTGTAGATATCCTGTACTGTGTTGTTGATCCGAGGGTAAGACTTACAAAATGATCATACCGGCAGAAAATAGGAGGATTACAAAATGGCGATCACTGCAGCCGTTAACGATAAAAAGCCCTTTGTAAAGGATTTTACGAGGGTAACGAGAGATATAGAGGCGAGCCAGAAGATTCACCGCGAATCGATGACATACCTGCAGGGAGTCGTAAGGACCCTGAAGAGAAACAAGGTGGCGATGATATCCTTGGGATTTATAGTTTTTTTGCTGCTCGTCGCCATATTCGGACCGATGATATTCCCGGACTACGAAAAACAGGATCTGCTGCACACGCTTCAGAAACCGGGAGCGGGGCATATACTCGGGACCGATGAGCTCGGCAGGGATGTTCTCACGAGACTTATCAGAGGCACCAGAGTGTCGCTGTTCATCGGGTTTGCGGCAGAGACGATCAATCTGTTTATCGGCATCATTTACGGTGGTATCGCGGGTTTTATCGGAGGCAAGGTCGATAACATCATGATGAGGATAGTCGAAGTACTGATGAGCATTCCCCAGACACTCGTGATGATCCTGATGTTGACGATCTTAAAAAGAGGCGTAGTAACGCTGATCTTTTCACTGACGATAACCGGATGGATAGGACTTGCGAGACTCGTAAGAGGCCAGGTGCTGGCACTCAGGGAGAATGAGTATGTTGTGGCGGCAAAGGTACTCGGCGCGAGCAAAAAGGACATCCTGCTCGGACATCTGATACCCAATGCCGTAGGTCCGATAATCGTTAACTACACGATGAGTATCCCGGGCGCGATCGGCGCTGAGGCGGGACTGAGCTACCTGGGACTCGGAATATCCGTGCCCGAAGCCAGCTGGGGAAATATGCTCCAGTTCGGAGCGAGCCAGTTCCCCGCATCGTTATGGCTCTTTTTTGCACCGGCTGGTTTATTTGCGCTGGCTATGCTCGCATTTAACCTTTTCGGTGACGGGTTGAGGGATGCGCTTGACCCCAAGATGAGAAAATGATGATCTTTAGGAGGAAGCGTCATGCTTGAGATTAAAGGATTGAAGGTATCCTTTCGCACATATTCCGGCGAAGTTCAGGCCGTAAGAGGCGTGGACCTGGAGCTTGAAGAGGGCGGGATACTCGCGATCGTTGGTGAGTCCGGCTGCGGAAAGTCGGTTACGGCGCAGAGTATCCTGAAGCTCCACGATCCCGGCATCGCCAGCTACAAAGACGGCGAGATACTGCTGGACGGAAAAGACCTGCTCAAATTCAGTGAAAAAGAGATACAGAAGATCAGGGGCAAGGAGATCAGCATGATCTTCCAGGACCCCATGACTTCGCTGAACCCCACGATGACGGTAGGCAATCAGATCATCGAGGTATTAAGGGAGCACGAAAGGGACGAAAAGGGTCATAAGATCAGTAAAAAAGCCGCAAGAGAGCGTGCCGTGGAGCTGCTGAAGATGGTCAGGATTCCCAATGCGGAGAGGAGGATCAACGAGTATCCGCATGAGTTTTCGGGCGGTCAGAGGCAGCGCGTGATGATAGCGATCGCGATGGCCTGCGCGCCGAGGATCCTGATCGCCGATGAGCCGACAACGGCACTTGATGTTACGGTTCAGGCACAGATACTCGAGCTCATGAAGGAAATGCAAAGGGAACGGGGGACCTCGATCATCATCATTTCCCACGATATGGGCGCAGTAGCCAGCATAGCGAAAAATGTCGCGGTAATGTACGGAGGTCTCGTTGTCGAGTCAGGCACCGCGGAAGATATATTTTACAGACATGAGCACCCGTATACAAAGGGACTGCTTGATTCGGTACCCAAGGCGGGACAGAGAAAGGACAGGGAGCTCGACTCGATCGAGGGAACTCCGCCCGATCTCATAAAACCGCCCGTGGGCTGTCCTTTTGCCGACAGATGCAAATACGCGATGCAGATATGCAGGGATCATCTGCCCGAGGAAACAGTTCTTTCCGATGACCATAAGTGCAGATGCTGGCTCTTGGACAGCGAATGCCCGCATAAGAGGCTTTCTTTACGAAAATACGATGATTCGGACGGAGAGGAATAGAATATGTCGGATGAGATTTTGTTTGAAATAGACGGCCTGACCAAATCGTTTGATGTCGGCGGAAAAAAGAAGCTGACAGCAGTAGACGGGATATCGCTGAAGATCAGAAAAGGCGAGATACTGGGGCTTGTCGGCGAGTCGGGCTGCGGCAAGAGCACGCTCGGACGTACGATCACGAGAGTATATGAGCCCACGGCCGGAAAGATCCTGTATAAAGGCAAAGACATCGCTAAACTCAGGGGTAAAGACGCAAAGCAGTACGCGTCTGAGGTGCAGATGATATTCCAGGACCCTTACGCATCTTTAGACCCGCGCATGACCATAGGCGACATCATCAAAGAGGGCATGAAGATCCATAAGATCGGAAATGACGCCGAACGTACAGACAGAATGTATGAGCTGCTCGAGCTTGTAGGCCTGTCGAAGGAGCATGCTCTCAGATTTCCGTATGAGTTTTCGGGCGGCCAGCGGCAGCGTGTGGGCATTGCCAGGGCACTGGCGGTAAATCCGGAGTTTATTGTCTGCGATGAGCCCGTGTCGGCTCTGGATGTTTCCATTCAGGCGCAGATCATAAACCTGCTGAAGAGCCTGCAGCAGAAACTCGGGCTGACATTGCTCTTTATAGCGCACGATCTGTCTGTAGTCAGATACGTATCCGACAGAGTCGGTGTTATGTATCTCGGTTCGCTTGTGGAGATAGCCAACGCGGAGGAGCTGTATCTGAACCCGATACATCCCTATACGCGCGGTCTGCTGTCTGCTATACCGACACCCGATCCGCATGTCGAGCAGAGCAAGGTACGCACATTGCTCGAGGGCGATGTGCCGAGCCCCATCGATATCCCGGTCGGCTGCAAATTTGCGGGCAGATGCCCTTACGCAAACAAGAAAAAAGAGGATGGCGTGCCGGGGCTCACAGACATCGGCTCGGGACATCAGGTGGCATGCTTCTGCATAAAAGAGATACTCGGCATGATGGATGTCGGCAATTTCTGATTCATTTGAGGGGGAAAGATATGGCAAAGAAAATATATGAGAGACTCGCTGCGATCAGCTATTCGCGTCCGAGCGGAACGGAGGAAGAAAAGCGCGCGGGGGAATATCTGTTTAAGGAAATAGAGGGTATCGGTTTTAAACCTGTATTTGAGGAGTTTTCCTATACCAGAAAAGTACCTGCGGATGCTTATCTGGCGGCGGTCACCGAAGACGGCAGGGAGGTGTCGTTTTATGTGACAGGCGTCATTGACAGCCTCGATACGCCCGAAGAAGGGCTCGAAGCGGAGTTTTATTATCTGAGATCGTTTGATGATGTGAGCCTTACACGGATCAAAGGAAAGGTAGTGCTGATCCATGACAGGCTGTCAAAGGATGAGTACAGGAAGCTCAGGGCTGCCGGCATAGCGGGATATGTGACCACGAGCGGAACTGTCCGGGATACATACGAGAACAGCGACCTCGAGACCGCGAGATTCAGGGATAATCTGAGCGATGAGGGGGCCCTGCCGGCATTTACGATCAGGCTGATCGATGCCGTTGAGCTGCTGCGCCTAAAGCCGAAAAAGGTTAAGATCAGGCTGAAGCTGGTCGAGGAGACCGTTACTTCCCGCAATATCGTCGTTACGGTACCCGGCAAAAAGATACCCGAAGAGATCATAGTCGCGGGCGCACATTACGACAGCGTTCCGTTTTCGCTCGGCTCGTGGGACAACGGCGCCGGAGCGGTACAGATAGTGGCGCTTCTCGAGCACTTTAAGCGGAATGCGCCCGACAGGACCGTAAAAGCCATACTGTTCGGTTCGGAGGAGACAGGCCTGCGCGGTTCGAGAGCGTATCTGGAGGCACATGAGGACGAGGCCGAAAGCATTAAGCTGATGCTGAACATAGACGTGGGAGGCAGTATACTCGGCAAGGAGATCATATTTATCGCTGCGGTCGGCGAGACCGAAGGCTGGGTGCGTGCTTTTCTTAAAGAAACGGGCTATGAGGCCGTTACATTTGCAAAACTCATGAGCAGTGACTGCGCGAATTTCAACGATTACGGCATCCCGAGCATCAGTATCGGAGAGGGTGCGCCCCGCGGCGGCGGATACATGCACACGAGATACGACAACATGGATCTTATCGATGAGGACGTGCTAGAGCGGGAAGCGGGATTCCTCGCAAAGCTGACGGACAGGGTCGCGAATTCCGTTGTGATCCCGATCCCGAAGCATATCCCGGAGAATCTGCGAAAAGATATCATAGAATATTTCGGCGAGAAAAAGAGTGTCATCTCGAAAAAGCCCTATGTTCCCGAGCCCAAGCCGGTGCCCTTTCATTTTTAAGCAGTGATCGAAAGGAGAGAAAATGATCCCTGAAAAGCTTGATATACCGATCTTAATTACGGACAATGTGAATACCAGATGGCTGCACAGGCTGCCGATGGCGCAGGGCGCGATTCTTTTGTCGGAGAATAAGAGGATATTCTTTTCATGGGGAAGATTTACCCCGGAAAACCTGCCGAACGGCCTCGAAGCCAGAGCGATACAGCGCGATGAACTCGGAGCGGCGGTCGCGGCCGAGCTCGATGCCTTAAATGAACCCGAGATCACAGTCGAAAACACTGCTCCGTACGATCTGGTACGGCAGATTGAAAAAGCCGGAATATCGGGCATAAGGGTTAAAGCCGGAACTGTTCAGAAGTGGCGCGAGATCAAGGACGAGTGGGAGATCGAACAGCTCAAAAAAGCATCTCAGATAACCGATCACGCTTTTTCAAAGATATTAGGAGTGCTCAAACCCGGGATCACCGAACTCGAGGTCGCGGCGGAGCTGGAGCATTATATGCGTCTGGAGGGCTCCGAGGAGTTTAACAAGACCATAGTCGCATCAGGGCCCAATTCTTCAAAACCGCATCACTGGCCGACAGACAGAAAACTTGAGGCGGGCGATTTCGTTACGATGGATTACGGCTGCACTTACAACGGATATCATTCCGATCTTACCCGCACCGTCGTCATCGGTCATGCGAGCGATAAGCAGCGCAGGATATACGAGACCGTTTATGAGGCGCAAAAAGCGGCAAGAGAGCGGCTCACCGCAGGGCTTATATCAAAAGAAGCTGACGCGATGGCGAGAAACATTATAGACGGGACTGAGTTTAAAGGCACATTCCTGCATAATCTCGGCCACGGTATAGGTCTCGACATACATGAAGGAACAGGGCTCGTCGAGGGAAGCGACGCTGTTCTCGAGGCCGGCATGGTGGTGAGCATCGAGCCCGGAATATACATAAAGGACTATGGCGGGGTGCGCATAGAGGACATCGCAGTCGTCAGGAGAGACGGATGCATGGTCCTCGAAAACTCCGACAGGGCATTAATAGAGATTTGATATGTTTTTACCTCTTGATTTAGACCGAATATAATGCTAAAATTATTTGGACTTTTTCAGGAGGTTATTTTTAGTATGTCAGGACATTCGAAATTCGCGAATATTAAACACAAAAAGGAAAAGAACGACGCCGCTAAGGGTCGTATATTTACCCAGCTGGGCCGTGAGATCGCCGTAGCCGTTAAGGAAGGCGGTCCCGATGTCAACAATAACAGCAGGCTTAAGGCTGTTGTTGCAAAGGCTAAGGCCAATAACATGACAAACGATACCATCGAGCGCAGCATCAAGAAGGCTGCCGGCGATGTAGGATCCGTTAACTACGAAAAGGTTGTTTACGAGGGCTACGGTCCGAGCGGAACAGCTATCATCGTTGTGGCGCTTACCGACAATAAGAACCGTACCGCGGCCAACGTGCGCAACGCTTTTACAAAGGGCAACGGCAATGTAGGCACACAGGGCTGTGTAAGCTACATGTTCGATGAAAAGGGACGCATCATCATCGATAAGGAAGAGTACGAGGCTGATGCCGACGAGCTCATGATGATGGCTCTCGACGCAGGCGCCGAAGATTTCGCAGACGAAGAGGATTCGTACGAGATCATTACCGCACCCGATGATTTTGAGACTGTCAGAGAGGCACTTGAGGCACAGAACATTCCCATGCTCGAGGCTGAGGTTACCATGATCCCCCAGACATGGGTTGAGCTTACCGACGAGAACGACATCAAGATGATCACACGCACACTCGACCTGCTCGATGAGGACGATGACGTGCAGAACGTATATCATAACTGGGATGAATAATACAGTAAAAAGAAACATTAAGATCTTGGCGGGTATTCCCTTAGGCTTGATCGCTGTCGCAGCCGCGATAGCGATCATTCTGACGGTGATACCCCTTTTTGAAAAAGCGGATAAGACTCCGGTTGATGATTCCGCACGTTGGATGAAGAAACTGGACAACGACAAATATATCAGCGATGTGGTGCTTCCCGGTACGCATGACAGCGCCAGCTACAGACCGTCACTTCCTTTCTTCTCGAGATGTCAGGACTTTGATATAGCGGAACAGCTCGAAAAGGGCTTCAGATATCTCGATATCAGGCTCGAAGCTGTCGACGGCGGCTTAAGGCTTGTGCACGGCATGACGGTATGCAGGAACGGCCTGATGCCCTGGTCGGGCGATCTGATGCTCGATACGGTGCTCGATCAGTGCTATGCATTCCTCGAGGAGAATCCGACCGAATTCATAATATTTGCGGTCAAGCAGGACCACGGAGACGCAAGCATCTCAGACTTTCAGACTCTGCTCAGATCCTATATCGATGCCAATCCGAGACGCTGGCTGCTCGTGGACAATCTGCCTACGGTCGGTCAGGCACGCGGCAGGCTGGTACTGATGAGGAGATATTCCGACGCGATGCAGTATGGGAACAGATCCGGCATCAGCTATATCTGGAAAGAACAGGACAACAGGGATGATACGGAGCTCGCGATCGATTCCATCAGGAACGGGCCGTATCTGCTGAACGTTCAGGACCGCTTTAAATATGACAACGAGGATAAATGGAACGCGTTTGTGAAAGGCATCAAAGCCGCTCATCAGTCAAAGGACAGGCGCATGCTGTACGTCAATTTCCTTTCAACGAACGGAGATCTGGCATTCGGACATCCTTACCTGCACGCGAAAAAGCTTAACGAGAGGCTGCTTTCCGAAGAATACGGCGGACTCGACGGCTGGGTCATCACTGATTTCGGAAGCGCACCCATTGCGAATAAGATCTATATGGAGAATTTTAAACCGGCATCAAATTGACCGGTTAAAGCCAAAGACACGATAATACTTAGAACATAGCTGCTGCGGAGCAAAGCATACAGGAGGACATATGGCAAACCCTTATTTACCCGGATGGGAGTACATTCCCGACGGAGAGCCCAGAGTTTTCGGCGACAGAGTATATATCTACGGCTCGCATGATAAGCCCGACAGTGAGGATTTCTGTGACTACAGGCTCAAGGTCTGGTCGGCACCGGTCAGTGACCCGACGAACTGGACCTGCCACGGCGACTGTTTCCATACCAGAGCAGACGCGGACCATGCGGCGGATACCGACTGGACGGACAAGTCCCTGTTTGCGCCCGATGTGGTGGAAAAGGACGGGAAATACTATCTTTTTGCGTATATCGTAGGCTCCGTCGGCGCGATCGCGGTGAGCGACCGTCCGGAGGGACCTTTCAAGACTATTGGCAAATACGATGCCGCGGCGGCTCTTGCAGAGCTGAAGGCACATCCCGAAAAATACGTTGAGGATATCAACGAGACCGATAAAAGACTCGACGCCAATACAGGCCGCCCCGAGGAAAACGGCACGAATCTCGAGATCGCGATACGCGACCTGGAGTTCCCGATCATGATCGATCCCGGTGTGCTCGTGGACGATGACGGCAGGGTCTATGTTTACTGCGGCTATCTGCACTCGTATATGTTCGAGCTCGATCCGTCGGACATGCATACCGTCGTACCGGGCAGCTACCGCAAGGACATCCTTAAAAAGGGCACTCCACACGAGTTCTTTGAGGCCTGCTCACCGAGAAAGATAAACGGCACATATTATCTCATCTATTCTCCGAGACACTGTTCGAGACTGGCTTACGCGACGGCGGACAATCCTTACGGTCCCTTTGAGTACCGCGGATATCTCGTAGACAGCGGCGTCGATTATCCCGGCGGCAATGACCACGGTTCGGTGGCTTTTGTTGACGGACAGTGGTATGTTTTCTATCACAAGATGACCAACAATACGATCATGTCGCGAAAGGGCTGCGCCGACAGGCTCGAGCTTAAGCCCGACGGCACTTTTACGGTCGCAGAGATGTCCTCCGCAGGCTTTGAGACGGCGCTTAACCCGTTCAGGCCCATTGAGCCCGTGCAGGCATGCATTTTAAAGGGCGGCTGCTTCATCACCGAAAAGGATATATTCAACCGTCCCATAGTCAATATATGCGACGGCGCCGTGATCGGTTTCAAATACTTTGATTTCGGCGTTGACTATTCGAACAGTACGGTTTCCGTATGCATCGAGACCTTCGGAGTCGGACAGACCGGCGAGATACATGTGCGCCTGGACAGCGAGGACGGTGAGGAGATCGGCTGCGGAAAGATTTTGGAGGCCGATGGCGTTACGAAGATAAAGCTTAAGCCGATCACCGGATCGCACGCGGTCTATTTCGTTGTAAAACACGGCAGAACAAGCTGGATAAAGGACAGTTTCGCAAACAGAAACCTTTGCTCGATCAACAGGATACTGTTTATCAGATAAGACCGAACAGGGCGGCCGGCATATGTACCGGCCGCTCGTTTTATTCTTGTTTATGGCCGCGGATTATGGTAAAATTCTAAACGGAGAGAGTACAGGAGGACATATGCTTTCAAATGTACATGTTAAGAATTTTGCGCTGATCGATGAGGCGGATATCGGACTGGCGGGGAACCTGAACGTTCTGACGGGTGAGACCGGTGCCGGTAAATCCATTCTCCTCGGGGCCGTGAACCTGGCTTTAGGCGCGAGGACTTCCCGTGAGGTGATCCGTTCAGGATGCGATTTTGCCCTGGCGGAGCTGACCTTCACCGGGATCGGGGCGAGAGCGGCTGCGGCCGCAGAGGAGCTCGGGATCGATATTTCGGATGACGAGATCGTGATATCCCGTAAGCTCATGACAAACGGAAAGAGCATAGTAAGGATCAACGGCGAGACGATGAACGCCGCGGCTGCGCGCAGCATAACGGCCGAGCTCATCGATATCTACGGACAGAATGAGCACCAGAGCCTTACGGATACCGCAAAGCATCTCGAGATCATAGACAGGATGCTCGGGGCTGAGGCATCGGGACTTAAGGACCTGATCGCAGGGGAGTACGCTGAGTACAGTTCGATCAGGGATGAGTTGGACGGTCTTGAGAATGATCCCGCGCTCAGGGCGAGGGAGATAGACAGGCTTAAGGCCGAGATCGATGAGATAGAGCGCGCCGAACTCAAAGAGGGCGAGGAGGAGAGCCTTAAGGCAGAGAGAAAGGTCCTCGCGAACGCAGAGCTGATCACAGAGGCTTTGGGCGGCGCATGCGGATATTTATATAACGACGACGGCGTGAGCGACATGCTTTCCGCCGCGATAAAGGCCCTCGGCAGGGTCGGAGAGCTCGATGAGAATCTTTCCGGATATCTCGACGAGCTGAGTGAGATAGATTCGCGCGTGAGCGATGTTTACCGCGAAATGGAGGATTATCTGGGCGCCATGCCAGAGAGCGGCGAGCGCCTGAACGAGGTCGATGAGCGTCTTGACCTGATCGCGCGGCTGAAGCACAAATTCGGCAGCACGGTCGATGACATATATGCCTTTTGCGATTCGAACAAAGAAAGGCTCGCGAAACTGACCGAGTTTGAGTCCTATGTCGACGGTCTCGAAAAGAGGCTGGAGGCCGCAGGAGCAAAGTGCAGGCAGCACAGCCTGGAGCTCTCGAAGCTTCGGAAACAGACCGCGGCGGTGCTCAAGGACCAGATCACCGAGGCCTTAAAAGAGCTCAATTTCAACAAAGTTGTCTTTGATATCAGCTTTACCGAGAGGGAGGAGCTGCACGCGGACGGTATGGACCGCGCCGAGTTCCTAATCTCGCTGAACCCCGGCGAGGAGCCCAGGAGCCTGAATAAGATAGCCTCGGGCGGTGAGATGAGCCGCATCATGCTCGCGATCAAGTCGGTATTTGCCAGACGCGAGACCATTGGGACGCTGATATTTGATGAGATCGATACCGGTATCAGCGGCATCACCGCGCAGAAGGTCGCGGACAAGCTCTGCGCGATAGCCGAAGAGCATCAGGTCATCTGCATCACGCATCTTCCGCAGATCGCAGCGATGGCCGATTCGCATTTCTGCGTTACAAAGAGCGCTTTCGACGATTCGACGAAAGTCAGTGTTGACATACTTGACGAGTCGGGTATACTTAATGAGCTCGGACGGATACTGGGAGGCGAGAACCCTTCCGAAAGCGTGCTCGAGGCTGCGGCAGACATCAGGAATGACGCTGCGGCCCGTAAAACTGAGATCCGTAAGGCAAACAACATTAAAATATAATTACAGCTGGTGAAAAGTATGAAAAATATTCTGTTTATCGCATCCGAATGTGTTCCCTTTATCAAAACGGGCGGTCTGGCGGACGTTATCGGCTCTCTGCCGAAGTATCTGAACAAGGACGAGTTCGACGTGAGGGTCATCATCCCCAAGTATGCCTGTATCAAGGACGAATACAAGTCCCAGATGAAGTATCTGAACCATTTCTACATGGAGCTCGCATGGCGTCAGCAGTATGTGGGCATTCTTGAGATGGAGTATCAGGGCGTTAAGTTCTACTTCATCGACAATGAGTTCTATTTCCAGGGATACGCTCCGTACGGACAGATCTACGAGGACGTCGAGAAGTTCGCGTTTTTCTGCAGAGCCGCGCTTTCCGCGCTGCCTATCATCCCGTTCAGGCCCGACATCATCCACTGCAACGACTGGCAGACAGGTCTGGTTCCCGTTTATCTGCATGATACCTTCCAGGCGAACGAGTTCTACTGGGGCATCAAGACGATCATGACCATCCATAACCTCAAGTTCCAGGGTATCTGGAACAAAAAGCAGGTAATGGATATCACGGGACTTTCGGAGTATTACTTCACTTCGGACAAGATCGAAGCTTACGGCGACGCAAACTATCTTAAGGCCGGCATCGTTTATGCCGACTATGTTACGACGGTCAGCAAGACCTATGCCGAGGAGATCAAGAATTCGTTCTACGGAGAGGGTCTCGACGGCCTGATGAACGCGAGAGCGAACTCTCTCTGCGGTATCGTGAACGGCCTCGATTACGACGAATACAATCCGGAGACCGATCCCTATATCTTCAAGCAGTATTCCGCGATGGACTTCCGAAAGGAAAAGGTAAAGAACAAGCGTGAGTTCCAGAAGGAGCTCGGCCTGACGGTCGACGACCGAAAGTTCATGATCGGTATCTGTTCGCGCCTGACCGACCAGAAGGGTCTGGATCTCGTGGACTGCGTTATCGAGCAGATCTGCGCCGAGGATACGCAGCTTGTTGTGCTCGGTACGGGAGACCCCAAGTACGAGAACCTGTTCAGGCATTTCGCATGGAAATATCCGGACAGGGTTTCGGCCAATATTTACTATTCCAACGACCGCGCGCATAAGCTGTACGCGAGCTGCGACGCGTATCTGATGCCGTCGCTGTTCGAGCCCTGCGGACTCAGCCAGCTCATGAGCCTTCGTTACGGCACGCTGCCGATCGTGCGTGAGACCGGAGGACTTAAGGACACCGTTTATCCCTACGACGAGTACGGCAACACCGGTACGGGCTTCAGCTTCTCAAACTACAACGCGCACGAGATGCTTGCTACGATCAATTACGCAAAGCACATTTTCATGGACCGCAAGCGTGAATGGAACAAACTGATCGACAGAGCTATGGCACAGGATTTCTCCTGGAACAATTCGGCCCGTCAGTACGAGGACCTTTACAGACGTCTGTGATCGTAAGACGGTTCGCGAATAACGATAATGATCTGCGGCCCTGTCACCTTTAGGAGACGGGACCGCATTAGATTGTGAGGATATTGCTATGAAATGCAAGCAGCTTCTTGACGGACTGCGTTTTGACTATGTAAATAAGATTCCCGGAGTCGAAGACACGGAGATCACCGCGCTCATCAACGACAACAGGAAAGTAGTTGAAAACTGCATGTTTGTCTGCATTAAGGGCGCCAATTTCGATTCACACGACAAGGTTGCCGAGATAGCCGGAAACGGTGCTTCGGTGATCGTTACCGAGCGTGAGACCGAACCTGTATCGGGGGCTACGGTTATCAGGGTGCCCGATACGAGGGCCGCGATGTCGCTGCTTTCGGCTGCATGGTTCGGACATCCGGCCAGGAAACTCACGACCATCGCCCTCACGGGTACAAAGGGCAAGTCCACCAGCGCCTACATGATCCGCAACATCCTGCAGAAATGCGGGCATAAGACCGGCATTATGGGCACTATCGGAGTGGGCATAGGAGACAAGGTCTATGAGACGCACAATACGACGCCGGATCCCTATACCGTGCAGTCGTTCCTCGCGCAGATGGTGGATGAGGGCTGCGACAGCCTTGTAATGGAGGTCAGCTCACAGGCCATGAAACAGAGCCGTGTGGCCGGCATCGTTTACGATTACGCATTGTTCACCAATCTTGAGTCGGATCATATCGGACCCAACGAGCACGCGAGTTTTGAGGAGTACATGTACTGCAAGAGCCTGCTTTTCAGGCAGTGCGGCATGGCGTTCGGCAATTCGGACGATCCCCATTTTGACGCGGTGGTACGCTGCAAGGCTGAGGCTCCCGCAGATTTCCCCGCTACGATCCCTCCAGTATTCGGGCAGGCAGTTTCGTTCGGCTACGGAGAGACCTGTGATTTCCGTGCTGAGAATATCGAGCTGATCGGCAGCGGCGGTGACATCGGCATTGCGTACGATGCGGTATTTGACAGCGACAGACTGAAGATCACGCTGTCCACGCCCGGCAGGTTTAATGTCAACAATTCACTCGGCGCTTTCGCTGTCTGCAGCAGGATCCTTAAAAAAGACGCGGACGGCGACGAGGCCCTCTTAAAGGACCTCTACGGTAAGGCAGCCGAGGCTCTGTACGAGACTAAGGTAAGAGGCAGGCTCGAGACGCTGAAGATCAGTGACCGTTTCGCGATCATGATCGATTACGCGCATAATTCCATGGCTTTGAACAGCCTGCTCTCGACACTTCGCGAGCATAAGCCCGGCAGGCTCGTATGCCTGTTCGGCTGCGGAGGAAACAGGGATAAGGAAAGACGCTTCGAGATGGGTGAGGTATCATCGAGACTCGCCGATCTGACCGTAGTTACCTCGGATAATCCCAGATTTGAAAAGCCGCTCGACATTATCGACGATATACTCGTGGGAGTGAAACGCGCTGACGGTGAGTATATCGTGGTGCCCGACCGCAAAGAGGCCATTTACACGGTGATCAGGGACGCTAAGGACGGCGACATGATCGTTCTGGCCGGAAAGGGTCAGGAGGATTATCAGGAGATCGAGGGCGTCAGATACCACATGGATGAGAGAGAACTCGTTGCGGACGCGGTTTCGCGCCTCATGGCGGAAAGAGGCTACGTCTGAGCCGGTTTTGGAGGAGGGCATTTTGTACGCTGATGTTATAGTGAACATTTCGTCGGAAAACGTCGACAAGCCCTATCAGTATCTGGTGCCGGAGACACTCGCCGATAAGATCAGGCCCGGGTGCCCGGTAGTTATACCGTTCGGCAGCCGTACGATCAACGGATATGTGATCGAGCTTTCGGAAAAACCGCAGATCGATCCGTCGAGGATCAAGCCGGTCACAGGCGTAGCGGCAAAGATAAATCCCGTGGACGGGCGGATGATAAGCCTCGCATGGTGGATAAAGGACCGTTTCGGCGGGACCATGAACCAGGCTTTAAAAACAGTCATCCCGTCGTCAAAAAAGATAAAGCAGCTGGCGGTGCGCACTATCGAGCCGATAGCGTCACGTGAGGAGCTTTCCTCGCTGCTCGCGGAGGCCGTAAGAAAGCACCATACGGCAAAAGAGAGGTTCCTGCGCGAACTGATCGAGGCCGGCAGGCTTGATTATTCGCTGACGGTTTCGAAGCTCAATATCGCGGCAAATGTTATTGCCAAATTTGAATCCGACCATGTTGTCAGGATCAGATCGGAGGTCGTCTACCGCAATCCGTTTTCGGACATAGACCGCTCGGGCTTCGTTAAAAATAAGCTGAATACGGCGCAGCAGGCGATAGCGGACGAGATCAGGGCAGATATCGACGCGGGGAACAGGCGCGATTACCTGATCCACGGCGTTACCGGCAGCGGCAAGACAGAGATCTATCTCGACATCATAGAGCACGTGATAGAAAACGGACGGCAGGTTATCATGCTGATCCCCGAGATCGCGCTGACTTACCAGACCGTAAAGCGCTTCTACATGCGCTTCGGCGACCGTATATCTGTGATGAATTCAAAGCTTTCCGCAGGTGAGCGCTACGACCAGTACCTCAGGGCAAAACGGGGAGAGACAGATATTGTCATAGGCCCGAGATCGGCGCTTTTTACGCCTTTTGAGAGACTCGGACTGATCATCATAGATGAGGAGCACGAGGGCAGCTACAAGGCTGAGAACGTGCCTGCGTATCATGCGAGAGAGGTCGCTTTTAAGCGCGGAGAGGACGAAAATGCGCCCGTTATACTCGGCTCCGCCACACCTTCGCTCGAGGCCTACACCATGGCCCGGGCAGGGCTTATCAGGCTGTTTACGCTCGATTCGCGCGCGGGCGGCGCGCTGATGCCGACCGTGCATGTCGCGGATATGAGGGAGGAATTAAGGGCCGGGAACCGTACGGTTTTCTCGAGGGTCCTTCGCGAACTGATCGAGGACAGACTGAACAGGAAAGAACAGACCATGCTGTTCCTAAACCGCAGGGGATATTCCGGTTCTGTTTCGTGCAGAAGCTGCGGACATGTGATAAAATGTCCTCACTGCGATATATCGATGACTTTGCACAACACCGGCAATATGGTCTGCCATTACTGCGGGCATACCGAGCCCAAGCCCGATAAATGTCCGAAATGCGGCTCCGCGTATATTTCTTCGCTGGGTCTGGGCACTCAGAAGGTCGAGGAGAAACTTAAAGACCTGTATCCTTCGGCGCGCATACTCAGGATGGACGCCGACACGACGGCGTCAAAGGACAGCTATGAGCGCATCCTGTCGGCATTTGCGAACGAAGAGGCTGATATTCTCATCGGCACGCAGATGATAGTTAAGGGACATGATTTCCACAAATGCACGCTGGTAGGCATACTGATGGCCGATATGTCGCTGTTCGCGCCGGATTTCAGGGCGGGAGAGCGCACGTTCCAGCTGCTGACCCAGGCATCGGGGCGCGCGGGCAGAGGTGAGCTCGCCGGCGACGTTGTGATCCAGACCTATAATCCGGAAAACTATTGTATAGAGCATGCCGCAAAGGCGGACTACGTAGGCTTTTACGAGGAGGAATACAGCTTCAGGAAGGTCATGAACTATCCTCCGGCCAGATGCATGCTCTCGGTGCTGATCCTTTCCACGACGGAGGAGGAAGCGGCGAGAATATCGGAGCAGGTCAGGGAAAGGACCGATGCTTACCTCGGGAAAAACGCTGTAAAGGAAAATGCTTTACAGGCGAGGCTCATAGGTCCCGCCGATGCGCCTCTAGCAAAGGCGCGTGACATTTACCGCAAGATAATCTATATTAAGGCAGTGGACTATTCATTGCTGATCAATATAAAAGACCTGCTGGCGCAATACGGCGACGAGCTGCCGGAATCGGCTGCGCTGCAGTTTAATTTCAACGGAGGTACTGTACATGGCACTGAGGAACATCAGAAAAGAAGGAGATCCGATCCTTAACAAGAAATGCAAAGAGGTTACAGAGATGACCGCCCGCAACAGGGAGCTCATCGAAGACATGATAGACACTATGTACGAGGCTAACGGCGTAGGTCTTGCGGCTCCGCAGGTCGGCGTTTTAAAGCGCATCGTGGTCATCGATGTTTCGGAGGAGGGCGATTCGCCCATCGTTCTGATCAATCCCGTGATCACCGAGGCTGACGGCGAGCAGACCGGTCCCGAGGGCTGTCTTTCTGTGCCCGGCAAATCGGGAGTCGTAACACGCGCCAACCATGTTAAGGTTAAGGCGCTCGATATCGATATGCAGCCCTTTGAGCTCGAAGGCACGGAGCTGCTTGCGCGTGCCGTACAGCATGAACTCGATCATCTCGAGGGAGTGCTCTACACGAGCAAGGTAGAGGGCGACCTGATGTCCGCGGAGGAGAACGCGGACGAAGGCGAATAAAGTGCCGGCCGGTTATACGGCGCTCTGTTTTATCATCTGTTTGCGGCATGAAAGGAGCCTTCTATGCGTGTAGTATTTATGGGTACGCCCGAGATCGCTGCGGGCATTTTAAAAACACTGATAGCCTCGAGACATGAGGTGGTAGGTGTCGTAACACAGCCCGACAAACCCAATTCGAGAGGAAACGAGATCATATTCTCGGATGTGAAAAAGGTTGCGATCGAGCATGAAATACCTGTTTTTCAGCCTGAAAAGGCATCCGATGAGACATTTGTAGAATCTATACGACAGCTGGATCCCGACATTATCGTCGTGGCTGCGTACGGCCAGATTCTGCGTGAGAATATACTTAATCTCCCCAGGTACCGCTGCATCAACGTGCATGCTTCGCTGCTCCCGAAATACCGCGGCGCGTCGCCTATTCAGTGGGCCGTTATCAACGGCGAAAAGGAGACCGGCATTACGATCATGTACATGGAAAAGGGACTGGACACCGGAGACATGATCCTGACTCGCAAGCTCGAGCTGGCACCGGATGAGACCGCGGGCAGTCTGCATGACAGGCTGATGGAGCTCGGAGGTCCGACTCTTCTCGAGGCTATGGACCGGATCGAGGCGGGTACCGCGCATCCCGTTCCCCAGAACAATGACGAGGCGACCTATGTCGGCATGATCAAAAAGAGCATGGGAGAACTCGATTTCAACAATAAGACCGAATATCTCGAGAGGCTGATCAGAGGCCTGATACCCTGGCCCGGTGCCTATACCTTCATAAACGGCAAGATGCTGAAGATCTGGAAGGCGGTGATCCCGGACGGATGTGTAACCACCCCTGCAGAGCCGGGCAATGCCGGCAGCTGTGAGCCTTCATGCTGCGGCGCGACGGCAGAAAGAACGCCGGGCAGGATATTTACTTACGGTGCCGGTCTCTATATCGAGACCGCGGACGGGTGCCTCGAACTCCTCGAAGTTCAGCTCGAGGGCAAAAAACGCATGGCGGCAGGAGATTTCTTAAGAGGCTATAAGCTCGAAGAAGGCATGGTATGCGGCAAAAAGGCCGACGAGATAAGCTGAAACGGTTTTGACATGTATTAATACGGATAACGGAGGGCCTGTGATATGGCGGATATCAGAAACGACTGTCTCAACATGATCGTTGATGTTCTCGAAGAGCACAGGCCCTCGCATCTAGTTATAGCGGACCATCTTGATGCCGGATCCGGCATGTCCGATCAGGACAGGAGCTTCGTAAAGCGCCTGGTAATGGGAGTTGTCGAGCGTAAAATGATGCTCGATCATGTGATCGACGCCGTTTCGAAGACGAAGACGGCAAAGATGAAGCCCGTGGTCAGGAACATCATCCGGATGGGCGCATATCAGCTGATCTACATGAATGTACCGGACTCAGCGGCCTGCAACGAATCCGTTAAGCTCGCCAAAAAGCGCGGGCTTGTAAACCTCAGCGGTTTTGTAAACGGCGTGCTGCGCAATATCGCGAGGCAGAAAGACATACTCACCGATCTGTCGGGCATCAAAGACGACACAGTACGTCTGAGCCTGTATTATTCGGTTCCCGAATGGATAGTGAGGTATTTTTGTGATAATTACGGCATCGAAGCAGCCGTCAGGGCCTTTGAGCATTACCTGACGCCATCAAAGACATATATCCGCTGCAATTCATCGAGAATATCGCCGGACGGGCTCTGCGAGCGGCTTACCGAACGCGGGATAGATGTGCAGAGGACCGGGATCGAACGCTGTATGTCGATAACCGGTTATTCATCCTTAAACAGCATACCTGAGTTTAGGGACGGACTTTTTTCGGTGCAGGATATGAGCTCTGTAATCGCAGGCGAGATCGCCGAGATCCGCGGAGACGAGCGCGTGCTCGACATGTGCGCAGCTCCGGGAGGCAAGAGCCTGAATATTGCTGACAGGCTGACGGCGGCGAAAAGAGCCGGAGTCCAAGCTGCGGAAAAAGGGACTGCAGGAACACTCGGTCCCGAAGCTGCGGAAAAAGAGACGGCGGGAACAGGGGCTTCGGACGGCGGACAGGTCATTGCCTGCGACATTTCGGAGCAGAAGGTACGCATGATCGATGAGAACATCGTCAGGAGCGGATTTACGAACATCCGGACAGCCGTGAGCGATGCGACCGTATTTGTTCCCGATTTCGAAAACGCTTTTGACATAGTGATCGCCGATGTGCCGTGCTCGGGACTCGGTATCATCGGACGAAAACCGGACATTAAATATAACATGACGCCCGAGGGACAAAATGAGCTGGTCATACTGCAGCGGAGCATTCTCGACAATGCGGTGAGATACGTGAAAACCGGCGGTCAGCTGCTGTTCAGCACCTGTACGGTGAACCGCGCGGAGAACGAGGATAATGTCGGATACATCGCGGCGAAGGGTTTTGAATGCGCATTGTCGAAACAGCTCCTTCCCGGAGAGAACGGCGCGGACGGCTTTTTCTACGCCCGGATGATCAGGAAATAAACATATGCGGATAATACGAGAGGACCCTTGAAAGAGGGTCCTTTTTGTCAGGATATAAATATTTAATTTTTTATGACTTTAAAAACCTATTGACATAGTGGGTAAAAGGGATTTAAAATATACCAAGGTAAAAGGCAGGCAGAGTTGCCGAAAGCAAACGGCGAGTGCCTGAAATGAAAGGAGATTATTGATTTGATCTATGCAGACAATGCCGCAACGACCAGAATGAGCGACGCGGCGATAGAGACCATGACACGGCTGATGAAGGAGACGTTCGGCAATCCTTCGAGCCTGTACAGTATCGGACAGACCGCAAAGGAGGTCCTTGAGCAGGCGAGAGAGGATGTGGCCGCAGTGATCGGCGCGCAGCCGCGTGAGATCATATTTACTTCGGGCGGCAGCGAGGCGGACAACCAGGCTATTCTTTCGGCAGCTGCCATAGGCGTGAAGAACGGCAAAAAGCACATTGTATCATCGGCCTTTGAGCATCATGCGGTGCTCCATACGCTCGATAAGCTTAAAAAGGACGGATTTGAGATAACACTCGTTGATGTCCATGAGAACGGCATCGTTCGCCCCGAAGAGGTGAGGGACGCGATACGTGAGGATACCTGCCTGGTTACGATCATGTACGCGAACAACGAGATCGGCACTATCCAGCCCATCCGCGAGATCGGCGCGATCTGCCGCGAGAAAAAGGTACTGTTCCATACAGACGCCGTTCAGGCGATCGGACATATTCCGGTTAACGTTGAGGATGACAACATCGACATGCTCTCGTCGTCGGCGCATAAGTTCCACGGTCCCAAGGGCGTCGGTTTCCTCTATGTGAAAAAGGGAATCAGGGTAGAAAACCTGATCAACGGCGGCGCGCAGGAACGCGGTAAGCGCGCGGGTACCGAGAATGTCCCGGGTATCGCGGCGATGGCTGCGGCACTCAAGGAAGCGGCAGCTAATATGCAGGAAAATGCAGGAAAACTGACCGCGGCGCGCAATAAGCTGATCGCCGGTCTTAAGGCAATCCCTCATTCCGCGATCAACGGAGATGAGCATAACAGACTCCCGGGCAACGTTAATTTCTGCTTTGAGGGCATCGAAGGAGAATCCCTGCTCCTGCTGCTGGACGATAAGGGCATCGAAGCCTCGTCGGGCAGCGCCTGCACATCGGGGTCACTCGATCCGAGCCACGTGCTCTTGGCGATCGGCAGGGTGCACGATGTGGCGCACGGGTCGCTCAGGCTCTCGATCGGTGAAGATATTACCGATGAGGACTGCGATCACATCATCAGGTCCGTGGGCGAAGTCGTTGAGTATTTAAGAGGCTTCTCGCCGATCTGGAGAGACCTCGTTTCGGGCAAAAAGCAGTTTATACTGTGAGCCGGCATATTTTATCGAATGATACGGAGGCAGAAAAATGGCATTATACAGCGAAAAAGTTATGGATCATTTCAGAAATCCCAGAAATGTGGGCGTTATCGAGGACGCTGACGGCATAGGAGAGGTCGGCAACGCAAAGTGCGGTGACATCATGAAGATGTACCTGAAGATAGAGGACGATGTGATCAAGGACGTTAAATTCGAGACCTTCGGCTGCGGCAGCGCGATCGCGTCGAGCTCGATGGCTACCGAGATGATAAAAGGGCAGCCCGTGAGCGAAGCCATGAAGCTGACGAACAAGGCCGTTGCTGAGGCGCTCGACGGACTGCCGGATTATAAGATGCACTGTTCGGTTCTTGCGGAAGAGGCCATCAAATCGGCACTCGAGGACTATGAGAACAGGAAGAAATGATCACTGTCCGCTGTTCCATTTCTTTATAAGGTCATAAAGGACCGGTCTTGCATCGGGGATATCCTCGCAGTAAATGCTCGTGCCGGGGATGACCGAAGCGCCCGGGCAGAGCGATTCCACCTCGGATACGGTGCGTCCGTAGCCGCTGCTTCCCTGTGAGGCGATCAGATAGATCGTTTTGCCGGTAAAGTCATTCTGCTCAAGGAAGGTCGCAACGGGCATCGGGATCGAACCCCACCAGAGCGGGTATATCAGGATTATGGAATCGGTGCCTGTCACGTCAACCTGCTCGATCGCGGGACGTGCCTGTGCCCGCAGCTCGTCGCCCGCGACAGCGATCGTCGCGTTATATGAGGACGGATACTTTTTGCCGGTAAGCGTTATGGCAACAGGTTCGCAGGAGAGGATACTGCCGGCCATGTCCGCGAGCAGTTCGTTGCTGCCGGTCAGCCCGCCGTCGGAGGTGAGCAGCGATGCGCCCGAGACCGCGTCGACATCGGGCTCGAAATCGGTATTGCCGAGGCGCGTAAAGTAAACGACCATAGGCTTGGTGCCGGACCAGTTCACCCGGTCGCCGTTTAACTTTTCGGAGCGTACTATATCTACCGACCTGAAATGACGGTTAAGATAAGGAACCGCAAATATGCCGATCGAGAATGCGGCGGCGCACAGCGCGATAACGATGATCCATGCCCTCGCGGGTTTCTTTGCGCGCATGATGAAATGCAGGCCGCCGTGCAGTACGCCGAGAGTCAGGACCGCGGTGGCCAGATACCTGTGCAGCGCGGCGCTGCCCATGAAACGCACATTGGGGAAGATAAACCTCGAAACACCCATGCTGCTGAGCATCAGAACGATGATCGTCAGCATCAGCAGGCATGTGATGGCATCAAAGAACCTCCTGAGGGAGGTTTTTTCTTTTTTGAAAAGTGTCTTAAACCACCAGCCCTTGAGGATGATGTGCCCGGTCAGGCATACAAAGAATGCGATGCCGAGTATCTCATGAACATTGTTGCCGATGAAGATATAGAGCATCTGCGCGAGCAGAAGCGCGTACATCAGGATATCACCGATCGTTCCGATCTTTTTCTTTGTCATGGTGTGGCTCCTCTCTGAATTCTTGTGAATACACTGATCAGACCTTCAGCAGCCTTCCGGTGCTCTTTAGAGCGTCTGTGTCGAGTCTGCCGTCATCGAGTACGAGTTCTCCGTTGACGAATACCTTGTCTATGCCGAAAGGCCTGCCCTGATCGGGCGTCGCGGCTTTGATCGCGGACTCGTCAAATACGGTGATATCCGCGAAGTATCCCTCTTTCAGATAACCTCTGTCACAAAGCGCGAACCTGTCGGCGATCGCGCCGGTCATCTTGCGGACGGTCATCGGCATCGAACAGCCCGTGCCCAGCAGGGAATCGCGGATGAACTTGGGATAGCAGTCGTAGATCACGGGATTCTGTATGCCGTGTTCCTCGACCCATCCGTCGGTCATGTACAGGCAATGCTCGTTTTTCTCGAACTCACTGATGATCGCGGGAGTGGAATAGGGACCCATATTCACGCGGCCGCAGAAATTGCTTTTTTCACAGAGCATCAGGTATGCGTTAAGATCGGACATGCCTTCTTCCTTTGCTATCCGGTGTACGGTTTTGCCCTCGTATTTCTCATGGCCGGGACCGATATAGGCGATCTCGATATCGTTGAAGCCGAAGCCGAGGAGCAGGCTCGAAGCCTTGATAAGAGCGGAAAGCTTTAATCTGTTAAGAGGCTTTTTGCGTTCTTCTTTGCTCATGCCCTGATACCAGGTGGGCAGGATAACGGTGATAACGGAGACTCCGAGGCATTCGTTGTAGATGTCGAACATCGCGTCTACGCCGGCTTTTCTGAGATCGGCCATGATACGGACAAACTCGTCCTTGTCTTTGAGCGACCGCTTTCCGACGAAGATGGCGTGAGAGTACTGGAGCTTAAGCTTTGTGCCTTTTGCAATCTCGACCAGTTCATCAACGGCCCGCAGCAGATGCGAGCGTCCGAGCAGTTCGGGGTAAGCCATCGAGACGGCGGAGTTGGCTCTGGGATGGACCGTGAGCGGTTTGTCGTATTTGAGGCAGAGAGCGGCGACTTTTTTAAGCTCCTCCGTATCCGAATAGAGGCCGGGTTCGTACATGAGGCCTAAGGAAACCCCGGCCGCGCCCTGCTTAAGGTTTTCCTCGATGATAGAGAGCATCCGTGTCTCTTCATCGGGAGTCAGTTTTCTGTTGGAATATCCGCTGACTGCGGCCCTGGCGGAGCAGTGGCCCACGAGAACGGCCATGTTGCAGGGCATTTTGCGGTCAGTTGCATCTGCGTATGAATCGATATCGCCGTATTCGCCCTTTGTGTTCCTGAAGCCGAAGAGCCCTCCGCCTATCTTGTCCTTGTATTCACAGTCTTTGTCAAATCCGATCTCCGAGATGCCGCAGTTTCCCGCGATAAATGTCGTCATGCCCTGGCGGATGAAAGGATCGAAGTACGGCAGAGCGTCATTTTTGATCGCGAACCAGTCATTGTGCGAATGTCCGTCGATAAAGCCCGAAGATACGGATTTTCCGGTCAGATCGATGATCCTGTCGGCACCGTCGGCAACCGTGGGAGCGACCTTTACGATCTTATCGCCCTCGATCAGTATATCGCCGGTAAAAGCCTCATTCCCCGTACCGTCGTAGATCTTTCCGTTTTTCAGCAGTGTTCTCATAGTAACGTTTACCCCCAATACAGTGTTTAAATATGTATTTATTGTATCACTTTTAAGGATATGATAAAATATAAAAGATAGAGCGAATTTCGAAGAAATCCGCGAGATACGGACAGTGATCGATCTACCACGGAGAGAGGCATGAGAAACAGCATCTTTAAAAAGTTAATAACCATACTGCTGGCGACAGTATTTGCCGCAGGGCTGTTCGGCGATGCCTTACCCGCAAAGGCCGACACCGCGGCAAAGCCCTCCAGGGCAAAGCTTACAGTTTCGGCAGGCGCCGACGGAAAGAGCGTTACGCTCTCGATAGCAAAAACGAAAAATGCCGCAGGCTATAAGATCATGGTCAAAAAGCCCGGCTCGGACAAATTTGTAAAGCTTAAGACCTTAAAACAGGACGGGACCGAAAAAAGGACATATACCGCGAAAAAGCTGTCGGCGGGAGAGTACGTGTTCAAGGTACGCGCCTATTCAAAAAAAAACAGCAAGACCGTATGGGGCAAATACAGCAAAACCGCGGCACTCACCGTAGGCGCGGCTTCGTATGCGCCGAACGCCGCGACGGATGTAGGATATATCACTAAGGCAAAAACAACGATAGAGACCGAATACCTGATATTTGATATTGACCCCGGTATCTATGTTGTCCCGCAGCTCGCAGCCAAGGCCGACGGTATATTCCGAGCGATGGAAGCGGTGACCGGCCTGCGGGTTATGGACGGCAAATATCATGATTATAAGATCACGGTTCATGTCTCGAGATATGAGGCGCAGGATACCGCTGCGGAGAATTCCGGGCCTACGGGCGGCAGCGACGATGAGATCTGGATAGCGCCTTCGGACCTGTTCGTGGAGAGCGGCTATGCTTTCGCGCATGAGCTCGGACACGCTTTTAACCGGGAGTTTACCGGCGGTTTTGCGGGGACCGTAATGGATGAAGGCTTTGCGACATATACCGAGATGCTTGCGGCGGAGTATCTGGCGGAGCACGATCCGGATCTGGGCGCGATACTGTGTTCTCCCGACCTGGTCAAATACAATATGATGCTCGAAGACTATGAGGTCATGTACGACAGATCGGTCGAGTACTGGATGAAGCATGCGGACGAGGCTTATGATTTCTGCGGAAACGGGGCTTACGGGCTGGGTTTCAGGCTGATGGGGTATCTCGATGAGAGCTTCGGAGACTATACTTCCTGGTTTGAGACATACGATGGTCTGTATACCGCGAAGATCAGTCTTCCGGAGTACGATCCCGAAGAAGGCCTCACGGACAAGACTGTCGCGAACCTGGCGATCAGGGCTCTTAAGACGACATACGGAGACACTGTCCTCGACGGTTTCTATTCCTGGATGCGCTCGAACGAGTACGGCAGATTCGACGCGGACGATTATTACGACAGATGCAACGCGTTTGCCTCAGTTTCCGCGTATACGGTCTATCCGTTCTACTATTGGGCAGAGAACAAAACAAAGCTTCCGGGCGGCGAAATGACCGAATACAGCGACCTCACGGTCTTCATCGCTCCGGCCGAGTTTTACCTGAGGGAATACAAGGGCGAGGACACATCGGCCCTGATACTTAACGTGTCGGCCGGTACGACCGTTGAGCTCTACGATGCCGACGGAAAACTCATCGACACCGTACAGTCCGAGAAGATACCTCTCACCGGCGTCGCGTCCGTAAAGCTCGTCGGGAAGGGCGAGACCGTATTTAACATCACGGGATATCATATTTACGATTATGTATATCATTAAAATATTTATATGTGGGAGGAAGTTATGAGAAACAATTTGTTCAGAAGGCTGATGACGCTGCTGTTGACCGCTGTAATGGTTCTCGGTATCGTTTCGGGGAGCGGTGTCGAAAAGGTAAGCGCAGCAACTGCCAAGCCCGGAAAGGCGAAGATTTCCGCAAAGGTCAACGATGACGGAACAAGCGTAACGATCACGATCGATAAAACCGCGAATGCACAGGGTTATAAGATTCTTGTCGAAAAGCCCGAAGGAGACGGCTTCGTTAAGCTGGCGACTCTTAAAAAGGACGGCAGCGAGGTAAGAACCTATACTGCAAAGCACCTGGCTCCCGGTGAGTATTCATTCATGGTCCGTTCGTACCTGAAATCAGGCAAGAAGACTGTCTGGGGCAAGTACAGCAAGACAGTTACGGTTACAGTAAAGGACGGCGATAATACTGAAGGCGGGATCGAAAAGATCGATGTAGGCTATATAACCGACGAGCTTACGGTTATCGAGACAAAATACTTCGTTTTCGAGATCGACCCCAATATTTATGTCTGCCCCAACCTGGCAGAAAAAGCCGACGGAATATTTAGCGCGATGGAGAATGCATCCGGAAGATCGATAAAGGATGCAAAGTATCGCACCGGAAAGATCAGGGTCTATGTTTCCAGAGACAGCAAAGCGGATCCCCTGTACGAAAGCCAGGGGCATTTTGGATCATCGGAGGGGAGAATGTGGATCGCACCTTCGGATCTCTTTGTCGCTGACGGGTATACTTTTACGGGATTTCTCGCAAATGTATTCTGCCGCGAATTTTCAGGCTGCTATATGGGTTATTTCCTGGGCGGAGGATTCAGATGCTACACACATCTTAAAACCCTCGAGTACCTTTTGGACAACGATCCGGATCTGGCCGCTGTTGCCGGAGATATTTACCATTTGAACAATAATTTTGAACTGAAATACGGTATGGCTTACCAGCAGTCCGTTGAATACTGGATCGGTCATTACGATGAGACGTTTGATATCAGCAGTAACGGCGTTTCTTCGCTGGCGTACAGGTTCATGGGATATCTGGATAAAAAGTTCGGTGAATACAATTCATGGATCGAGACATATAATAAACTGGCGTTTGCCAAAGCGAAGGCAGAGGGTCTGCATATTCCGGACGAGCTTTCGACAGAGCAGCTCAATGATATTACCGTGCAGGCTATACAGAAGACCTACGGCAAGAGGGTTTTCAATAATTTCTATTCGTGGATGAAGAAAAACGAATACGGAAGATTTGATGTCGGCAATTACTGGAACTCTGCGAACGATCTTTCAAAGGCTGCGGAATATACGATCTATCCCGATTTCACGCGGTTCAGCAATTATACAAAGATAGGGCATTTGGATATTACGAAATACAACAACCTGACCGTCAATATTGCTCCTGCGGAGTTTTATCTGAGAGAGTATAAAGGTGAAGACACATCCAACCTGATCCTACATGTTTCGGAAGGAACAACGGTCGAACTGTACGACTATGACATGAATCTTATAGATACCGCAGATACTACCGAGATCCCGCTCAAGGGCGTGGCGGCCGTAAAGCTCGTAGGTTCGGGAAAGACCGAATTTTCTATCACCGGCTATAATATTTACAAGAGCTGGTAATCAAAGAGGATACTATGGAAGATATCAAGAGCCTGAGCATCGAAGAAGTGCAGGCATACATTGAGAGCATCGGCGAAAAGAAGTTCAGGGCGGCGCAGGTGTACGAGTGGCTGCATAAAAAACTGGCGACCGAATGGGACGAAATGACGAATATTTCCGCCGCGCTCAGAAAGAAGCTTTCGGAGGATTATTATCTGCCGAAGCTCGAGATCGCGACGGTGCTGAAGTCCGAGGCGGGCGACACCGAGAAGTTTCTCTTTAAGCTCGCCGACGGCAATGTGATCGAATCCGTGCTCATGCGTTACGAGCACGGCAATTCAGTCTGCATATCGAGTCAGGTCGGCTGCCGCATGGGCTGCAATTTCTGCGCGTCCACGATAGGCGGCAGGATCAGGGACCTGACGGCGGGAGAGATGCTCGAGCAGGTTTATCACATACAGCGCCACGACGGGCAGAGGGTCAGCAACGTGGTGGTCATGGGCACCGGAGAGCCCTTCGACAATTTTGATAATTTCTGCCGCTTTTATGAACGCATATCCGATGAAAAGGGTCTGAATATCAGCGGGCGCAACATCACGGTCTCCACCTGCGGCATCGTTCCCAAGATCAGGGAACTGGCCGACAGGCAGTATACCCTGACGCTCGCGGTATCGCTCCATTCACCCACGGACGAGCTAAGGCGCAGCTTTATGCCCATCGCCAATAAATATACGATTCGTGAGATTATGGATGCCTGCGACTATTACTTCGAAAAGACCGGCAGACGCATCACTTTTGAGTACAGTCTGATCAACGGAGTCAATGATTCCGCCGAATGCGCAGAGATTCTCTCTAAGCTCCTCAGGGGCAAAAACGCGCATGTGAATCTGATCCCCGTAAACCCCGTCAAAGAGCGCAGCTACACGAAAACGAATGCCGAGGGAGTGCGCGGGTTCAAAAATATACTTGAAAAAAACGGAATAAATGCTACTATTAGAAAAGGAATGGGTAAAGATATTGACGCTGCATGCGGTCAGTTACGAAGGAGTTATACCGCCGGAACCTGAGGAAAAGGGGCAGTCGGAACAGTGCGGAACACAGACTGCGGGTGCCGGAACGAAGTG
The DNA here is from genome assembly GCA_016288005.1 of Lachnospiraceae bacterium. GTDB lineage: Bacteria > Bacillota > Clostridia > Lachnospirales > Lachnospiraceae > RUG11977. The sequence goes on from JAEEXY010000001.1 coordinate 116,040, forward strand.
GAGGTGATTTGGCATGCGATCATACGCGCAGACCGATATCGGTATCGTTCGGCAGATGAATCAGGATTTCGTCTTCGCCGATGACACGCCCGTCGGTCCGCTTGCCAACCTTTACATAGTAGCCGACGGCATGGGAGGCCACAAGGCCGGTGATTTTGCTTCCAGATTCTGTGTGGAGAAATTCACCGAGCTGATCAGGGCGGCCGGCCCCGAGCAATACAGTATCATTAATCTTATAGAGGAGTCCCTGAGGCAGACAAACGAGCAGCTGATGTTCAAAGCTGCGGAGTCCGCCGACTACGAAGGCATGGGCACCACTTTTGTCGGCTGCACCATTAACGCGGACGGCATTATGATAGCTGCCAACATAGGCGACAGCAGGCTGTATCTGGCCAGGAAAGAGCTGATCCAGATAACCGAGGATCATTCGCTCGTGGCCGAGATGGTCCGCAAGGGCGATATCAAAAAAGAAGAAGCCCGTTTTCATCCGAAAAAGAATGTAGTTACGAGAGCAATCAGTGCTGCCGGCGTTGCGATACCGGATTTCTTTGAGGTGCAGCTGCGACCCGGCGACATTGTTTTATTATGTTCCGACGGACTCAGCAATATGCTGAGCGACGCGGATATCTTTGAAATTATCGACGCGCACAGGAATTCGCTCCAGGATATGGGCATCTGCCTGATCCAGAGAGCCAACGATAACGGAGGTAAGGACAATATTTCGGTAGTCCTGGCTGAGTACAGCCCTAAGACCGCGCCCGAACCCGGGGCGGAGCAGACCGCAGATACGCAGTAAGCCCGCGGACGGCGATATTTTCTTTGTTTTTTGGAGGCAATACAGATGATAAAAACCGGAATGTTTATCAGTGACAGATATGAGATCATTGACAAAGTCGGATCCGGCGGAATGGCAGACGTATATAAGGCAAAATGTCACAGACTCAACCGTTACGTAGCCATCAAAATCCTTAAGTCCGAGTTTTCTTCGGACCAGAACTTTGTACAGAAATTCAGGGCGGAGGCCCAGTCGGTAGCGGGACTTTCACATCCCAACATCGTCAGTGTCTACGACGTAGGAGACGACGACGGACTGCATTACATCGTAATGGAGCTCGTTGAGGGCATTACCCTTAAGAAGTTTATCGAGAGAAAGGGCAAGCTCGACGTCAAAGAGACAGTCGGCATCGCGATCCAGATCGCGCAGGCCATGGAGGCCGCTCATGCCCATCATATCGTTCACAGGGACATTAAGCCGCAGAACATCATTATTTCCAGGGAAGGAAAGGTTAAGGTCGCCGACTTCGGTATCGCGAAGGCCGCTACCTCAAATACCATTTCCCAGAATGCTCTCGGTTCGGTGCACTACCTCTCGCCCGAGCAGGCCAGGGGCGGTTATTCCGACGAGCGAAGCGATATTTATTCGCTCGGTATCACTCTGTATGAGATGCTGACCGGACAGGTGCCCTTTGCGGGTGACAACTCGGTTTCGGTCGCCCTGCTCCATATCCAGAGCGAGGCTACACCGGTTCAGCAGCTGAATCCCGACGTTCCGACGAGCGTCGACAGGATCGTTCAGAAATGTATGCAGAAAAAGCCCGAGCGCCGTTATCAGAACGCTTCGGAGCTTATCAGGGACCTTAAGAGATCGATCATCAATCCCGACGGTGACTATGTAAATATCGCGAGCAACGCGGTGGTTTCAAATTCACCCACGAGGATCAGGACCGAAGAGGAGCTCGTTGCGGTCAAGTCCGCGGCCAAATCTCCCGTTGTTCATTTTGATAACAGTACGGGCAGCGTAACATCGCCCGACCAGAGGCAGAGCCGTCACGTCAAAAAGGAGGCTGAGGAGCTCGACTCCATGGATTCCACGCTCGAGAAGGTTCTGACCGTTGTCAGCGTCATCTTTGCGGTCGCGCTGATCTGCGTTATCTTTTACCTGCTCTGGCAGTTCTTCTTCGACGGGAAGAATTCCAAGGATCCCGACGATACGACTGTCACTACCACGCAGGCGCCCACCAATACGGCATCGAAGATAACACCTACCTCGACACCCACGCCTTCACCCACACCCGTACCCGTCAATCCCGACGATCTGACTTTCAGGATGCCTCAGGTTTGCGGACTTACGGTTGAGGACGCTACTTCATTGCTCAAGAAGTACAGTGAGGATCTGAATATTACCTGGACACAGGAAGATTTCAGCGACGAGTATCCGCAGGGTACGGTATGCCAGCAGTATCCTCCGGTGGATATCCAGGTCGACAAAAAGACCGGTACCGTCAGGCTGACGATCAGCGCCGGCAAGGAGCTGGTACAGCTCACCGATGTTACCAACAGGGAATACGGATCTGCCAAGGCTCTTCTCGAAGCCTATGATTTCAGCGTAGTTCCCCTGTACGAGTACTCCGATACCATCGAGGAGGGCAAGGTTATCAGGACCGAGCCCGAAGCGCTCAGCATGGTACCCAAGGAGACTGAAGTTATCGTATATATCAGTCAGGGCTCTGAAACAAAGACGATCGCGGTTCCCAACATCGTCGGATATACCAAATCTCAGGCCAACGACATACTTACCAATGCCGGACTCACACCCGGCAAGGCAACAAAGGTTTACTCGGACGAGTACGATTCCGGAATCGTATGCTCGCAGGACATTCCCGCGAATACGCTTGTCGAGGAGGGCACCACGGTTAAGTTCTCGATCAGTAAGGGACCCAAGTCTGCCGGCGATGATTCCGGTGATCCGGGCGATCCCGGAGACTCCGGCGATCCGGGTGATACCGGCGAGGGCGGCGGCCCTGTCGGCTGAGTACTGTAATTGATATGTAAAGGGCTATTCTACTATGATTACGGCAGGTAGCCCTTTATTGTTACTATGTGCGCATATTTTAAGAGGGTTTGATGCAGGGAAAGATTATCAAAGGGATTTCGGGTTTCTATTATGTCGATACCGGCGCCGACGGCCTGTACACGTGCAGAGCCAAAGGCGTTTTCCGCAATGAGAAGATCACGCCGCTCGTGGGCGACAATGTCGTGATCGAGATCACTTCAGAGGAGAAAAAAGAGGGCAACGTCATCGACATACTCGAGCGCAGCAATTCTTTGATCAGGCCTGCGGCGGCCAATGTAGACCAGGCTCTCGTGGTATTTGCCGCGGCAAAGCCCGACCCCAATTTCAACCTGCTCGACAGATTCCTCGTGATGATGCAGAAGCAGGGGATACATACTGTTGTCTGCTTCAACAAGACCGATATCGTAGGGGACGCTGACATCGAACGCCTAAAGACCGCGTACGAGCTGTGCGGGCATGAGCTGCTGTTCATCAGTGTGCGCGACGAGGTCGGCATCGACGCGATAAGGCATGTGCTGCAGGGCAAGACGACCGTGCTCGCGGGTCCTTCCGGAGTCGGCAAATCATCTCTGATGAATCTGCTCGCACCCGGAGCCAATATGGTCACCGGCGAGCTCTCGAAGAAGATAGACCGCGGAAAGCAGACCACCAGGCATACCGAGCTCATACGCATTGCCGATGGCACTTATCTGTGCGATACGCCGGGATTTACGTCATTGTATGTCACCGACATCGAAAAGGATGAGCTCAGGGATTATTTTGTTGAGTTCAACGCATACAGGGACAGCTGCAGGTTTGATACCTGCAGGCATATAAAGGAGCCCGGGTGCGCCGTCAAGGCAGCGCTCGAGGCCGGGAACATCAGCAGGATCCGCTATGAGAACTATTGCATGATGTTTGAGGAACTGGAAAAGCAGGAAAGACGAAAATACTGACGAGAGGCAGGTTTTGATCATGGAATACATATTGGCGCCTTCCATACTTGCGGCCGATTTCATGAGGCTCGGCGAGCAGATCGAAGCTGTCGGCAAAGCCGGCGCGCAGTATGTTCATTATGATGTTATGGACGGGATATATGTGCCGAGCATTTCGTTCGGACTGCCGGTCTTAAAAAGCGTCAGAAAAGGTACGGACCTGTTCCTTGACTGCCATCTGATGATCATGGATCCCGACCGCTACATAGACGAGTTCGTCGAGTGCGGAGCCGATTCGATCACCGTGCATGTCGAGGCCTGCAGGGACACGGGCGTCGGAAGTACCTTAGAGCATATCAGGAGGTCCGGCGCAAAATGCGGCATCACGCTGAATCCGGGCACTCCGGTAAGCGCGATCGAGCCTTATCTGGGCATGGTCGACATGGTGCTCGTTATGTCGGTTGAGCCGGGTTTCGGCGGACAGAAGCTCCTCAACAGCACTTATGCGAAGCTGGCGGAGCTTAGGGAGCTTAAACGGCTCGGCGGCTACGGTTTTGACATAGAGGTCGACGGAGGCGTAACAAAGGACAACCTGGCGGAACTTGTCAGGGCAGGAGTCAATGTGATCGTTTCCGGAAGCAGTATTTTCAAAGGCGATATAGAGGCAAACGTTAAGGATTTCTTTGAGATAATCAAAGAAAACACGAAATAAGGGGCTTGCGGTATGAATGTTTCGGATATGAAGATCGGCACGCTGCTGGAGATCTATATCAGACGTGACGGTTACAACTACAAGGTTGTCAGCAAGGTCGAATACGTTGACGATCAGCGCGTCGGCGTAACGCCCATCGCGAGCCGGACCAGGCTGTTCCGCTTCAAGAGCACGGATGTGGTGGACATTGTCTACCGTATCGACGACAAGAGCTGGAAATGGTCGAAGGTCAAAGCCGGCATCGCCACCTTAAAGGACGGCTCGAAGCTGCATGTTTTCGTGCCCGATACGCCGGCCGAGTCGTATAACAAGCGTACTTCCTACAGGCTTCCGATGGCGCGTGACATCATGATGACCTACGAAGTGATGCAGACTCCGACCATCGATGAGGCTGAGCGCGCCAGAAACAGCAGGACGCCCGAGATCGCGATCGACAAAACACTCTTCGAGATCAGCGAAAGCTACAGGGAGCTCTCATGCAGGGCTTACCTGCGCGATATCAGCGAGGGCGGTGCTTCGGTCTATGCCAATGTGGAGCTCAAAAAGGGCGATATCGTCAGCTTTGAGCTGCCGTACGGCGAAGAGACCGTCAAATGCAGGGCCATCGTAGTGCGCAGGACACAGGGCGACGACCGCTCGCAGTATGAGTTCGGTTACGGCCTGACCTATATCGAGACCAGCAGCAACTACGTTTACTATCTGTTCAGTGAGCAGAGAAAAATGCTCAGCGAGACGAAATTTGATTGATAGTAACTATTCGCAGTATACTCAATGTCGGTAGAACGCAAGCTTGCTTGCGATTCTGCCGACAAGGAGTATACTGTGAAGGCTGGACAACAGTCACGAGTAAACAGGAGCCGCTTTAGCGGCGTCGTTCGGCGAAGCCGAACGGTTTATGAGTGATCTGTGGTTCAGCCTGCGAATAGTTACGTAAGAAATATAGAAATACATTTAAGGAGAAAGAAACACCATGAAATTAGGAATCGTGGGGCTCCCGAACGTCGGGAAGAGCACCCTGTTCAATTCACTTACAAAGGCGGGAGCAGAGTCGGCTAACTACCCGTTCTGCACGATCAATCCCAACGTCGGCGTTGTAGCTGTTCCGGATGAGAGGCTTGATGTGCTGACCAGGATGTACGATTCGGCATCGCGCGTTCCGGCGGTTATCGAGTTTGTCGATATCGCAGGTCTCGTTAAGGGCGCGTCAAAGGGCGAGGGACTCGGAAACCAGTTCCTTTCGCATATCCGCGAGGTTGACGCGATCGTGCATGTGGTACGCTGCTTTGAGGACGGCAATATCATCCATGTCGAGGGAAGCGTGGACCCTGCCAGGGACATCGAGACCATCGATCTCGAGCTGATCTTTGCCGATCTCGAAGTCATCGAAAAGAGGATGGCAAAGGGCATCAAGGGCGCAGCCAACAATAAGACTCTCGCGAAGGAAGTCGAGCTCTTAAAGAAGCTCAAGGATCTGCTCGAATCGGGCAAGTCAGCGCGCTCGTACGAGCCTGTCGACGAGGAAGAGGCAGCGATGCTCGATTCCATGACTTTGCTTACTTCAAAGCCCGTTATATATGCGGCCAACGTCAGCGAGGACGATCTCGCGGACGACGGCGCGAACAATCCCCATGTTGCGGCCGTACGCAAGATAGCGGCGGAAGAGGGTTCGGGCGTGTTCGTTGTCTGTGCGCAGATTGAGCAGGAGCTGGCCGATCTCGACGAAGAGGAGAAAAAGGAATACCTCTCAGAGCTCGGTGTTGAAAAATCCGGCCTCGACAAGCTGATCACCGCGAGCTACGATCTGCTCGGACTTATGAGCTTCCTGACCGCGGGGCCGAAGGAGAGCAGGGCCTGGACCATCCGCAAGGGCACTAAGGCTCCCCAGGCAGCCGGCAAGATACATTCCGATTTCGAACGCGGCTTTATCCGTGCCGAGATCGTCAGCTACGACAATCTGGTAGCCTGCGGTTCCTTCAATGCAGCAAAGGAAAAAGGACTGGTGCGTTCCGAGGGCAAGGACTACGTCATCCAGGACGGAGATGTGGTATTGTTTAGATTTAACGTCTGAGGTAGATTTATGTTTTCTTGGTGGGATAACGACACATCCATCTATTTTCCGAACATCGGCCTGAAGCTGTCGAATGTTCCGCGCGGATTTGCCGTTTTTGATTTCAATATAGCATTTTACGGTCTGTGCATAGCGCTCGGCATGATCGGCGGCATCATGATCGCCGAGTGGCAGGCGAAGCGCAGCGGGCAGAATCCCGACGATTACACGACTTTCGCGCTCTGGGCGATACCGCTCTCGGTCATCGGAGCCAGGATATATTCGGTCATCTTTGAGTGGGATTATTACAAGAGCGATCTGAAACAGATATTCAACCTGCGCAACGGCGGACTCGCGATCTACGGCGGCGTGATTGTTGCCGTGAGCTTTGCGTTCATCTATTGCAGGATCAAAAAGATGAAAGGCGGGGTTCTCGTAGACACCGGTATCCTCGGTATGCTCGTAGGCCAGATAATCGGCCGCTGGGGCAATTTCTTCAACCGTGAGTGCTTCGGAAACTACACGAACAGCCTGCTCGCGATGCAGATAAGGGTAGATGACGCGAACCTGAGCAATTATTTCAAGCCTGCGCTCATGAGCGACGCGAGAGTGGCGGAGCTCTATGCCGGCAAGGATAAGGCGCTCGCGGCGATCATGGAGATCAGGAACAATATCACGACTTCGGTCGACGGTTTCGACTGCATCCAGGTGCAGCCCACATTCCTCTATGAGTCACTGTGGAACCTCGCGCTGCTGATCATACTCGTGTGCATCTGGCGCTATAAGAAGTTTGACGGCGAGATCCTGCTGCTGTATCTGTTCGGATACGGCCTCGGCAGACTCTGGATAGAGGGACTGAGGACCGACCAGCTGTTCCTGTGGAACAGCGGCATAGCGGTTTCGCAGCTGCTGAGCGGCATTCTGGCGGTGGCGAGCGCAGCGCTGATCCTGTTCCTGCGGTACAGAGCAAAGGTAAACGGCACGAAGCCGAGCTTCTGTGATTACGGGAAGGCAAAAGAGGCGTAAAAAGGGTTAAGATTTTAACTTAAATTATAAAATCGAATATCGATCATGAATTCAGAGCTTTCGTTATGATGGACGGAGGCTCTTTTTTTGCGCGTTTTCATGATAAAAGCAAACAAACTTTCGAAGTTTTTTGAATATTCTATCGAAAATATGTTCGCTTTGACAAAAAACCGCGAAAATTCTGATATTTTAGCCGAATTGTGCTTGAAAAACAGCTATTTTCGTTGTATTATAATCGTACAAGTGGAGCAAAGTGGTGATTAGAGAAACAAAGTGTCACGTAGTGGAGGAAAAACGGCCATGTTCATGGGTGAATTCAACCATTCAATAGACCCCAAGAACAGAGTCATCGTTCCGGCTAAGTTCCGCGAGGGACTCGGTGAGAACTTCGTGGTATCGGCGGGACTCGATGGCTGTCTTTACATGTGGACATACGCCGACTGGGAAAGCTTCGTGATGAAGCTCGAGGAGCTCCCCTTTACGAGAGAGACCAGAGAATTACAGAGATTCTTCACACAGAACGCTTCGGAGCTGGAATTCGATAAGCAGGGCAGAGTGCTCGTTCCGGCAAACCTGAAGAAGATGGCAGGCATCGAGAAAGACGTGGTATTCGTCGGAGCAATCGGCAAGATCGAGCTCTGGGCGAAGGAAAGACTCGACAGCGTTGCTCCTTCGGCACCTATGGAGGATATAGCCGAGAAACTCGCCACCGAATACGGACTGCGGTTTAAGTAAAAGAGAAGTGAAAGGCAAGCAGATTTCGCCGAAGGCGAAACTGCGAGTGCCTGAAGTGAAGCGGAAGGAGATACCGATGGAAGAAAACAAAAACTTCAAACACTATTCGGTGCTCCTTGACGAAACGATAGAGGGCCTGAACATAAAGCCCGACGGCATCTATGTGGACGGAACGCTCGGCGGAGCGGGACATTCGAGCGAGGTAGCGAAGAGACTTGAGACCGGGCTGCTGATCGGCATAGATCAGGACGAGGACGCGATCAAGGCTGCTACGGAGAGACTTGATAAGTTCCCTTCAAAGCACATCATTGCCAGATGCAATTACGCGGATTTCGCGAAAGTGCTCAATGACAACGGCATAGGCAACGTGGACGGCATCATGCTGGACCTGGGAGTTTCATCGTATCAGCTCGATACTCCCGAGAGAGGTTTTTCCTACAACACGGACGCGCCGCTCGATATGAGGATGGACCGCAGACAGGAGCTTACGGCGGCGACGATCGTAAACACCTATCCCGAGGCTGAGCTCTACAGGATCATCCGTGATTACGGCGAAGACAATTTCGCGAAGAACATCGCAAAGCATATCTGTATCGAGAGGCAGAAAAAGCCGATCGAAACAACATTTGAACTGAACGACATCATCAGGGCTTCGATCCCGGCGAAGATCAGGGAAAAAGGCTCGCATCCGTCGAAGAGAACGTTCCAGGCGATCAGGATAGAGCTCAACAGGGAACTCGAGGTTTTAAAGGAATCGGTCGGAGCGATGATAGACAGGCTGAATCCCGGCGGAAGGCTCTGCATCATCACATTCCATTCACTCGAAGACAGGATAGTAAAGAGCGCGTTCAATACGGCGGAGAAGCCGTGCGTATGTCCTCCGAGTTTTCCGGTATGTGTGTGCGGAAGAGTATCAAAGGGCCGACATCTCACAAAAAAGCCCATACTTCCGTCGGAGGAAGAATTAAACGAGAATTCGAGATCGAAGAGCGCTAAGCTCAGGATCTTTGAGAAAGCATAAAGGCGCAAAGAGAGGTAACGACTATGGCACAGAAGACAAACAAATACGCCTACAACAGAAATTACTACAGCAATCTTAACCGCGGCAATGCCTTCAACGGCAATGCGGCGCGTCAGCTTGCCGTTGTTCCCGATGAGTACGATGAGGAAGAAGAGCTCATGTACGATTCTGAGCCCGCGTATGAGTATCCCGAGCGGGAAGAGCGCAGGACCGCGCGTCCCGAACGCAGGAACGACTACGGCAGGGAGACCGTAAAAGAGCCCAGACCCCGCGTTAAGTACAGAGTAAAGGTCGGCCTGCTCCCCGTAATGGTATTCGTGGTAGCTATCGCGGCGCTGCTTTCATCGGCTTTCGGATATCTTGAGGTTCAGTCGAAGATCAATCAGGCCGATAAGCAGATCAGGATCGCCCAGACAAAGCTCGCGGATGTCGAAGCTTTGAACGAATCGTTGAGCTCCGCACTTGACACCGAAATTTCCAGAAATTATATTTATACTGTTGCGGTGGCAAAGCTCGGAATGGTATATCCCGATAATAACCAGGTGGTTTATTACGAGCCCGCCGAGGAAGGATATGTGAGACAGCTTTCCGCTATCCCCATGAAGTAAGGAACGTCGGTACGCTATGGAAGACTCAAGATACAGCGAGAGAAGAAAAAGAGAGAGAAAAGTCACAAGTGTCATGAAGAGAAGCCTTTACGTGGTTTTCTTTGTGATACTTGTTTTTTCCGGAGCACTTATCGGAAGACTCGTGTATCTGAACAACGTAAACGGCGATAAATACGCGAAAGCCGTGCTTTCACAGCAGAGCTACACCTCATCGGTGCTGAACGCCGAAAGGGGAAGGATACTCGACAGGAACGGCATCGTGCTGGCGCGCAGCGAAAAAAACTATAACCTGGTCCTCGACCCGGCAGTTATCCTTTCAAGGGATTATTTCTTAAAGCCTTCGCTCGACGCTCTGGTCGAGATATTCGGGTACGATCGTGACGAACTGAAGAACCTGATCAATGCGAACGCGAAGAGCTCATATCTGGTTTACGAGAAAAATGTCGATTACTCGCTTGTATCGGCTTACAACGCATATAAGAATTCACACAAATTCGTTGTCGGAGTGTGGTTCGAGGAGGAGTTCGAGAGAGTTTATCCTTATTCGAATCTGGCTTCGCATGTTATCGGTTTTACGACTAAAGCCGGAGTGGGAACCTACGGGCTCGAGGCCTATTACAACGACCGTCTGACAGGCGTCGACGGCCAGACCAGCGGCTACTACGATTCGGAACTCAACAGCCAGAAGGTCATCAAAGAAGCTATCAACGGCAACGATATCTATTCGACGATCGATTACAACATACAGACCGTTGTCGAGAAAAATGTCGCCGATTTCATTGAAAATACAGGCTGTAAGAATATCGGCGTCATCGTGATGGACCCGAATACTTCCGAGATCCTCGCGATGGCATCGAACAATGAGTACGATCTGAACAATCCCCGTTCGCTCGAGGGCTTCATCGACCCGACGGAGCTTGAGTCGATGACCGACGAGCAGAAACTGAACGCCCTGTATAAGGTATGGCGTAATTTCTGCGTATCCGACAGCTATGAACCGGGATCGACGTTTAAGACGATCACCGTGGCTTCGGCGCTCGAAGAGGACGCGATCCTTACCTCGGATACCTTTGAGTGCATAGGCTATAAAGAGGTCGGCGGCTGGAGGATCGGCTGCAACAACAAAAACGGACACGGCACGCTGACACTGGCGCAGTCACTCATGAAATCCTGCAACTGCGCGCTGATGGAGATCGCGGAAAAGCTCGGGCCGGACGCTTTCTTTAAATATGAGAACCGATTTGGTTTCGGCAGCAAGACCGGCATAGATATCATCGGCGAGGCTTCCGGTATCGTTATCGACAGGAAAAAACTGAACGCAACAGAGCTCGCGACAAGCAGCTTCGGTACAACCTTCAACGTGACCATGATCCAGATGGCTTCGGCGTACGCGTCGATCATAAACGGCGGAACATATTACGAGCCGCATCTGGTAAAGGAGATAAGGAGCGCCGACGGGGCGACTCTTGAGAAAAAGGACAGCAAGCCCGTCAGGCAGACGGTCAGCAAGAGCACATCCGATTTCATCAGGAACGCGCTCTACATGACTGTCGAGAGCGGAACCGCGACACCAGCGAAGGTCAGCGGTTATCTGATCGGAGGAAAGACCGGAACCGCGCAGAAGCGTCCGAGGGAAGAGAAGAAATACGTTGTTTCGTTCGTGGGATTCGCGCCCGTAGACGATCCCGGGGTCATGCTGTACATCGTTATCGACGAGGTCTATGACGAGGCTCTGAGCGGAAGCAGCTCGCCCGCGACAAAGATGTCAGCTTCGATCATGACCGAGATACTGCCGTACCTGGGGATCTATCCCGACGGTGATATCGAGTACCAGGTCGACTTAAGCCTGCTGATCGGAAACGGCGACAACGCGGAGGGCGACGAGAGCAATCCCGACGTACTTCCCGAGGGTCTCGAGGGCGGACTTGACGAAGAAAATTAATATGCATATAATGTAGAAGAGTGTATACAAATGCACAAGATGTTGTGTACAGCTGTAGAATGGGTGCCGAGGTGGATGGGATGTTTCAGAAAGCGGAAAAGGACGTAAAGATCGTCCGCAGCAATTACGATATCGTCCTTATCATGCTCGTTATCCTGCTCAGTGTTTTCGGACTGGTCATGATCTACAGCGTCAGCTCCTACAACGCCGCGAGATATTATAACGACGCCAATCTTTACTTTAAGAGACAGGGTCTTTTTCTGATCGTCGGACTGATGCTCATGTTTATCGTTTCGATGATCGATTATCATATTTACATCAATCCGGTCAGGTGGCTCTTCGGCATCAGGCCGATATGGCTGTTTTATCTGCTGTGCCTCGGCCTGCAGGTATATGTACTCGTCAACGGATATGAGGCGGGCGGATCGTCGAGATGGATACAGATCCCGAAACTCGGTAATTTCCAGCCTTCGGAGCTCACCAAGATATGTGTCATACTGCTTGTCGCGTATCTGGTGCACAGGGTACCCAACAGGATCAATTATTTCTACGGATTTGTTGCTGTGGCGATATTTGTGCTCCCGCTGCTCGGTCTCGTAGCCATGCTTAACCTTTCGACGGCAGTTGTCATCGCGGGCATATTCGGAGTTATCTGTTTTACCGCGGCGAAAAAGAAAGGCTACTTTCTGATAGTTCTGCTGCTGATGGTCGCGTTCCTCGTAATCTTCGTTTTCGCGGCCGATTACCGCAGCGAGCGAATAGATACTTGGCTGCATCCCGAGGATGTGGATCCGAGCTCGCAGATCGTTCAGGGACTCTACGCGATAGCGTCCGGCGGACTCTGGGGAAAGGGACTCGGGCACAGTATCCAGAAGATGGGCTTCATAACCGAGGTTCACACGGATATGATATTTACTGTCATCTGCGAGGAGCTCGGGATATTCGGCGCGATCATGGTCATCGCAGTGTTCCTGATGCTGCTGTGGAGACTGCTTCATATAGCGGTCAACGCGCCCGACATGTTCGGAGGACTGATCGCGACCGGCGTACTGGCGCACATAGCGCTGCAGGTATTGCTTAACATTGCCGTAGTCACGGGGTCGATACCCGCCACCGGAATACCGTTTCCGTTCATCAGCTACGGCGGCAGCTCATTGACCGTGCTTCTTATCGAGATGGGCATTGCCCTGTCCGTATCGAAGTACACGAACCGGGAGAGGGCGATCGACGAATGAGACGGAATGACGAAAATGAGGAGCTTGCGGCTGACAAAAGCGCCGGCCCTCTCATAATAAGACTGATCGTGCTGCTGGCCCTGGCCGCGGCGGTGATCGTATTCATCACATGTTTTAAGCTGGAAAATGTCGAGATCCGGCCCGGCAGCCATTATACCGAGGAGGAGATCAGACAGAAGCTGTTCACGAAAAAGACCGACGCTTATACGGTGCTGTTCGTGTTCAGGATAAACAAGCTCGATGTCCCGAAGCTGACCTTTGTCGAGAAGGTCGACGTTGAGATGACGGACCGCAACTCGGTCATCATCGAGGTCCACGACAAGGCGATCACGGGATGCATCGAGCACATGGGCAGTTACGTTTATTTCGACCGCGAGGGCATCGCGGTGGACAGTTCGAGCTCGAGGCTGGAGGGCATTCCTCTGGTAAAAGGTGTTGAGTTCGGCGGATATACACAGGGAAAGCCCGTGGATCTGGGCAGGTCGGGGCTGTTCGACACTCTGCTCGAGATCATCATGCTGCTCGGAAAGAACAAACTGACGGCCGACGATATCTGCTTCGGTGTCAGGGATGACGTGACGATGCATATCGGAGGGAACGAGATACAGCTCGGCGTCTGCGAAAACTACGACCTGAAGGTCAACAACATAAATCCGGCCCTGGCGGCTCTGCCTGAGGGGAGATACGTGATAGACCTTCGCAATTATACCGAAAATAACAGGGAGATCGATGTAAGACCGTTAGAGTAAAGTGCTCAGATTTTACTAATTTTTTTCTTGATTATTGATATCATAATAGTTACTATATTACTGTAGGATATAAGGAGGAAGAGGACGTGCTTGAAATTAAGAACAGCGAAACCAGCGCAGCAGCCAAAATATTGGTAGTTGGTGTCGGCGGAGCCGGCAATAATGCGGTTAACCGCATGATAGATGAAGGTGTGGAAGGTGTAGAGTTTATCTGCGTCAATACGGATAAGCAGATATTAAGGACATGTAAGGCTCCCACACTGATCCAGATAGGCGAGAAGCTCACAAAGGGACTCGGCGCGGGCGCTAAGCCCGAGATCGGCGAGAAGGCGGCCGAGGAGAGCAGGGAGGAGCTGACCGAGGCCATTAAGGGCGCGGACATGGTATTCGTTACCTGCGGTATGGGCGGCGGCACCGGTACAGGCGCGGCCCCGATCATCGCGGAGATCGCCATGAGCATGGGCATCCTTACGATCGGTATCGTAACCAAGCCTTTCAGATTTGAAGCAAAGATGAGGATGGAGAACGCTCTTCGCGGCATCGCAAAGCTCAAAGAGCATGTTGATTCCCTCATCGTTATTCCCAACGATAAGCTGCTCGATCTTACCGAGCGCAGGACTTCTATGGAGGATGCTCTCCGCAAGGCGGACGAGGTACTCCAGCAGGGCGTTCAGGGTATCACGGGAATCATCAATAATTCCGGAACCATCAACCTTGACTTCGCCGATGTAAATACCGTCATGAGAGGAAAGGGCGTTGCTCATCTCGGTATCGGTTACGGCACGGGTGAGGACAGATGCTACGAGGCCATTCAGGCAGCTATTTCGTCTCCTCTGCTCGAGACTTCGATCGTCGGCGCTTCCGACATCATCATGAACTTTGCGGGCAACGTTGAGTTCCTTGAGGCGGTTGCGGCTTCCGATTACATCCATGAGCTCGTAGGCGACGAGGCAAACGTATTCTTCGGTACCGCAGGCGGCGGTGACACTGATTCCGATCAGGTTATGGTTACCGTTATCGCGACAGGTATCGCGGATGTCGGCGATTATTCGAACTACGCTCCCAAGCCCGCGGTTACGGGCACCGGCAGCGGCATCGATTTCTTATATCGCAACAGGAACGGACAGGGCGGAGCACAGCCCCAGCAGGCAAAGCCCGCACAGCCGGTTCAGCCGGCAGCTCCCGCTCCCCAGTATAAGGCTCAGCCCGAGCAGTTAAAGCCCGGCGTCAGCTTAAAGGGTAGCAACCAGAGCGCTCCTTCCGGAGGAGGAAGAGAGATCAACATCCCTGAGTTCCTCAGGAAAAAGGGTGACAAATAATACGGATTCATCGGCCTGATATGGTTTGACTGTATCAGGTCTTTCCTTGATTAAACAACGGTGACTGTATGTTTCTATTATTGCTATTGCTTTGGATCATCTTTAACGGACGGGTTACGGTCGAGATAGTGATCTTCGGTATTCTGATCGCTGCGGCAGTATCGTTATTTGCGTGCAGATTCTTGGGCTACAGCTTTAAGCGCGAGTTCGCCGTGCTTAAATGCCTCCCGGATTTTCTGCTTTATCTGCTGATACTTACCGTTGAGATCATCAAGGCGAATTTTGTGCTGGTCGGCCTTATCTTTAAAGGCAGCAAGGCACTCTCGCCCGCTGTATGCCATTTTCATACGAGCCTCAGCTCGAATATCGCGAGGACCGTGCTGGCCGATTCCATCACGCTGACACCCGGCACGATCACGGTGTCGATGCACGATGATGAGTTTTATGTGCATTGTCTCGACAAGTCGCTGGCCGATGGGATCACGTCATCCGTTTTTGTTAAGAGACTTGAGAGGATGGAGGCGAAGTTTCATGGAACAGATACTTGACATCTTCCTTCCGGTCGTTATCGCGATCCTCGCGCTGCTTACGTTTCTGTGCCTGATCAGGGCTCTAAAGGGCCCCGAGATCTCAGACAGGGTCGTCTGCGTAAATATGATCGGCACTCTGGTTATCATGATAATCGCTGTACTCACCGTATTGCTCGGTGAGGACTGGCTTGCCGATATCGCTGCGGTCTACGCGATGATCAGCTTCCTGGCGGTAGTTGTTCTTACAAAGATCTACATCGGTGTTTATCGCGAAAAACACAGTAAGGAGGATCAAAAGTCATGAGCCCCGTACGTGTTGTGATCGCTATAGTTTTTATTTCGATCGGAGTATTTTTCTCGATCGTCTCGGTACTCGGAACCTTCAGGTTCAAGTTTGTGCTGAACAGGATGCATTCGGCAGCCATGGGCGATACGCTCGCTCTGCTGTTTGTGCTCCTCGGTCTGATCGTTATCAGCGGTCTTACTTTTACTTCGCTTAAGCTGGCGGTGATCATCATATTTTTCTGGATCGCCAGTCCGGTCTCGAGCCATCTGATCAGCAATATGATAGTAACCGTCGACCGTAAAAAGGTTGAGGATATGTGCGAACTGATAGAGGCGGATAATATTTCAAAAGAAAACAAAAAGAACAGGAGAAAGAATTGAAATGAAGAAACTCAGTAAAGGCGCAATTTGGGGAATAGTGATCGCGGCTGTCGCGGTTGTGGCGACGATCGTCCTGATCGTTGTCGAGGCTGCTTCGGGCGGACATATCTATATTGAGAACAACTCGGACAAAGAGATCACACGCTTTGATGTTTCCTTCTATGACGAATATTCGGAGAATCTCGCGGAGTACCTTTTCTCGGATGCCATCCCCGTAGGCGCGAACCTTAAGCTTGATTACGGCGAGGCGCTCGATTTTACGGGCATGGACGCTACATGCATCATGAAGGTTTCCGTTGAGGGCGGCGAAGAGGTAGTAATCTACGAGGGTTCGTTTACCGGTAAGTTTGACGGCAACTTCAGCTTCAAGTTCACAAACGATGAGGATGACTACTATCTTAAGGCCAAGGCTTATGCAGGCATCTTCGGCTCCACAAAGGGCAGTCAGCTCGACGATGAGTATGTGCTCTGGTTTGATATAGGCGATTACGATTACGCTGACGGCGGTTACGAGGATTTCCTCGATGACGACGAAGACGAGTATTGATCGGTTAGACTATGAAGGTTTTGTTTGTTTCCCTCGGCTGTGACAAGAATCTGGCCGACAGCGAGAAAATGCTCGGCGCGCTGAAGTACAGCGGGCATGAGCTCACCGATAATGAGGAAGAGGCGGAGGCCGCGGTGGTAAACACCTGCTGCTTTATTCATGATGCAAAGCAGGAGAGCATAGAGACGATACTCTCGCTGGCTCAGCTTAAGGAGACCGCTTCCTTAAAGTATCTGGTGATCACCGGCTGTCTGGCACAGCGCTACAGGGATGAGATCATCGATTCGATCCCCGAGGTCGATTCGGTACTCGGCACCACCGCGTATGACGAGATCCCCGCAGTATTGAGCCGGCTTGAGGCGAACAGTCTTAAAGAGCGCATCATTATCAAAGATACCTCGATCGATCCCGTGCTTCCGGGACGACGCATACGTTCGGACATTACTCATTATTCATACCTTAAGATAGCCGAAGGCTGCGACAAACGCTGCACTTACTGCGTTATTCCCGATATCAAGGGACATTACCGCAGCATGGATTTTGACGCTCTGGTCAAAGAGGCTGAGGAGCTCGCCTCCGACGGTGTTACCGAGCTTATGATCGTGGCGCAGGAGACTACGCTGTACGGACTCGACCTGTACGGGAAAAAGCGTCTCCCCGAGCTTCTGAAGCGGTTATGTGCGATCGACGGGCTGCGGATGATCAGGCTGATGTACTGCTATCCGGAGGAGATCACCGACGAGCTCATCGATACCATGGCTTCCGAGCCTAAGCTCTGTCATTATATCGATATGCCGATACAGCATGCTTCCGATGCCGTGCTTAAGCGCATGGGACGCAGGACGAACGGCGCGCAGATCAGGAATACCATCGAAAAACTGCGCAGGGCGATCCCCGATATCGCGATCAGGACTTCGCTGATCACAGGTTTCCCGGGGGAGACCGAAGAGGACCACACGTGCCTTATGGCATTCCTTAAGGAGTGCAGGCTCGACAGGGTAGGCGTTTTCACATATTCCAGGGAAGAGAATACGCCGGCTTACCGCATGAAGGACCGCGTGACAAAGGCTGTGGCGAACCGCAGGCGCAAGGATCTTATGGCACTGCAGCAGAGCATCGTATTCGATAAAAACGCGGCTCTTGCCGGGCGGCAGATCGATGTGATCATCGACGGCAGGATACCCGAGGACGGCGTTTACGTCGGACGCACGTATATGGACGCGCCCGGCATTGACAGTGTCGTATTTGTGCGGAGCGGGCGGGATATAATTTCCGGCTCGGTCATCCGCGTCATTATAGAGGATTTCAAGGATTACGATTTAATCGGAACGGAGGTCGGCTATGACTACGCCCAATAAGATCACGGTATTCAGATTTATCCTGATACCGATTTTTACAGTGGTTTTCCTGCTCGAGTCCGCTTTTCCGGACAATAAGCTGCTGATAGACTACATCGCGGTCGCTATTTTCGCGATCGCGGCGATCTCGGATTTTTTTGACGGATATCTGGCCAGGAAAAACCATCAGATCACCGATTTCGGAAAGCTCATGGACCCGCTGGCGGATAAGATGCTCGTTTGCACCGCGCTTATCTGCTTTGTGCAGCTGCGTGAGAATTTCCCCTGCTGGTGCGCGGTGGTCGTTGTGGCTAGAGAGTTCATTATCAGCGGCTTCAGACAGCTTGCCGCCGAGAAAAAGACGATCATCATGGCGAGCATCTGGGGCAAGGCAAAGACCTTTGTTTCGCTCATCATGTGCATACTCTTCATCATTGACTGGGAGTACGGCTGGTTTACCGTAACGGAGACCGTGTTCATGTACGCGTCGACCCTGCTCACCGTCGTTTCGCTGGTCGATTATCTGATCAAAAACTGGCAGGTCATGAGGGATTGCACTAAATAAGACATGCTTTTAACATAGTTGTGACACTTTACGCATCTAAACTCGACAGTGGAGTATTGTCGGAGAGGAGGTGCGTAAGGCATGCGGCTTAAAAAATGTGTTTATTTGATTCTCGTGATCGTGTTCGCGGTCATGCTTTGCGCATGCCGTAAGCAGGACCCGGATATCGGTGATCCCGATCCCGAAGAGTCCCCGACACCGACCATGCACGACACCGTAACGATCGCGCCCGTGATCTCGGGCGGCCGTTTTAACCTCGTGGCCAAGCTTATATATACGGTCGACGCGGATACCTCCAGGGTCGTACGTTCCACCGTTATGGTCAGGGACGATACCGACATCACACCGGCGCTTGTGATCGATTTCATAGTCGATTCGCTCAAAGATGAGTCGCTTAATCTCTCGTTCGACGGCATTGAGTACGAAGACGGTGTCTGTGTTGTCGATTTTGACGATTCGATCTATACTATCGCAGGCAAGAGCGCCGATCTCGAGGATGCGATACTTGACTGCATAGCGCAGAGCGTTCTCGATAATGTGGACGGCTGCATGAGCGTCATCTACAGGATCCACAACGAGGCATACAGTACAGTCAACAGGCATTTCGCCTATGATTTTGTTTATATGGAATAGCAGATATGATCTTTTAAGCCCGAGTTTATCCCGGGCTTTTATTGAGTAAACAGGAGATAACTATGGGAAGACTGATAGTGATAGGCGGCGGTGCCGCGGGCATGATGGCGGCCGCTGTGGCTTCGGCGGGCGGAGTGGAAACCGTTCTCATCGAAAAGAACGAGAAACTCGGCAAAAAGGTATATATCACCGGAAAGGGCCGCTGCAATCTGACCAATGACTGCGATGTGCGCGATTTCCTGAAGAACGTCGTCTCGAATGAAAAGTTCCTCTACAGCGCGCTGTACGGTTTCTCACCGCAGATGACCATCGATTATTTCGAATCGATCGGACTTAAGACCAAGATCGAGCGCGGCAACCGTGTTTTCCCGGTCAGCGATCATTCGTCTGATGTCAACAAGTATCTCGAGAAGGCCATAAAATGGTCGGGCGCGAAGATCATGCTGAATACCGCGGTTCGTGAGATAGTAACCGGGGACGGGCGTTTTACGGGAGTTAGGCTTGCGTCGGGAGAACTGCTTAAAGGAGACGCGTGCTTCGTCGCGACAGGAGGACTGAGCTATCCTTCGACGGGCTCCGACGGAGACGGCTACAGATTCGCAAAGGAGCTCGGACATAAGGTTACAAGGCTCCTGCCTTCGCTGGTCTCGGTCAAGACCAAAGAGGAATGGGTCCGTCAGGTTGAGGGCCTTTCACTGAAAAATGTGGTCCTGAGCGCGTATTCTAACGGCAAATGCCTCTACAGCGACCTGGGAGAGATGCTCTTTACGCACAACGGGATCAGCGGCCCGCTGGTTCTGACGCTTTCTTCAATGCTGGCCGATACGATATCATCGGGCAATAAGGTGGATCTGCTGATCGATCTAAAGCCCGGCCTCGATCCCGCGCAGCTCGACGAGCGACTGCTGAAGGACTTTAACGAAAACATAAACAGGCAGTTCGCAAATTCGCTAGGGAAACTTCTGCCGTCATCGCTTATACCTGTGATCGTTTCTCTGTCCGGCATTCCTGCGGACAAACAGGTCAATCTGATCACAAAAGAGGAACGCACCGCGTTTGCGGGACTGATCAAGGCGCTGCCGCTGTCAGTTCTGCGCCTCGGCGGTTTCGACGAAGCGGTCGTCACAAAGGGAGGCGTGGATGTGAAGCAGATCAATCCCTCCACTATGGAGTCAAAACTTGTGAGCGGGCTGTATTTTATCGGTGAGGTTCTCGATGTCGACGCTTTTACAGGCGGATTTAACCTGCAGATAGCATGGTCGACCGCCCATGCGGCTGCCGAAGCCGTTATAGAGGCATTGAGCTGACGGCTTTACGTTTGGATATTTTTCGGATATACTGATACAAAATGAAAAAGGAAGGTCAGAAAATGAAATTCAATATCGCAATCGACGGCCCCGCAGGCGCGGGAAAGAGCACGATAGCAAAGATGCTCGCGGAGAGGCTCGGATTTGTTTATATCGATACAGGCGCCATGTACAGGGCCATGGCTTATTACTACATGACAAAGGACATCGATATCGATGACAAAGACGCCGTTATCGCGGAGTTTGACAATATCGGGATAGAGCTGCGGTACATTGACGGAGTGCAGCACATCTATCTCAACAAAGAGGATGTTTCGGACCGGATCAGGACCGCAGAGGTAGGAGAGAACGCGTCAAAGGTTTCGGCCATCGCAGAGGTCAGGAAAAAGCTTGTCGCGCTGCAGCAGCAGATCGCGAAGTCCATCAATGTCGTAATGGACGGACGTGACATAGGCTCGGTTGTACTGCCGGACGCGGAGCTTAAGATCTATCTTACCGCGAGCGTTGAGGTACGCGCGCAGCGCAGGTACAAGGAGCGCATAGACAAGGGGCAGGAGGCCGATCTTGCCGCCATCGAGGAGGAGATCCGCCAGCGCGATTACCGCGACATGCATCGCGACGCGTCACCGCTCATCTGCGTGGAGGATGCGGTAACGGTCGACACCTCGTATATGACCATCGAAGAGGTTGCCGCACGTATATGCGACCTCGCAGTTCAGAAAGGCTTTAAGAATGAAGCGTGAGATACGCGTGGCCGCCTCCGCGGGATTTTGCTTCGGAGTGCAGCATGCCGTTGACAAGGTTTACGAAGAATTGCAGACCGGACGCCCGGTTTATACTTTCGGTCCGATCATGCATAATGAAACCGTGGTCGCCGAGCTCGAGGCAAAGGGCGTTAAGGTCATCGATTCCGTCGAAGAAGCCGACAAACTCAAAGGCGCGTCGATAATCATCAGGTCCCACGGAGTCCCGCGTGATGTTTATGAGAGGCTCGACAGACGCGACGCGGACGGCAATCCCATAAATCATGTGATCGACGCCACCTGCGCATTCGTAAAAAAGATACACAGGACCGTCGAGGAGTATTCCGCCAGAGGATATCACATCGTGATAGCGGGAGACCCCGAACACCCTGAAGTTAAGGGCATTTGCGGCTGGTGCAGCGGGCCTTTTACCGTGATAGATTCGGAGGATGATGCACGTTCGCTCACGATTCCTCACGAAAAAGAATTATGTCTAGTTTCACAAACAACATATAATTTCAATAAATTTGAAGTATTAGTTGAAATTTTAAAGAAAATAGGATATAGTATAAATGTTGTGAACACGATTTGCAACGCAACCGAGAAAAGACAGCGTGAAACGCTCGAACTTGCCAGGAGTTCGGACGCCATGATCGTTATCGGGAGCAGGAACAGTTCAAACACGCGCAAGCTGTTCGAGATCTCATCTCGGGAATGTATTAATACTTACTACATACAGACACATGCAGACCTGGAATTATGTGACTTAAAATCTTTTCGTTGTGTAGGTATTACAGCAGGGGCATCCACACCCCAAACAATTATCAAGGAGGTTCAAGAGGAAATGTCTGAGGAAAATTTTGAACAAATGCTGGAGGATTCATTAAAAAAGATACACAACGGGGAGGTAGTTGAAGGCACAGTCATCAGTGTTAAAGAAGATCAGATCGCACTGAACATTGGTTACAAGGCTGACGGTATCATCACACGCAGCGAATACACCAACGATTCGACTCTCGACCTTCGCACCGTTGTGCATGAGGGCGACACCATGACCGTTAAGATTATCAAGGTTAACGACGGTGAGGGCCAGGTTATCTTATCGTACCGCAAGCTTGCTGCTGAGCGCGGAAGCAAGAGGCTTGAGGAAGCATTCGAGAACAAAGAGGTACTTAAGGCAAACGTTGTTGAGATCTGCCTTGGCGGTATCGTTGTTATCGTTGACGAGACCAGAGTATTTATCCCTGCAAGTCTTGTTTCGGATATCTATGAGAAGGATCTGAACAAGTACAAGGATCAGGAGATCGAGTTCGTTATCACCGAATTCAATCCCAAGAAGAGACGCATCATCGGCGATCGCAAGCAGCTGCTTGTTGCTAAGAAGAAAGAGGCTATGGCCCAGCTCTTCGAGAAGATCAAGGTCGGCGATGTTATCGAAGGCAAGATCAAGAATATCACCGATTTCGGCGCATTCGTAGATCTTGGCGGAGCAGACGGACTGCTTCATATTTCTGAGATGTCATGGGGCCGCATTGAGAATCCCAAGAAGGTATTCTCCGTTGGCGAGACCATTAAGGCATATATTAAGGAGATCAAGGGCGAGAAGGTAGCTCTCTCGATGAAGTTCCCCGACCAGAACCCTTGGGTTGATGCTGAGACAAAGTTCGCTGTCGGCAATGTTGTTACCGGTAAGGTTGCACGCATGACTGACTTCGGTGCTTTCGTTGAGCTCTATCCCGGTGTTGACGCTCTGCTTCATGTTTCGCAGATCGCGCGCGAGCACATTGAGAAGCCTTCGGACGTTCTCAAGCTTGGCGATGAAGTAACGGCTAAGATCGTTGACTTCAACCTCGAGGAGAAGAAGATCAGCCTTTCGATCAAGGCTCTGCTCGCTCCCGAGCCCAAGGAGACCGAAGCTCCCGCTGAGGAGGCTCCCGCAGAGGAGAACTGATACTCGGTGCTCTTATCGGCAAACTGAATATTTGACATTCATACCCCCTGTCGGATAACCGGCAGGGGGTTCTTTTTCGGTGCCCTATCACCAATATAACCATGGTGCCTGTCACCAACGCCGTTGGTGACAGGCACCATGACTATCTCATGAATACAAAATATCTTATTAAAATTTCGTTTTTAACTTGCCAAAACAAGTATTTGTGTTATAGTAAATGTATAGATTGAGAAACAGAGAGGAGTTTACAATGGCTGATAATTACGAATATTTTAAAACGCAGATACTGGCGCTTACAAAGATCGACCTGAACGCATATAAAGAGGCGCAGATGAAGCGCAGGATCGATACGCTTATAACGAGGAACCAGTGTAAGTCTTACGCTGAATTTGTCAATCTGATCAAGACGGACAAAGAGAAGTTCGAAGAGTTCGTAGCATATCTTACGATAAACGTATCGGAGTTCTGGAGAAATCCCGAGCAGTGGAAGATACTTGAGGATAAGGTTATCCCGGATCTCGTCAAGCTTCCTTCGATCAAGATATGGAGCGCCGCATGCTCGACGGGTGACGAGCCTTATTCGCTTGCGATGCTTCTGCTCAAGCATGTTCCGATCAGCAGGATCAAGATAATCGCGACCGACATAGACAAGCAGGTTCTCGAGAAGGCAAAGTCCGGCATGTATAACGACAAGAGCATCAAGGGACTTCCCGACGAGCTCAAGAAAAAGTATTTCGAAAAGATCTCGGATACCGCGTTCCAGGTTTCGCCCGAACTCAAGAAATGCATCGAATTCAAGGAGCACAACCTGCTGCGCGATCCTTATCCCACCGGACTCGATCTGATCGTATGCCGCAATGTTCTGATCTATTTTACCGAGGAAGCAAAGAGCGAGATCTATAAAAAGTACAATGCCTCGCTCAAGCCCGGAGCCATCCTTTTCCTCGGCAGCACGGAGCAGATAATACAGCCTCAGCAGTACGGTTTTGAGACGATCTCTTCATTCTTCTATAAGAAGGTCTGATACTGCTAAAAAGATATTGATTTTATATTTTCTATAGTTTATCATTAATTTACAGTAAAGTATGAAAGGTTTGAAATTAGCAGAGCATGAGTGACAAAGTCTGTGTTGCCGTTGACGCCATGGGCGGTGATAACGCCCCTGCCGAAGTGGTTAAGGGCGTCGTAGAGGCAGTTAATGAAAAAGACAATCTCAAGTGCTTTCTGGTCGGTAATACGGATGCGATCACTGCTGAGCTGGCGGGCCTGTCCTACGACAAAGACAGGATAGAGATCGTGGAAGCCTCCGAGGTCATAACGAACGACGAGGCGCCTGTTATGGCTATCCGGCGTAAGAAGGACTCATCGATAGTCGTAGGTCTGAACCTTATCAAAACCGGAGATGCTTCGGCATTTGTCTCGGCCGGCAGTACCGGTGCGGTTCTGGTAGGAGCACAGCTGATAGCGGGCAGGATAAAGGGCATCGAGCGTACGCCGCTCGCGCCGCTGATACCCACTGTTACGGGCTGTTCACTGCTGATCGACTGCGGAGCCAATGTTGACGCGAGAGCGTCGCATCTGGTACAGTTCGCAAAGATGGGTTCCATATATATGGAGCACGTCATGGGAGTTGCCAATCCCCGTGTAGCGATAGTCAATATCGGAGTCGAGGAAGAAAAGGGCAACGCTCTGGTCAAGGAGACCTACCCGATGCTCAAGGCCTGTCCCGACATCAACTTCGTCGGCAGCATAGAGGCCAGGCAGATACCTTACGGTGATGCGGACGTCATCGTCTGTGAGGCATTTACGGGCAATGTCATACTTAAGATGTACGAGGGTGTCGCAGGTGCCCTGATCGATAAGATCAAATCGGCCATGACCGCCACGCCCATTTCATCGTTGGGTGCTTTGATGGTAAAGCCTCAGCTGAAGAAGACCCTTAAGGGCTTCAGCACTTCCGAATACGGAGGCGCGCCGATGCTCGGACTGAACGGACTGGTCGTTAAGACACACGGCAGCTCGAAGAGCGTCGAGATCAAAAACTCCATCATACAGTGTATAAAGTTTGCTGACGCAAAGATCAGCGATAAAATAAAAAGAAATATTCTACAAGAATAGACTGGGGGCTAGTTATGGAATTTGAGAAATTACAGGGCATTATCAGTGAGGTACTTCAGGTGGATGCCGAGAGCATAACGATGGATACGACATTCGTTGACGATCTCGGTGCGGATTCGCTCGATATTTTCCAGATCATCATGGCGATCGAAGAAGAGTTCGATATTGAGATCGCAAACGAGGATGCCGAGAAAATTGTTACAGTTTCGGATGCAGTCGAGCAGATCAAAAATGCTATAAACTGAGATTATTTAGGGACTGTCGAAAGACAGTCCCTTTGAATCATCCGCAGCATATTTTACATGCTGAATCCACACGGATGATCCGCAGGGTTTTGTGATGAATATATTTGAGAAGGAAGCATTGCGGCTCGAGGAAGTCATCGGCTACAGCTTCGCGAACAAATCGCTTCTTATCGAAGCGCTTTCTCACAGCTCCTATGTAAACGAACAGAGGAAAAGGAACATGAACTGCTACGAGCGGCTGGAGTTCCTCGGGGACGCGGTACTCGAACTCGCGTCGAGCACATTCCTTTTCCGCCATTTTCCGGAGCTTAACGAGGGTGAGCTCAGCAAACTGCGCGCCGCTCTCGTATGCGAGAAAGCACTTGCTCCGTGCGCCAGGAAAATACAGCTGGGCAGCTATATTCTGCTGGGACACGGTGAAAAAATGAGTCACGGCGAGGAGAGGGATTCCCTGCTCTGTGACGTTATGGAGGCCATTATAGGCGCCATTTATACGGATTCGGGTCTTGAGGAGGCCAACAGGTTCATTTTCAGGTTTATCCTGAATGACGACAGCTTAAGACATCTGGATTTTGTCGATTATAAGACAAGGTTCCAGGAGCTGGTCCAGGCACATACCCCGGAGCCGATCGTTTATGAGATCGTCGGGACTTCGGGACCCGACCACTGCAAACTGTTTGAGGTTGAGGCGAGACTGGGAGACCGCACTCTGGGGAGAGGGTCAGGTACCAGCAGAAAGAACGCTGAGCAGGATGCGGCGCGGGAGGCCATTAACATTTTCAGTAAGGGTTGGATGACAGATGTACCTTAAAAGTATTGAAATACTGGGCTTTAAGTCCTTTGCGAAAAAGATCAAATTTGAATTTCATGACGGCATCACCGCTATTGTCGGACCTAACGGATCGGGTAAGTCAAACGTTGCCGACGCCGTAAGGTGGGTTCTGGGCGAGCAGAGCGCAAAGCAGCTGCGCGGGACCAATATGCAGGATGTCATTTTTTCAGGCTCTGAGGCCAGAAAGCCACAGGGCTTTGCTTTCGTTGAGATAACCTTCGACAATTCCGATCATAAGCTGCCCGTTTCATATGATGAGGTCAGCGTTTCGAGACGTGTTTACCGTTCGGGCGAGAGCGAATACATGATCAACGGCATGACCTGCCGCCTGCGCGATGTCCAGGAGCTGTTCATGGACACCGGTATCGGCAAGGAAGGCTATTCGATCATCGGACAGGGCCAGATCGACAGGATCTTAAGTACCAAGCCCGAGGACCGGCGTGAGCTATTTGACGAGGCCGCAGGTATCGTTAAATTCAAAAAGAGAAAGGCGATCGCCGAGAAAAACCTCGACGAAGCATGCGCGAACCTCGACCGCATCATGGATATCATCGGTGAGATCGAGAAGCGCATCGGACCTTTGGAGGAGCAGTCCAAGGTCGCGAGAGAGTACTTAAACCTCAAGGAACAGCTCAAAAAACTGGAACTTAATCATTTCCTCTGCGAATACGACAAATCGGATTCGGCCAGACAGGCGCTCGAGGAAAAGTTCAATACGGCCAATGACCAGCTGAACGAGACCAAGGCCGCCAATGAGAACGCAGAGACCGAATACAGGCGCTTAGAGGGCATTATCGAGGACTACAACAAGGCCTTAGAGGACGCCAAGAACTTCCGTCAGGAGCTGCTGATCGGCAACGAGAAGATGGAAGGCGAGATCAAGCTGTTCGAGCAGCAGATGATCGCGATCACCCAGAACAGCGAGCGCATCAACGAGAGGATTGCCGCCATTTACGCCGAGATCAAGGATAAGAACGAAGAACTCGAATCCTTCGGCAAACAGAAAAAGGACAGCGACGATCACTTAAAGGAACTGGAAAAAGCAGCGACGGAAGCGTCGGATAAGGTTACCGCGATCAAGAACGAGATCGCCGAGCTGTCGTCCAGTATCGAGTCGGCAAACACGGGCATTCTGCGTCTGATGAACGAGGACAGCGGTTATAAGTCCGACCTGCAGAGATACAACACCATGCTCGAGCAGGTGGCGCTGCGCCGTTCCGAGCTCGCCGGCAGGATGCTCAGGAACAAGTCCGAGCTTGCTGAGGCGCAGGAGCGTACGGCTGCTCTGGAAAAGGATTACGACAGCATTTCCGAGAAGGTTCTCGATGAGAAGAACAGGCTCCAGAAGCTCACAGAGGATCTGCGCGCGGCATCCGATGAGGAGCGCAGGCTCGCGTCACTCTATGAGGGCACGAACGAGAAATACATCGGACTCAGGTCTGAGTTCGAATCGCTGAAGAATATCGCGGAGCGCTATGAGGGTTATGGCGCGACGGTCCGCAAGATCATGGAAAACCGTGCCGATTTCAAGGGAATCGACGGCGTAGTCGCAGACCTTATCTCGGTTGAGAAAAAGTACGAAACGGCCGTTGAGACAGCGCTCGGCGCGTCAATATCTCATATCGTTACAGAGGATGAGCAGACCGCAAAAAACGTAATCGAGTATCTGAAGAAAAACAAGCTCGGACGCGCGACCTTCCTGCCCATCACGAGTGTCGGCAGACGCAAGCAGGAGAACGATCCCGCGGCCATGAAGGCAAAGGGCGTTATCTCCGATGCGGCGGCACTTGTCGGCTGCGATGACAGGTTCAGGGGCGTTATCAATCATCTTCTGAAGAATTTCATCGTTGTGGACACCATCGACAACGCGCTGGCTCTCGCAAAGAGCTTTGATTATTCGCTGAGGATCGTAACGCTTGAGGGTGAACAGCTGGCCCCGGGCGGTTCGATCGCGGGCGGCGCTTACCGCAATTCCAGCAATCTGCTCGGCAGAAAAAGAGAGCTCGCGGATCTGGAGAAATCCGTTGCGGCGGCACTCAAGGAACTCGATAAGGTCAGGGAACAGCAGGCAGCGCTCGCCGATAAGAAAAAGAGCATCCGTGACGGTCTCGATGAGACCAGGGCAAAGATCCAGGAGCTCTCCGTAGGCCAGAACAGCGCCGAGCTCAATCTCCAGAAGGAAAAACAGCAGACCGAGGAGATCAGGAACAAAGGGAAGGCCTGGGAGGAGGAGACCAAGAGCCTCGAGGAAAAGGCGAGCGAGTTAAACGCCCAGATCGCCGGCAACAAGGAGCTCTTAAAGCAGAATGAGGACGCGGGCAGCGAGTTCCGCAATTCCATCGAGAAGTGCAACGCAAGGCTTGTAGAGCTGCGTTTCTCCGAGGGTGAGGCAGTCGAAAAGGTCAACAACATCAAGCTCGAAGCAGCGAACGTTGAGCAGGCCGGTCTGTATTCCGACGAGAATATCAAGCGTATCAACGCCGAGATAGAGAAGTTAAAGACCGAAGAAGAGGATATAAAGAGCACCGGCGAGAACTCCAGACAGGAGTCCGAGGCCAAAGCTGCCGAGATCGCGGCCAACCGCGAAAAGATCGAATACAATACCAAAAAGATCGCGGAGCTCGAGCAGAGCATCGTTGATATCGGCAATAAAAAGGAGACCGTTACCAGCGAGCACAAGAGCTTCTTCGACCATTGGGCGGAGCTCGGAAAACGCGTTACCGAACTCGAAAAAGAGGTTATGCGTATCCAGACACAGAAGGATAAGCTGACCGAGCAGCTCGACTACCAGACCAATTATATCTGGGAGGAGTACCAGCTGACCGTAGCGGGCGCAGAGCAGTACCGCGATCCCGAGTTTAAGGCCAATACCGCGAGAAAGGACATTTCCGAGACAAAGTCGCAGATCAAGGATCTCGGAGACGTCAATGTCAACTCGATCGAGGAGTTCAAGGAGGTTTCCGAGCGCTACACCCTCTATTCCTCGCAGAGAGACGATCTGATCAGCTCGAAGGAGTCGATCAGAGCCATCATCGATGAGCTCGACGAGGCGATGAGAAAGCAGTTCTCGGAGCAGTTCGCGCTGATAGACAAAGAGTTCAATATTGTATTCAGGGAGCTGTTCGGAGGCGGACACGCAAAGCTCGAGATGGTCGCCGACGAGGATATGCTCGAGGCAGGCATCATAATCATCGCGCAGCCGCCGGGAAAGAAGCTCCAGAACATGATGCAGCTTTCGGGCGGAGAGAAGGCTCTCACCGCGATCTCGCTGCTGTTCGCCATCCAGAATCTCAAGCCTTCGCCGTTCTGTCTGCTCGACGAGATAGAGGCGGCGCTCGACGATTCGAACGTAAAGCGTTTTTCAAGCTATCTGCATAAGCTTACCAAAAACTCGCAGTTCATCGTTATCACGCACAGGCGCGGTACGATGAGCGCGGCCGATATCCTATACGGTATCACGATGCAGGAAAAGGGCGTCTCGACACTTGTTTCGGTTAATCTTATCGAGGGTGATCTGACGTAAAAAGGAAGGTTATATTTAAGTATGAGTGAAGAAAAAAAGGGCTTTTTCGGCAGACTTGCCGCAGGCCTCGCAAAGACAAGAAACAGCATTTCAAACGGTCTTAACAGCATTTTCAGCGCGTTTTCGTCGATAGACGACGAGTTTTACGATGAGCTCGAAGAGACGCTGATCATGGCCGATATCGGAATCAACGCTACCATGGATATCATGGACGATCTGAGGGCCAAGGTAAAAGAACAGAAGATCAAGAATCCCGAGGACTGCAGACAGCTCCTTATGGACAGCATCGCCGATCAGATGCATGTTCCCGATGACGCGTATGATTTTGAAAAGAAAAACTCCGTTGTGCTCGTTATCGGCGTAAACGGCGTAGGAAAGACCACATCGATCGGCAAGCTCGCCGGCCAGTTAAAGAGCGAGGGCAAGCGTGTACTCGTTGCCGCCGCGGATACCTTCAGGGCCGGCGCGATCGACCAGCTCGCCGAGTGGACCAACAGGGCGGGAGTCGAGCTGATCTCGCAGAGCGAGGGTTCGGACCCGGCAGCCGTTGTATTTGACGCGGTTACCGCAGCTAAGTCCAGACGCGCGGATGTGCTGCTATGTGATACGGCGGGCCGTCTCCATAACAAAAAGAACCTTATGGAGGAGCTCCGCAAGATCAACAAGATCATTGACAGAGAGTATCCCGAGGCATTCAGGGAGACATTGATCGTGCTCGACGGAACCACCGGACAGAACGCGCTCGCACAGGCGAAGCAGTTCTGCGAGGTTGCGGATATCACCGGCATCATCATCACAAAGCTCGACGGTACGGCTAAGGGCGGCATCGCGGTAGCGATACAGAAGGAACTCTCGATCCCGGTCAAGTACATAGGCGTCGGAGAGCATATCGACGATTTGCAGAAATTTGATCCGAAGGCCTTTGTTAACGCGCTTTTTGATACCGGGGAAAAAGATAAAGAATAATTAGAAAAAGCCGTTGACAAAAGCATTTTATATCTGTATAATCATCACCTGTAAAGAAAATTGCTTTACAGCGGGGTGAGAACGCATGAGTCAGGATGCTGACGACAGGATTAAAGAAATAATAGAACTTTCAAGGCTCTACGATGTTTACGGCGGCCTGCTCTCGGATAATAACCGCGTGGTTTTTGAGGATTATGTCCTCAACAACTATTCGCTTGCCGAGATCGCCGAGGAAGTGGACATCAGCAGACAGGGCGTTCGCGATACCGTTATGCGGTGCTCCGCAAAGCTTCGCGATTATGAGCAGAGGCTCGGGCTTCTTGCCCGGTTCGATGAGACCGATTCGGTGCTCGACAGCATTGAGAGGATGATCTCGGTCGGGAATATGGATTCCGATAAGCTTCTTTCGCTGGTCCGTAAGGCTAAGGATACCCTTGAAGGTTAGACTTGAGTTTTTTATAGGAGATTACAGATGGCATTTGACAGTTTGAGCGAGAAGCTCCAAAATGTCTTTCGCAATTTGCGTAATAAAGGGCGCCTTACCGAAGATGACGTAAAATCGGCGATGAGAGAGGTCAAGATGGCTCTCCTCGAGGCCGATGTCAACTTTAAAGTAGTTAAGACTTTTGTTTCGAGTGTTCAGGAAAGAGCGGTCGGACAGGACGTTTTAAAGTCGCTGACGCCCGGACAGATGGTCATAAAGATCGTTAACGAAGAGCTCACGAGGCTCATGGGCGATGAGACGACCGAGATAACCTTAAAGCCCGGCAATGAGATCACCACGATCATGATGTGCGGTCTCCAGGGCGCAGGTAAGACCACGATGGCGGCCAAGCTCGCCGGCAAGTTCAAATCAAAGGGACGCAAGCCGCTGCTTGTTGCCTGCGATATTTACAGACCCGCGGCTATCGAACAGCTGCGCATCAATGCGGGTAAGGTCGGCGTTGATTTCTTCCAGATGGGCACGGATCACGCGCCGGTCGATATCGTCAAGGCCGCGCTCGAGCATGCCAGGTCCAATAACGAGAATGTTGTTATCATAGATACCGCCGGACGTCTCCATATCGACGAGGAGATGATGGAGGAGCTGATCACGGTTAAGGAGAATGTGGGCATCGACCATACTATCCTCACGGTTGACTCCATGACCGGTCAGGACGCGGTAAACGTAGCCGAGACATTCAACGCAAAGCTGGAGATCACGGGCGTTATACTTACAAAGCTTGACGGCGATACCCGAGGCGGTGCGGCGCTTTCAATCAAGCAGGTTACCGGAAAGCCGATCCTCTACATCGGTACCGGCGAAAAGATGGATGATGTCGAGCAGTTCTATCCGGACCGCATGGCATCGCGTATCCTCGGCATGGGCGATATCTTAACGCTCATCGATAAGGCCGAAGCCAATTACAACGAAGAGCAGGCCCGCGAGCTTGAGAAAAAGATCCGCAAGGCCGAGTTCGATTTCAACGATTACCTTGAACAGATCAAGAACATGCGCAACATGGGCGGTCTGGGCAAGATCATGGAGATGCTTCCCGGCATGGGGATCGGCGGCATGAACCTTAAAAATGTCGATCTGGCGGCCGGTGAGGACGGCATGAAACAGATGGAGACGATCATCAACTCCATGACAAAGGAGGAGCGGGCCAATCCCGACATCCTCAATCCTTCGCGCAAGAACCGCATCGCGAAGGGCGCGGGCGTTGACATTGCCGATGTTAACCGCATGGTTAAGCAGTTCGGCGAGACCCGCAAGATGATGAAGCAGATGTCCGGAATGTTCGGAGGCAAGGGCAAGAAGGGCAAGTTCAAAATGCCATTTAATATGAAGTTCTGATGTAATGCTTAACTAAACTTCATTTATGGATATATTACTTAATAATACTAAGGAGGTGAAAGAAATGGTAAAGATTAGACTTCGCAGAATGGGTGCTAAGAAGAATCCTTTCTACAGAATTATCGTTGCAGACAGCAATTCTCCCCGTGACGGTCGTTTCATCGAGGAGATCGGAACTTATGATCCCAACAAGGAGCCCAGTCAGTTCAAGATTGACGAGGAGGCAGCCAAGAAGTGGCTCGCTAACGGTGCTCAGCCTACTGACATCGTAGGAAAGCTTTTCAAGAAGGCCGGTATCGTAAAATAATTGTGAGGTGATTGGTAGTGAAGGAATTAGTCAGGATTATTGCTACATCACTGGTCGATCATCCGGAGCAGGTTGAGGTTACCGAGAAGGAAACCGAAAAGGCCCTTGTAATCGAGCTTAAAGTCGCACCGGAGGATATGGGAAAGGTCATTGGAAAACAGGGCCGTATCGCAAAGTCCATACGTACCGTTGTAAAAGCTGCTGCTACAAAGGATGATAAGAAAGTTGTAGTGGACATCATATGATGTTTATGGGGATGGTTCTTCCATCCCCTTTGTCAATGTGAATCATAGAGCTCACTCAGTCGGTGAAGCTCTTTTTTTTATACTCTTGTGGGGGATTTAATGTAATGATACATGTAGTATCATTTATTCAGATTTAATCCAGGGAGGTTTACATGCGATGAGCAGACTGGGGAAGTTTATCAGATTTGTGGCTGTTTTTGTGGCAGCGTGCCTGATCGTTTCTGTAAGTCCCGACATTGTGAAAGTAAAAGCGGGAGACTACTATACCTTAAACGGCAAAGAGATTGGAAAATACAGCGATGTTGACCGTGTTCAGGTAGATGGGGTGAATGGTACGATCTCGTTCAATCCCGATCTTGGCATGATCGTTCAGGTATATGGCAATAATCTCACAAAGATCAATATTCCTGCAACGATAAACGGCGTGAAAGTTCGATCGATCGCCGATTGGGCGATCCAGTACAGAGAAAATGTTACGGAACTGACTCTTCCCGAAGGTATTGAGATTATCGGTGATGGTAACTTCAGAGGTCTGAAAGTTAAAAAAATCGTTATCCCGGGAAGTGTTTCCTCTATCGGAAACAGTACCTTCAGCTATAGCGATTATCTTGAAGAAGTAGTATTTGAAGACGGCAAGTCAGGTAAAACACTCGGTGACTGGTCACTTCAGAATTGCCCCGCGTTAAAGTCGGTTTATTTCGGAGAAGGCTTTGCAACCCTCGGACAGGGAACAGGTCGTTTCGACAACAAACTTGAAACGGTCCATTTCCCGACTACAATTAAGTCACTCGGAAATTATTCATTCAGATACTGCATAAACCTTGAGAATGTAAGTGTCGGCAAAAAGTCGATCGATTTTATGCACGAGTTCGGTGAACTGGGTATCAGTCTCGGAGATTATCCTTTTACACAGTGTTATTTCCTCCGCAAGGATTTCTCGCCTTCATACAAGACGAGCAAGTGGTATACTGCGGTCCACGAACTCAAACTGACCGGTGATTATGCAAAGGATATCATTTCAATCGCACGCTCACAGATCGGTTACCACGAGGGTAATACATTTGACGAGCAGCACGGAAACAACTCAAAGGGCAGCAAGGATTTTGCGGAATACAATTATTTCTACGGCGATCCCGGAACAATGTGGTGCGGCGAGTTCGTTGACTGGTGCTACGCGATGGCCGGTGTTCCCGATGAGCTCTACAGCCTTACTTCGTCAGAGAACGAGTATGATAATAAGCATAAATGGTCAGATACAGTATATGCGGGCGGCAGCTACAGGTTAAAGCCCGGCGATGTGATCATGTTCATTGCCGACGGTAACAAGGATCATGTGATCATGGTCGAGTCGATAGAAGACAGCGAAAACAATGTCGTCGTTCATTCAGTTGACGGTAATCATAGTCAGGCTGTTGTAACTGATACCTGGAGAATTGAGAAAAAGACCGGAAGATGTCTTGATTATAATTACGACACAAACGGACATGTTGATCTGATCTATGGCCCCGACTGGAATCTTGCAGATAAGATCAGGTACTATAACGTCAGATTTGATGCCAATGGCGGCAAGAGTTCGGTTTCATCGAAAAAAGTATCAAATAATGCTTATTACGGGATCCTTCCAATCCCTGTTCGCAGCGGATACACCTTTGAGGGGTGGTATACTGCCGCGGAAGGCGGCAACAGGATCACAGCTTACAGGAACGTAAATCTCACCGGTGATGTGACGCTTTACGCTCATTGGAGCAAGGGCGGTAACGATACGGAAAAGATCACCGGGGATAATGACAAAGCCGGACAGAATATCAAGATTTCAATAAAGGCTTCCAAAACTTCGATCAAAAAGTCTTCGGTCAAAAAGAAGGCTGTAACGATCAGCATCACCGTAACCGGAAACAAAGGCAAGGTAACCTTCCAAAATGCATCATCCGAAAAGCTGAAGAAATATGTTTCTGTAAGCAGTGACGGAAAAGTCATTTTCAAGAAGGGCGCATCCAAGGGAACCTATAAGATAAAGGTATCTGTAGAAGCGGCCGAAGGACAGTCCGGTGTTGAAAAAACGATAAAGATCAAGGTCAGATAGAGTGTTTGACCGGTTGTTTTAAAACCGAATATCAGGGCAATAAGCGGGAGGCCTCGTAATATGAGGTCTCCTTATTTTTTGCTTTTTGCATTAACCTCAGATAAATGGTATTATAGTCGTAACGGACAAAGCGTAAAAAGACTTTTATTGTCCGGGAAGGGATTATCGAATGGAAGAAAGATTAAGAGTGGGCATGATAACTTCGCCTCACGGAGTACACGGAGAGGTAAATGTTTTTCCTACCACTGATGATGCAGAAAGGTTTAAACAGCTGAAAAAATGCTATATAGATAAAAAGGGCGTCCTTAAAGAAGTGGAGATAGACAGTGTCAAATTCTTTAAGAACATGGTTATTTTGCATTTTAAGGATATTGACGACCGTAATATCGTCGAGGGACTGAGACAGTGCGACCTTCTGATCGACAGAGCGGATGCCGTGCCGTTAGCGGAAGGTGAATTCTTTATCTGCGATCTTGTCGGACTTAAAGTCATAGACGAGGCAGGGACTGAACTCGGAGTCGTTGAGGATGTGCTCCAGACCGGCGCGAACGATGTATTTCAGGTTAAAAAGCCCGACGGTAAGGAACTGCTGATACCGTCGATAAAGGACTGCATACTTGAGAAGAATCCTGCGGGCGGGTATATCAGGGCACACCTGCTGCCTGGGCTGGAGGAGCTGTAAGCTGCTGTTTATGCAGACTGATTCGTATGAAAGGAGTATGGCGGATGGCTGAACAATTATCGTTTACGGTTCTGACGCTGTTCCCGGATATCATAAAGAGCTACATGTCTTCGAGCATTTTGGGGCGCGCGACCGAGAGCGGCGTGATAGGCCTCGATGTGATAGATATCCGGGATTTTTCCGAGAACAAGCATAACCGGGTGGACGATTATCCGTACGGCGGAGGTGCCGGCATGGTCATGGAGCCGGGCCCTGTCATGAGCGCCTGTGAGCGCGCCAAAGGATTGCATCCTGATAAAAAGAGCCGGCTCATCTATCTGAGTCCGATCGGCAGACCTTTTACTCAGGAGATAGCAAAGGAGCTGGCACGTGAGGAGAGCCTGATATTCCTGTGCGGACACTATGAGGGCATCGATGAACGCGCTCTTACCGCAGAGGTTGACGATTACATATCGCTCGGAGACTTTGTGCTGACAGGTGGTGAACTGCCTGCTCTCGCCGTAATGGACGCTGTTTCGCGCCTGATCCCGGGGGTGCTGAATAACGACGAATCGGCGGGCGAGGAGAGTTTTGAAAACGGCCTGCTCGAGTACCCCCAGTACACCAGGCCCGAGGATTTTAAGGGAGCTAAGGTGCCGGAAGTCCTGCTCTCCGGGCATCATGCGAATATCGATCTGTGGCGCCTGGCCATGAGCCTGCTGAGGACTCATGAGTATCGTCCGGACATGCTCGAAGGTTTTATTCTTGAGAAGCTTCGCAGGAGAGCGCTGTTAAAATATATCAAAGACAATGACCTGTTTTCCGAGGAAGACAGGGAGATCATCAGAAATATCCTTAATGCGTGAGGATGGGAACGGTGTTTTGTCAAAAATACGATCCGGCAGATAAAGGAGGATTATGAAACGATTAATTGCAATATTGCTTGCGGCTGTGTTGATCCTTACAGCCTGCGGTAAAGGCGGCAACGCAGGAGACGGCGGCACGGCGGTCACCGGTGACGGCATCGTTACGGGTATTGCTGATAACGGCGGCGCTGCCGGTCAAACAACAGACAACGGGGCGGATAACACCAACACAGCGGATGACGGCGGAAACGCTTCGCCTGCGGTACCTGCGCGCGAACTGACCTATTCGAAGCAGACGCGTGAGGTATCATACGAGGCGCAGCCTTTCAGCATCACGGTCGAGGCTGAGGACGGAGTGCTCGAAGGGAAACTGACTATCGGCAATTCACGTAAGGGCTATAACGGCAGCGGCTACGTGACAAATTTTAACCAGGCGCCCGGGAATAAGCTCGCTGTGACCGTAGAGATCCCTTATGCGCAGTTTTATGACATTACGGTGAGAGCCGCTGCGGATCAGTACAAGATAAACTATCTGACCGTTAACGGCGACAGCGTATGCGAGATCGTCTGCGACGGCGATAAATCAAAGGAATTCGTCGATCTGACTGCCTATTCGGTATATCTCGATGCCGGGCCCGCGGAGTTCGGAGTTCAGGAGTCCTGGGGTTGGTTTGACCTCGACAGCATCACCGTAGAGACCGGAAGCGTCGTATCGCCCGACACCTATAACGGAGTATCTTCTAAGCTCGCGAATCCCAACGCGAACGATGACGCAGCAAAACTCATGGAGTATCTGGTCAGCATTTACGGCAATTATACGCTGGCGGGGCAGTACTGCGCGCATAACAGCTCGACCGAGGTCGAGGGCATATATAAGGCTACCGGCAAATACCCGGCAGTCAGAGGCTTTGACATGATATTCTGTTCGCCCAATTCGGGATACAGCAACATGAGCGAGATCTCGCAGGCAAAGTCATGGGCCGCAAAGGGCGGTATCGTCTCGTTCTCATGGCACTGGCACGGACCTGTCGGCAAGAATTCGTTTTATACGAGTGATTCGGATTTCAGGATACCCGATGCGAGGACGGCGGAAGATCTGTCGCTTGTCAGCGCGGCCGATCTTAAGACAAAATACCAGAACGGAGAGCTGACCGAAAAACAGTACAAGCTGATCTCCGACATAGATGTGATATCGTTCCATCTGAAATCATTAAGGGACGCAGGAATACCGATCCTCTGGAGACCTCTGCACGAGGCGAGCGGAGGCTGGTTCTGGTGGGGCGCGACGGGCGCCGATGACTACATCTGGCTCTGGAAGCTGATGTTTAACCGCATGACCTATGTGCACGGGCTCGACAATCTGATATGGGTTTGGAACGCGCAGGACAAGAGCTGGTATCCGGGCGATGAGTATGTGGATATCGTAGGAGAGGACATTTACGCCGAGGCCTATGATTACAGCTCGCAGTCGGCAAAGTTCCGCACGGTGCTCGATTATCCCGACACACCGAAGCTTACGACGCTTTCGGAAAACGGTGTCATAATGGATCCCGAGCTTTGCTGCAGGGATAACGTATGGTGGCTGTGGTTCAATGTCTGGAACGGTGATTTCCTGTTCGAAGGCATGGATACGAACGAGAAATACACTTCGGACGAGATACTGAACAAAACTTATAATTCCGAGTATGTGATCACGCTGGATGAGCTGCCCTGGAACTGAGACAGGGATGATGACAAAGCCGGAAAGACCTGCACAGAGAAGAAAAGATCGGATCTGAGCAGATCGAAACAGGACAGAAAAGATCGGAATAGAAAAGAGAAAATCCGGGCGGTCGGCTGACTGCCCGGATTCTGTTGTTTGAAAGTGATGATCATTCCCGATCGTTGGCCGCATCATTCGGTACGTCTGCTGAACTCGGGATGGTTCCTGTAGAATGCGGACTTATCGGCGTACATACTGGCATCGGCGGCATGGATCGCGTAATTGAGATCGTGATCGAGTTCATCGTAAAAACTGCCTACGGCAAAATGAATGTCGGTATTCTCATCCTCCTGTTTGCGAAGCTCCGCTACGATCTCATTGAATCTGTCCTTGGGACATCCCTCGGCGAGCACCATGAACTCATCGCCGCCGGCACGGTATATCTCATAGCCGGCAAATAAGTCACTGAGACGGCTGGCAACAGCCTTTATCAGTTCGTCGCCGGCATCGTGTCCCTTTACGTCGTTAACGGTCTTCAGGCCGTTTACATCGACAAATACAACACCGAAATCATCTTCGAACGAGGTGCTGCCGGAGGTGAAATCAGCGATACGGTTGTTCATCTCGTTGCGGTTAAATACACCGGTCAGCATGTCGAAACGGCTCATGCGCTCCATCTTTTCGTACATCTGGTGGTTGGCGATCTCTGCGGCCAGGATAAAGGCGTTCAGCTCCATGACTTCCTTGATCAGGCCTATCCTGTCGGGATTGAAATTTGTGGCCCAGATGTAGCCGAGTATCTTATTCTTAAGTCGCAGGGGATAGAGGACAACATTGTAGATACCGGATGTTTTCATGGACTCTGCCCATTTGGGGTCCTTTTGTTCGACTGTCTTCATGTCACGCTCATTTGCGATGATATAACAGTTGCTGCCGCCCATCAGGTCGCGCCAGGTCTCGGCAACTTCAAAGAACTCGTCCATGAATACTATGTCATTGTCGCCCATCGCAAAGGAATTGTCGTGGGAAACGCAGAGAATGGAGCATTTCCGTGCCTCGAAATCGGTCAGCAGTATGCTGCAGGCGCTGGATTCGCACATTTTGCGGATATCCCTGATGATCGAATTCATCGCAGCCTGGAAATCGTCGGTTTTGCGCAGCTGGATGCAGGTCTTGAGGACCTCGGACGCTGTCTTGGGCGAGATGTCAAGAAGCTTGTCGGACTCGGGCTTGGGTGTCATCTCGTGTGTAAAAAGGATATAATCGATATCATCCACTTCGGATTTCAGCGGAATGGCATACAGATCCAGCCATGCATTGTACAGCTCCGCGTTTATATACTGATGCTGGGTTTTCTGCGTGGAAATGCATTTGAGACAAAAGGTCTCGAAATTAGGATCCTCTTTGATGTAGTATTTATATGTACGGCCGGGGACAAAGGTCTCATCCTGTCTGCCTACGGATTCGAGATATGCCCTGTTTGCCGCTTCAATCGTAAAATCACGGAGATCGGGATCTATTGCGTTCCTGACTGCGATAACGCATGATTTCTGGTTGATCTGCTCGAGCATGTTAAGATCACTCATTGGGACACCTCCGCTTGGGCTGTTTATGTGAAATATGATTATATTTGCTGTTATTATTTAAGATATTTTACCATATCGGAGCGGGTTTGTCATTATTCTGTGCGTGCTTTATCGATTCGGCCCGGTATTTGGGAATGATTATGACCATATCGGACGCGGTAAGTATTGACCGGGCGCCGATGTAATGATAAAATATTGGCAGTGAGCGGATAAAGGATCTGGCTTTTAAGTCTGCTCTGATATTTTATAGAAAGGCGCACGCTGTGCGAGAGTGATCCGATGAATATTCGATAAGTTGACGGCAATTACAGACGGTTGATGCTCCTTAAGGGGGCTTGTTTGTGTATGCCGAAAGCGGATCGAAGTATTCATAAGACCTGTCAGTATATGGCTGCGCAAACATAGTCTGTTCGCGCGTTTTTGCGCCTGTATATCGGTTTATTGACTG
Source organism: Lachnospiraceae bacterium (assembly GCA_016288005.1). GTDB lineage: Bacteria > Bacillota > Clostridia > Lachnospirales > Lachnospiraceae > RUG11977. The sequence goes on from JAEEXY010000001.1 coordinate 156,900, forward strand.
CTTTTCCGCTTTCGGGAAAGCATTTTTTTGTGCAAAGGGAGATGATATATATGGCACAGATAAGGGTAAGTGACCTTACATTTTCCTATGACGGCAGTTCGGATACCGTTCTGGAAAATGTATCGTTTAATATTGACAGTGACTGGAAACTGGGCATGATAGGCAGGAATGGCAAAGGCAAAACGACATTGCTGAACCTTCTGCTCGGCAGATATGAATACAAAGGCAGTATCTCGGCAGGGACAGGTTTTGACTATTTTCCGTATGAAATCAGCCCGGAGCAGCTGAAAAATACGGCGGATGAGCTGGCGGTGTTCTGGAAACCGCATGCCGAAAGCTGGCAGATACTGATGCAGATCAATCAGATAGGGCTCGATCCGGAGTTAATGTACAGGCCGTTTGGGACGCTCAGCCACGGAGAGCGCACTCAGGTGATGCTGGCGGTGCTTTTCGCAGGAGAGAACGAATTCCTGCTGATCGACGAGCCGACAAACCATCTGGATACCGACGCACGACGGGCGGTAAAGAGGTACCTGAATTCGAAAAAAGGCTTTATCCTGGTATCGCATGACCGCGATCTGCTGGATGCGGTCTGTGACCACGTGCTGGTCCTGAACCGCAAGACCGTTGAGGTACAGGCAGGCAATTTTACGTCATGGTGGGAGAATAAGGAAAAAAGCGACGCCTTCGCGAAGGCGGAGAACGAAAAGCATCTGAAGGAGATCGGCAAGCTGAAAGCCGCGGCCGACAGAGTCGGCAGATGGGCGGACAAGAGCGAAGGCTCAAAGATAGGATTCGATCCTGTAAAAGAGCATGACCGTTACATGGACACACGCGCCTATATCGGCTCGAAGACAAAGAAAATGCAGACCCGCGTGAAGGCCTTTGAAAAAAGGATCGACCGCGAGATAGAGGAAAAAGAAGGCCTGCTGCAGGATATCGAAACGGTCAACGATCTGAAGCTGATGCCGATGCGCTATCACAAGGAGGTGCTGGTAGAGGCAAGGGATCTGTCCCTTCGGTATGAAGGCGCGGATCGTGAGCTGTTTACCGGGATGCGGTTCAGGATCAAACGCGGAGACAGATTATTCCTCGCGGGAGAGAACGGCTGCGGCAAATCGAGCATAATAAAGGCTATACTGCAGAAACTCGCGGACGGAGGGATGAATACGCCCGCGATGCGGCAGTCGTTTGTAGGGAATGGATTTACAGATACCGGGTCTGGACCGGTCATCGGCGGCACCCTAGATGTTTCGTCGGGTCTCGTGATATCCTATATCAATCAGGACACTTCATTTTTAAGTGGTTCGCTGCAGGATTTCTGCGAGAAGCACGGACTGCAGTACAGCGTTTTTCTGGCGATACTCAGGCAGCTCGATTTCGGGAGAGCGCAGTTCGTAAAGGATATGGAGGATTTTTCCGAAGGACAGAAGAAAAAAGTCCTGATCGCGGCGAGCCTCTTAACCCCCGCGCATCTGTATATCTGGGATGAGCCGCTCAATTATATCGACGTTTTTTCACGCATGCAGATCGAGAAGCTGATACTTGAATTTGAGCCTACGATGCTGCTGGTTGAGCATGACGAGCGCTTCAGGGAAAAGGTCGCAACAGGGATCGTATCTTTTTGATGCGAACTGATAAAAAATGCTTGCTTTCTCTTTAATGCTATGGTATTATAATTCATCGTGAGTAATGGTGTTCCGCTGTACCGAGCCGATAGACAACGGGTAACGCAAGGTAGGATGAACAGCATATATTAAGGAGGTTCATATGAACGATATTATCAAAAACATTGAGAATGCTCAGCTTAAAGAGACCGTACCCGAGTTCAGCGTTGGTGACACCGTAAGAGTTTCTTCACTGGTTAAAGAAGGTAACCGTGAGAGACAGCAGGTATTTGAGGGAATCGTTACCAAGAGACAGAACGGCGGCGCAAGAGAGACATTCACCGTTAGAAAGATTTCGGACGGTGTAGGCGTTGAGAAGACCTGGCCTTTACATTCACCCGTTGTTGCTAAGGTTGAGGTTATCAGACATGGTAAGGTAAGACGTGCAAAGCTTAACTACCTTCGCCAGAGAACAGGAAAGGCTGCTAAGGTTAAGGAAGTTATCCGTTAATTTTTTACGTAGTCTGCAAGGGACCGTATTCGTACGGTCCCTTAAATTTTTATTTGCCTATTCCACACGCTGATAGTAAAATTATAGTGTATGAATAAAAATGATTTGCGAGGATTTACTCATTTATGAGCCTTGATTACGATTTTGACCGGGCCGAACGGATAGAGAAACGGAAAAAGTTCTTCAAAAAGTTCTTCGGCTGGGTTTTGGCGCTCGGGGCGGCGATCACGCTGGCCTGGGCCATTACGACATATGCCCTGGAAAAGACGAATATGGTCGGAGATTCGATGGAGGCCACGCTTTCTTCGGGAGATACGATACTGATCAATAAGCTGCTGTACCGCATCAAATCACCCGAACGGTTCGATGTAATAGTATTTAAAAAGGACGGCAAGGAGCACAGCTATTACAGCATCAAGAGGATCATCGGACTGCCGGGCGAGAGAGTGCTGATCACCGGCGGAAAGATATACATAGACGGTGTTTTGCTCGAAGACGAAGCCAATGTCGAGGATATAATGCTTCCGGGTCTGGCGGGCGATGAGATGGTGCTCGATGAGGATGAATACTTTGTTCTCGGCGATAACCGCAACAACAGCGAGGACAGCAGATATTTCAATGTCGGCAACGTATTCTCCGATGAGATCATCGGAAAAGCGTGGCTGAGGATCAACAGGTTCGGACTGATCAGCAAGCTGAATCTGAAGCGTGATAAGGAAGAGACGGCCGATGATGCTGAGGAAGATGCGGATAACAGCAGCGGCAGTGACGACGGCAAAAGCACCGATAAATAAGCGGAGGCAAAGATGAGCGACAGCCCCAATGTTATAAACTGGTACCCCGGGCATATGTCAAAGGCAAAGCGGCAGATGCAGGAGGACTTAAAAATTATCGACGCGGTGGTTGAGATCCTGGACGCGAGGATACCCTTCAGCAGCAAGAATCCCGACATCGACCGGATGGCTGAGAACAAATACCGCATTATCATCCTGAACAAAGCGGATCTGGCCGATAAGGCAAAGACCGACGAGTGGAAAAAGTATTACGAGAACAAGGGATTTTTTGTGAGCGCGGTCGATTCGCGCAGCGGAAAGGGCATGAAGGATGTAGTCGAGCTGATCCGCAAGGCATGCGCCGAGAAAATCGAAAAGGACAGGAAAAAGGGCATCTTAAATCGTCCAATCCGTGCGATGATCGCTGGTATACCGAACTCGGGAAAGTCCACATTCATCAATTCGATGGTCGGCAAGGGCGCGGCAAAAACAGGCAATAAGCCCGGCGTCACCAAGGGAAAGCAGTGGATCAGGCTGAATAAGGATATCGAGCTCTTGGACACGCCCGGCATACTCTGGCCGAAGTTCGAGGACCGCAGCATCGGCCTTAAGATCGCGTTTATCGGCTCCATCAATGATGAGATTCTTTTCCCCGAGGAGATGGTCTGCGAGCTGATCGGGATACTAAAAAAAGAGTACCCCGGCACGATAGATCAGAGATACGGCGAGGGCCTTGAAGCCATGGAGGACAATTTCGGGATACTCGGCAGGATAGCAGCAGTACGCTCATGCCTCAAAAAGGGCGGCGAACCCGACACCGAGAAGGCTGCCAGGCTCGTGATCGACGATCTGCGCAGCTGCAAGCTCGGAAATATCACATTGGAAAAGGTGGCCGATCTATGACTAAGGCTGAGGAACAGAGGGAATTAAAGCGTCTCGCAAAGCTCGAGGCGGAGCGTGCCAGGATTGAGACGATGAAGGAGTTCGAGTACAAATACGCGGACTGTGAGTTTATCTGCGGCATCGATGAGGTCGGGCGCGGACCTCTGGCAGGTCCGGTTTACGCTGCAGCCGTCATACTTCCCAAAGATAAGGAAATACTGTATCTGAACGATTCCAAAAAGCTCTCCGAGAAAAAGCGCGAGGAGCTCTACGACGAGATCATGGAAAAGGCTGTCGCGGTGGGCATCGGGCAGGCATCGTGGAAGAGGATCGACGAGATAAACATCAAACAGGCGACGCTTGAGGCCATGAGGATGGCTGTAGGCGCGCTTTCCGTACAGCCCGATATGCTGCTCGTGGACGCGGAGCATATCCCAGATGTGAATATCCGTCAGGTCGGCATCATAAAAGGCGATGCCCGCAGCGTTTCGATCGCGGCGGCGAGCATCATAGCCAAGGTTACGAGGGACCGCGTCATGTGCGAATACGCGAAGGAGTATCCGGAGTATGATTTCGCGGGCAACAAAGGATATGGTACCGCAGTACATATCGACGCGCTGAAAAAATACGGACCCTGTCCGATACACAGACGTACGTTTATCAAGAATTTTGTATTATGAGAGATTTTACCGACAAGAAACGCAAAACCGCCGTTGCGCTCGGATTTGAGCCCGGCGACGAGGCACCGAAGATACTTGCCACCGGTCAGGGACATGTGGCGGAAAAGATCATCGAAGGCGCTAAGGAAAACGACATACCCATACACCGTGACCCCAAGCTCGCAAAGACGCTTTCCGAACTGGATTTCGGAGAGTACATTCCGCCCGAGCTTTATGAGGTTGTAATTCAGGTGCTCATGTATGTCGACAGGATCGATTCGGTAAAGGAAAAGATGTCAGCCCCGAAGAAAGAGCAGTAATAATTGAACAAGCGAAAGATAGGAAAAGAACAGGAAGACAGGGCGGTAAAGTACCTCACCGCGCAGGGATACAGAGTGCTGACCACGAATTTCTACTGCAACGCGGGAGAGATAGATATTATCGCAAAGGACGGGGATTACCTCTGCTTCATCGAGGTCAAATACCGGTCCAACATCTCGAGCGGATACCCGGAGGAGGCCGTGGACCCGCGCAAGGCCGGCAGGATAGCCAGATCGGCGCTGTATTACATGAACATGGCCGGATACGCGGAGGATACGCCCTGCAGATTCGACGTGGTCTCGATGCTCGAAGACGAGATCTATGTCATCAAAAATGCATTTGACGCCGCATACTGACGGCGGACGGAGTGAACTTGAAAAAGAAGATCAATGATATTTCAACGCTGATCGGAAACGATCACGCGGCATATATAAGCTTTCTGCCGCTGGAGTCGTTTGACTGGCTGAGTGCCGGTTTCTCGACACGCATAGGCGGTGACGGGAGCGGGATGTTTGGCGGCCTGAACCTTGGTTTCGGACGCGGGGATTCGGATGAAGTTGTCTGGAAAAACTGGCATTATCTGGGCGATCTGGCAGGCTTCGATCCCGACTGCATCGTATTCCCCAATCAGCAGCATACCACTGAGCTGAGAGCCGTGGACGAGCATGAAAGAGCCATGGGTACGCCGCCGTGCCTTAACGTTCCGATCGACGGGCAGATCACGATATCGCGCGATACCGTGCTGATCAGCTACGGAGCGGACTGTCCGTCCGTATACCTGATCGATCCCGAACATCATGCCGTTGGGATGTGCCATTCGGGCTGGAAGGGCACGCTTAACTCGATCGCTGAAAAGGCGGTAAGGCTGATGGCAGATACATACGGCACTGATCCCGCGCGTACATGCGCTTTTATCGGACCTTCGATCTGCATGGACAATTATGAGGTCGGCATTGATGTGGCCGGTCCATTTATAGAAAAATACGGCATTGACGTAACCGCAGATTCCGCGATCGTCAAAGCCGGGAAACGTGAGGGCAAGTACCAGCTCGACCTGTGGGAGGCGAACAGGCGCAACCTGATCGCCGCGGGCCTCGACGAAGGAAACATCCATATCAGCGGGCTCTGCACTTTCGGTATGGAGGAGCTGTTCTATTCGCACAGGAGGACAGGTACAGCCAGAGGCGCGATGGCGGGATTTATAGTCATCCGTAAATAGTTTTTGAGGTTTTGGGATATGAAAAAAGAAAAAGGTCATTTGATAAAGTCGGTCGAGCCCGGCTCGATCGCCGAGGAGCTCGGCATTCAGCCCGGTGACAGACTCATCAGCATCAACGGTACCGTGATCGAGGATGTGTTCGATTACAGGTATCTGACGGATGATGAGGAGCTGACTCTGCTGGTCTATTCGGCAGAGGAGGACGACGAGTTCGAATGCGATATAGAAAAGGACGCCGACGAGGACTTAGGGCTTGAGTTTGAGGCGGGGCTGATGGACGAATACAGGCACTGCTCGAACAAATGCATATTCTGCTTTATCGACCAGATGCCGCCCGGGATGCGCGAAACGCTGTATTTTAAGGACGATGACGCGCGGCTTTCGTTCCTGCAGGGCAATTATGTTACACTTACTAACATGTCGGCAAAGGATGTCGAGAGGATCTGCTTTTACAGGCTGTCCCCGATCAATGTTTCGATACATACGACCAACCCCGAACTCAGATGCAAAATGCTGCACAACCGTTTTGCGGGAGACGCTCTCAAAAAGATCGATACCTTCTGCAAGGCAGGCATAGAGATAAACGGCCAGATAGTCCTGTGCAAGGGCTGGAACGACGGCGCGGAGCTTGACAGAACGCTCGGCGATATCGAAAAATACCTGCCGAATCTCGTCAGTCTTTCGGTGGTTCCGGTAGGCCTCACCAAGTTCCGCGAGGGGCTTTGCCCACTTGAGCCTTTCGGACCCGAAGAGTCGGCCGTCGTCATCGATCAGATTGAAAAATGGCAGCAATACTATTATGATAAATACGGCACCAGGATCGTCTACGCGTCCGACGAATGGTATCTGAAGGCGGGACGCGAGATCCCCGCGCAGGAGTTCTACGAGGGCTTCCCCCAGATGGAAAACGGCGTCGGGATGGTAAGGAGCCTGCTCGATGAATTCGAGGAGGCTATAGCTGCGGACGATTCCGGACGGATCATGAAGGGGCATTTTACCTTTGTCACGGGTAAGCTGATCGAGCCGGTGCTGAGAACCCTTACGAACCGTATCACCGCGAAATACCCCGAAACAGTCACCGAAGTGGTCGGGATCAGGAACGATTTCTTCGGCAACATGATCACCGTCGCGGGACTGGTAACGGGGCAGGACATCTTAGCGCAGCTTAAGGACAGGCAGCTCGGAGATTACATCATCATGCCTTCCTCGATGCTCCGCGCGGGCGAGTCCGTACTGCTCGATGACCTGACCGTGGAGGACCTTCAAAAGGCTTTACAAACAAATATACGTATAGTAAAATCAGGTGGATCTGCTTTGATAGACGTTTTATGCAGCGACTATACAGGCAATTTTAAAAGAGAGGTACCTTATGAGCAAACCGATAGTGGCGATCGTCGGCAGACCTAATGTCGGCAAATCCACTTTATTCAACGCACTGGCGGGCGAACAGCTCTCGATCGTAAAGGACTACCCCGGTATCACGAGGGACAGGCTTTACGCCGACGCAACATGGCTTGACAGGTCGTTTACGATCATAGATACGGGCGGAATCGAGCCCGATTCTTCCGATGCGATCCTGAAATCGATGAGGGAACAGGCCGAGATCGCGATCGATACCGCGGACGTTATCGTATTCCTTGTCGATGTAAGACAGGGTCTCGTCGATGCGGATTTCAAGGTCGCGGATATGCTGCGCCGTTCGCAGAAGCCCGTTGTCCTGACAGTCAACAAAGTCGATAATTTCAAACAGCTCGAGGCCGATGTTTACGAGTTCTACAATCTGGGCCTCGGCGATCCTATAGCCGTTTCCTCGAGCAATAAGCAGGGCTTCGGTGAGCTGCTCGACGAGCTGGTAAAATATTTCCCGCCCGAGGACGAACAGGGCGAGGAGGATGAGCGCCCGAGGATTGCAGTGGTCGGCAAGCCCAATGTCGGCAAATCTTCACTGATCAACAGGCTGCTCGGCGAGAACCGCTGCATCGTTTCGGATGTTGCGGGCACTACCCGTGACTCGATCGACACCATTGTCGAGCATGAGGGCAAGGAGTATATTTTTGTCGATACAGCGGGTCTCCGCCGCAAGAACAAGATAAAAGAAGAACTGGAAAAATACATGATCGTGCGCACGGTAAGCGCCGTTGAAAAGGCCGATGTCGTCATACTTATGATCGACGCGACAGAGGGGATTACCGAGCAGGACGCCAAGATCGTCGGCATTGCGCATGAGAGGGGACGCGGCATCATCATCGCGGTCAACAAATGGGACGCCATCGAAAAGAATGACAAGACCATGTACCGTTTCCGCGACAAGATCGTGCAGACCCTGAGCTTTATCCCTTACGCCGAGATACTTTACATCTCCGCGGCTACGGGGCAGCGCGTGAGCAAGCTGTTCGAGTCCATTGAGGTAGTTATACAGAATCAGAACCTCAGGGTAAAAACCGGCGTCCTGAACGAGATCATGGCGGAGGCGGTCGCACTCCAGCAGCCTCCCACAGACAAGGGCAAGAGGCTCAAGCTCTATTACATCACGCAGGTATCGGTAAAGCCCCCGACTTTCGTCATTTTCTGCAACGACAAGGAGCTTTTCCATTTCTCGTACCAGCGCTACATCGAGAATAAGATACGCGAAGCATTCGGCTTCTCGGGCACTTCGATCAGGATACTCATCCGCGAGAGAAGCGAAAAAGAACAGTAAGAGGTTATTCTGAAATGAATCTTGCTACCGAAATATTATTGTGCATAGTCAGCGGATACCTGATCGGCACATTTTCGACGAGTTATATCATCGGCAAAACAAATCATCTCGATATCAGGGACTACGGCAGCGGCAACGCAGGCACGACCAATGCCTTCAGGGTAATGGGCAGAAAGGCCGGGATCATCACGTTCATCGGTGATTTCCTTAAGGCCTTCATCCCGCTCACGATCATGAAATACGTGCTCCTGCGCGGGGCCGATGAGTGCAGCCTTCTGATGCTCGTTTTCGGCATCATGTGCGTTATCGGACACAACTATCCGGTATGGCTGCATTTTAAAGGCGGAAAGGGTATTGCCGCGACCGGCGGCGTGTTTGTAGCGTTCGATCCCTGGATACTGATCCCCGGCGTGATCATATTCGGAGGAGTGATCTATCTTTCGAAATATGTTTCGCTCGGATCGATATGCGTATCCATGCTTTTCCCTATCTGGGTAATACTCACAAAGTCGGCGGATCCTTACTACGGATGGCTTATCGCCATTACCTTCCTGTTTACGGCGTCTGCGCTTTTCAGGCACCGTTCGAACATCGTAAGGCTGGCTCACGGCACCGAGAACAGGATCGGGGAGCATGTGGACCCGAATGCCGCCGCGGCTTCGAAGGATAAAGAATAATAATCGCTAATTTGGAGGATGGGACATGTCTGTTACCGTACTTGGTGCCGGTACATGGGGCACCGCGATCACGATACTTCTCGCCAATAAGGGCAAGGACGTTATTCTCTGGTCAAAGCTGGAGAATGAGATACAGGCTCTGGAGGCTGACCGCAGCTATATCAAAAACCTTCCGGGCGCTGTGCTCCCGGATTCGGTAAAACTTACCTGCGATCATGAGTACGCCTGCAAAACATCGGATCCCGAGCTAATTGTTTTTGCGGTCGCTTCGCCTTTTGTGCGTTCGACCGCGCATCTGGTAAGCCCCTTCATCAGGGAAGGCCAGAGGATCGTCAATGTGGCGAAGGGTATCGAAGAGTCGACGCTCTATACTTTGCTCGACATACTTAACGAGGAAATACCGCAGGGCAATAATTCAGTACTTTCAGGCCCGAGCCATGCGGAAGAGGTCAGCCGTCTGATACCCACTACAGTTGTAGTCGCGTCTCATGACCGCGCTACCGCAGAGTTTTTGCAGGATATGTTCATGACCGATACATTCAGGGTTTATACAAGTGACGACGTGATCGGTGTTGAGCTCGGAGGCTCCGTTAAGAATGTTATCGCGCTCGCGGCAGGCATGTCCGACGGACTCGGTTTTGGCGACAATACAAAGGCAGCCCTGATGACGAGAGGTCTGGCTGAGATAAGCCGCCTGGGACTTGCGATGGGAGCGAAGCTCGAGACCCTGTGCGGTCTGTCGGGCATCGGCGATCTGTTCGTTACATGCACATCGCATCACAGCCGCAACTGGAAGGCCGGCAATCTGATCGGACAGGGCATGGATACCGAATCCGCGATGAAAGAAGTAAACCAGGTGGTCGAGGGTGTGCATTGCGCCAAGGCCGCATTAAAGCTCGCTAAAAAATATAATATAGAGATGCCTATCGTTGAGCAGGTGAACAAGATCCTTTTCGAAGGCAAGTCTGCGCGCGAAGCCGTTTCGGAGCTTCTGCTCCGCGAAAGAAGAGCCGAGCACGGCTCCATGGACTGGTAATGATGTTATACCGGTCCGAAGAGCGGACCGGAAACGATATAAACGGGAGGTTTGGCCATGAGTGACTGTATCATCATCGGTATCGCGGGAGGCACCGCGTCCGGAAAGACAACCGTAGCACAGAAGATCAAAGAGGTATTCGGGAGCAACGTCGAGCTCGTTTCGCACGATTATTATTACCTGCCTCACAATGACATGACCTATGAGGAGCGTACGAAGATCAATTACGATCATCCGAACGCTTTCGAAACCGACCGCCTTATCCGCGATATACGTGACCTTAAGGCAGGTAAAGCCGTTGATGTTCCGGTATATGATTTCACTATACACAACAGGGTCGACGATACTGTCAGGGTCGAGCCCAAGCGAGTTATCATCGTCGAGGGTATCCTTGTTTTCGAAAATGAGGAGCTCAGGAGCCTGATGGATATCAAGATATTTGTCGATACGGATTCCGATGAGAGACTGGCCAGGAGAATTCTCCGCGACGTTAAGGAAAGAGGGCGCTCGCTCGATTCCGTGCTCACCCAGTACACTACGACGGTTAAGCCGATGCACGATCAGTTTGTCGAGCCTTCGAAGCGCTACGCCGACGTCATCATCCCGCGCGGAGGCCAGAACAGCGTGGCTCTGGAGATGATCAACGAGAGGATAAAGAGCATTCTCAGATGAGCTTGGTTCCGATATAATGTAGTCGATACATGATTCAAAATAATTCTTAAATATTACTACTGGATATTTTGTTGTAATTTTTTCCAAAATATCCAGTTTTTTTGTTCAATTTTCTTGACAAAATTGTGTCAGCCTTGTAATATAGTCAATGGAATTGTAATAAAAACGTAATATTTGACTTTTCAACAGGAGGTAAGCAGTCTTGAGATTGACAGGATTTAAGAAATTCAGTTTAATACTTTCAATTTCTCTTATTGTATGCCTTTTGGGGGGAACGACATACGTCAGTGCAGGTTTTTTGACGGGGGATGAAGCACTGGGAGGAGTTTCGTATTTCTTAGAGAAATACTACGAGAGAGTCGGCAATGATGATGAAGGTGCTTCGGGTGCATTGCTTGCTGACGAAGTCACGATCCCGGATAATGTTGCGATAGCAAACGTCAATGATTATGTTAATATTCGTTCCGGAGCGGGTACCTCATACGGAGTAGTAGGTTACCTGCCGAAGAATGGCATGTGTACCGTCCTTGAACTTACTGAGGACAACAGCTGGGCAAAGATCGAATCCGGTGCTGTTACGGGATACGTATCATGCGAATATCTGTACACGGGCGAAGAGGGAAGAAAAAAGGCGGAGCAGCTTGCAAAGCTTATGGCAACCGTTAATGCCGGAACCGTTAATTTCCGTTCGACACCCGATACGATAAGCGATGATAACATTCTTGCTACAGTTACCAACGGTGAAGCTCTTGTAGTCATCGAAGAGACTGTTGTAAATAAGGACGATGAAACGACTCTCTGGGTCAAGGCTTATCTGGACGATATGGAAGGCTATATTGCCAAGCGTTTCGTTTCGGTTGCCTATGACTGGGTAAGAGCGGTTTCCATGACATCCATAGTCGGAGCTGATTCCGCGAGCAATCTGTCCTCGCTTCGCGCGGCCATCGTTATCGAGGCCAAGAAGCACATCGGACTGAAGTATGTCTGGGGCGGCAATTCGTTAAAGACCGGTGCCGACTGCTCAGGCTTCTGCCTTGCGGTTTACAGAGCGGTAGGCATCAGCACAAAGAACATGCCCCGCACCTCCACCGAGCTTGCGTCTTGCTCTAAGGGCAAGAAGGTTTCGTTATCTGCGGCTAAGCCCGGAGACCTGGTATTCTACGGTGATAAGTCCGGACATGTCAACCATGTCGCGATCTACATCGGAAACGGCCAGATCATTCATGAGGCAGGAAGAGCCAGCGGCTGCAAGATCTCATCGGTCAATTACCGTACGCCGCTTAAGATAAAGAACTTTATTGATTAAAATTATCTGTGGGTTTACAGGGAGCTGCGTCCGAAAGGGCGCAGCTTTCTTTCATTTGCAATCTCAGGTCTGAAATGGTAAAATAAATCAGTTAGGGAAGAAAGATTTCGGAGGGATTTGGCAGTATGCCTGAGCAGTCGCTGACTAAGCTTTCGGAGATCAACATCGATGATGTTACTCCGGGATTTAAGCAATATATAGAGGTTAAACAGAAGTACCCGGACTGTATTCTGTTCTACAGGCTCGGTGATTTTTATGAGATGTTCTTTGACGATGCCGTCATCGCGTCGAGAGAGCTCGAACTCACTCTGACAGCAAAGGCCTGCGGGCTGGAGCTTCGTGCCGCCATGTGCGGGATCCCTTATCACGCATACGAAAACAATATGAACAGGCTGGTGGAGAACGGCTATAAGGTCGCGATCTGCGAGCAGGTGGAAGACCCCAAGCTTGCGAAGGGTCTGGTTAAGCGTGAAGTTATCCGCATTGTCACACCCGGTACAAATATTTCCGCGCAGTCGCTCGAGGAATCGAAGAACAATTATCTGATGTCCCTGTATTATACGGGCGATGTGTTCGGGCTTTCGTTTGTTGATGTTTCGACGGGCGATTTCCATGTGACCGAGTGCGGGACGGCGGGCAGGGTGCTCGATGAGATCAACGCTTACGCGCCTTCGGAGATCGTATGCAACGCGGCCGCGCAGATGAGCGGCGTGGATCTCGATCAGCTGCGCGAGCGCGATCATATATGCATTTCATCGCTCGATGAGAGCTTCTTCGATGAAGCGGAGGGCAAAAAGCTGCTCTGTGAGCATTTTAAGGTCGACAGCATAGAAAAGCTGGGGCTTTCGGGATATGAATTTGGAGTTATTTCCGCTGCCGCGGTACTCAGGTTCCTGTATGAGACCCAGATGATATCGCTGGAGCATATCACTTCGATCCTGCCTTATGTAAACGGCAGATACATGATCATCGACAATTCCACCAGACGCAATCTCGAACTGTGCGAGACTCTCCGTGAGAAGAACCGCAGGGGTTCGCTGCTCTGGGTTGTCGATAAGACAAAGACCGCCATGGGCGCGCGCATGCTAAGGACCTTTATCGAACAGCCCATGCTGGACAAAGAGGATATCGAGGACAGGCTCGACGCTGTTGAGGAGCTCAAAAACGCGTATATCGACCGCGAGGAGATCAGGGAGTATCTCAATACGATCTACGACCTCGAGCGACTGGCCGGCAGGATCAGCTACCGCAACGCAAATCCGCGCGATCTGATAGCGTTTGCTTCATCGCTCGAGATGCTGCCCGCGATCAGGCTCCTTTGCGAACAGTTTAAGTCAAAGCTGCTGTGCGATGTATATGAAAAGCTCGATCCGCTGCAGGATATCAGGAGCCTCATCGTTGACGCGATAATCGACGATCCGCCCGTGCAGATCAAGGAGGGCGGCATATTTAAGACCGGCTTCAATTCCGAGATAGATTCGCTGAGGAACGCGAAGAGCGAGGGCAAGAACTGGCTGGCGGACTTAGAGACAAAGGAAAGGGACCGCACCGGCATCAAAAACCTCAAGGTCAAATTCAGCAGGAATTTCGGATACTGCCTGGAGGTAACGAACTCATTTAAGGATCTCGTGCCCGGGGACTGGACGAGACGCCAGACGCTGACCGGCGCCGAGCGTTATACGACCGTTGAACTTAAAGAACTCGAGGATAAGATAGTAAATGCCGAGAGCAGGCTGTTTGCGCTCGAATACGATCTGTTCACGCAGATCAGGGAGCAGATAGCGGCCAATATCGCCCGCATCCAGCAGACCGCGAAGGCGATCGCGCTGCTCGATTCCTATGCCTCGATCGCTTACGTCGCGGAGAGGAATAATTTTGTCAGACCTTCGATCAATACCGACGGTGTGATCAATATCAAAAACGGACGTCATCCTGTGGTCGAACAGTTTATCGGCGCGGATTCGTTCGTCGCCAACGATACATACCTTGACAACAAAAACTCGCGTATAGCGATCATCACGGGCCCCAATATGGCCGGCAAATCGACGTATATGCGTCAGACTGCGCTGATCGTTCTGATGGCGCAGTGCGGCTTCTTTGTGCCCGCGGAGAGCGCGGACATAGGTATTGTCGACAGGATATTTACACGTGTCGGGGCTTCGGACGATCTGGCTTCGGGCCAGAGTACGTTCATGGTCGAGATGAATGAAGTCGCATATATCCTGAAGAACGCTACCGCGAAGAGCCTGCTGATCCTCGATGAGATAGGGCGCGGCACATCGACGTTTGACGGACTGGGCATCGCATGGGCCGTTGTCGAGTACATCAGCAGCAGAAAGCAGATCGGAGCGAAGACGCTGTTCGCGACTCATTATCATGAACTCACCGAACTCGAGGACAAGCTCGAGAGTGTCAATAACTACTGCATAGCGGTCAAGGAGCAGGGAGAGGACATCATTTTCCTGCGCAAGATAATCCGCGGCGGAGCGGACCGCAGCTACGGCATACAGGTCGCGCGACTGGCGGGACTGCCCGAGGCGGTGCTTGCGCGTGCCCGCGAGATAGTTGATATCCTGACCGACAATGACATAAACGGCAAGATACGTGAGAATGTCGATGTCATTACCGCTAAGACAAGGAGCCCGAAGAAGGCACAAAACGACCTCGAAGCGGGACAGATGAGCCTGTTTGACGCATTCGGCGGCGGAAGTGAGAATAAAGAGGTCATCGATAAACTGAAGAGCATTAAAGTCGATGAGCTGAGGCCGGTTGAGGCGCTCAACCTGCTGGCCGAGCTGCAGGGAATGATAAAAGAGTAATCGAAGGAGAGCATTATGTCTGTTATCAATGTTCTTGACAAAAACACGGTCAACCAGATCGCGGCCGGAGAAGTTATCGAGCGGCCCGCGTCTGTTGTCAAGGAACTGATCGAGAATTCCATAGATGCCGGAGCGACTGCCGTTTCATGCGAGATAAAGGGCGGCGGTATCGAGCTGATCCGCATAACGGACAACGGCTGCGGAATCGGCGAGGATGACGTAAGGACCGCGTTCCTGCGCCATGCGACGAGTAAGATAAAGGACGCTTCGGACCTTGCGGACGTGCTGAGCCTGGGGTTCAGGGGCGAGGCGCTCGCCAGCATCGCGTCGGTCAGCGAGGTCGAGCTGCTCACGCGCAGAAAGGACGATGTTACCGGTATCAGGTATCTGATCTCGGGGGGCGAAGAGCAGGGCATGGAGAGTGTCGGCTGCCCCGAAGGTACGACCTTCATAGTACGCAATCTGTTCAGCAATGTGCCCGTACGCCGCAAGTTTCTTAAATCCGCTTCAACAGAGGGATCGATCATCAATGAGCTGATCGAGAAGATCGCGATCTCGCATCCTGAGGTCTCGATCAAGTTTATCAACAATTCACGTACCGTGATATTCACGACCGGCAGCAATTCGATCCGCGATATCATATACGGCATATACGGACGCGAGATCACTGCGTCTCTGCTGGAGGTTAATTATGAAGACGAGAACGGCATAAAGGTCTCGGGATTTGTCGCAAAGCCCGTTGTCGCCCGCTCAAACCGCAATCTCGAGCACTATTACGTGAACGGCCGCTACATCAGGAGCAATATCATCAGCAAGGCCATCGAGCAGGCATTTGCGCCCTACCTGATGCTGCATAAATACCCGTTTACCGCACTGCATCTCGAGATTCCCGCGCAGACGATGGACGTAAACGTTCATCCGACCAAGCAGGAAGTACGCTTCGAAAAGCCCGACGACATATTTAATGCGGTTTATCAGGCTGTCTGCAATACATTGCGGGCCGTGGCGTTCATACCGAAGACGATCACGCCGCCGATAGAAACCCGGAAAGAAGTGCTAGCAAAGAACATGTCGGACGAGCGCGTACAGAGCACTCCCGAGCCGTTTGAAAAGGTCAGGGCGGAGCAACGTTCGGCCGCGGCCGGGGATAAGCCGGAGCAAAGGCAGGTTACGGCCCCGGATACGTCTGAACAGAAGCCGGTTCCGGCATCGGATATGCCTGAACAGAAGCCGGTTGCTTCCGGGTATAAGACCGGGCAAGAGCCGGTTTTGGCAGAAGATAAGACCGTGGATAACGGATATAAAGCTTCGTTTGTCACGGAGGATATTGAGCCCGGTACGGATATTCCAGATGAAGCCGCCGTAACGGGCGACATGAGTGGTTTCGCGCGCAGCATCACGCAGGGGATGAATACCGGCAATAATAAAGAAAGTGAAGACGATTCGGGCAGCGGCGATAATACGGACAGCAGATCCGCGGCTTATGCCCAGCTTGTGTTTGAAACCGACATTGACAGACAGAATGAAGACGAGGCGCCGGCTATCAGGCCCGAGACAAAAGAAGAGTTCAAAAAGGGCATGTACGACGGCTTTAAACTGATCGGGCAGATATTCAACACCTACTGGATCGTCGAACTGTCGGACAAGCTCTATATGATCGACCAGCACGCAGCGCATGAAAAGACCATCTATGAAAAACTTGTAAAACAGTATAATGAGGCAGCGATACTTTCGCAGAGCATCAGTCCTGCGATGATCGTGAGCCTTTCCGCGCAGGAATGCGAGATCGTCGAAAAGCACCGTGACGATCTGGCAAGGCTCGGGTTTGACCTGGAGAGCTTCGGAGGCAGGGAATACAGGCTTTCGTCGGTTCCGCTGCAGCTCTATCAGATGGACGCCGTCGACCTGCTGCATGAGCTGATAGACACGTTCTCAGAGGACAGTGTAAGACTGGCCAGACAGACCGCGACGATGAACTACCGACTTGCTACCTGCGCCTGCAAGGCGGCGGTCAAGGGCAATACGAGGATCTCGCGTGATGAGGCCGAGGCGCTCATCAAGGAGCTGCTGACCCTGCAGAATCCTTTTAACTGTCCGCATGGCAGACCCGTCATCATTTCGATGACAAAATATGAACTGGAAAGGAAGTTTAAGAGAGTATTGTGAAGACTCCCCTGGTGATCCTGAACGGTCCTACCGCGGTAGGAAAAACCGCTGTGTCGGTTGAACTGGCCCTGCGCATTGGCGGCGAGATCATTTCCGCCGATTCTATGCAGGTTTATCGCGGCATGGATATCGGCACGGCAAAGATCAGGCCCGGCGAGATGCGCGGTGTGCCCCATCATCTGATCGACATCATCGACCCGGACGAGCCATTTTCGGTACTTAATTTCAAGGAACTCGCGAAAAAATGCATCGATGAGACAGCTTCACGCGGGCATATACCTATTATCGCCGGAGGCACGGGGTTTTATATACAGGCTGTGCTTTATGATGTCGATTTCACGGAGTATGACGACGAAAAACAGGCAGAGATCAGAAAAAGGCTTGAGGCGGAGCTTGAAAAAAACGGCGCCCTGTATCTGTTTGAACGGCTAAAAGCCGTCGATCCGGTCTATGCCGGGATCATTCATCCGAACAATACAAAACGGCTGCTGCACGGGCTGGAGTTTTATGAACTGACCGGAAAACGGCTTTCCGAACACAATACAGAGCAGGCGGAGCGGGAGTCGCCGTATGATTTCAGATATTTCGTACTGACGGATGACCGTGACGCGATCTACGACAGGATAAACAGACGCGTGGATATCATGATCGCAGACGGACTCGAGGCAGAGGTCAGAGGCCTGCTAGACCGCGGCTATACCGAGGATCTGCAGTCGATGCAGGGGATCGGGTATAAGGAAATGTGCGATCATATATACGGCAGGACGTCTCTTGAAGAGGCAGTCGATGCGATAAAGCGTGAGACCAGGCATTATGCGAAAAAGCAGCTGACATGGTTTAAGCGGGAGCGGGATGTTGAGTTTATCGATATCCGTGATTTTAACAGCAGGACAGATATAGCGGCAGAACTGTCCCTATGTCTGCGGTGTCTGCAGCAGAAATAAAAGGAGTAAAGGAAATGAAAGAATTACTCAGATCAATGGGACTCTCGGACAGAGTCATCGAACTCGGAGAGAAATACGAGGCTGAGCTTAAGCCCCGCTTCGAGGAACTCGACAGGATTGCCGAGTATAATCATTTAAAGGTCATTAAGGCGATGCAGGATAACGGCGTCAGCGAGACGTTTTTTGCGGGAACCACGGGCTACGGCTATAATGACGCAGGCCGCGAGGCGATCGAGGCCGTTTACGCATCGGTTTTCAAGACTGAGGACGCTCTTGTAAGACCTCAGATCATGTGCGGCACGCACGCGCTCGCAGTGGCTCTGAGCGCCAATGTAAGGCCGGGAGATGAGATACTCTCACCCGTCGGAAAGCCTTACGATACATTGGAGCAGGTTATCGGCATTACTCCCGCCACGGGGTCGCTTGCGGAATACGGCGTAACCTATGCGCAGGTTGACCTGCTGCCCGACGGCGGCTTTGATCTTGACGGCATCAGAAAGGCCATTAACGAAAGGACCGCGCTCGTTACGATACAGCGCTCAAAGGGCTATGCGACCAGACCCACACTCTCTGTTGAGCGTATCGGCGAACTGATCGCGTTCATCAGAGGCATCAAGCCCGAAGTCACGATCATGGTCGACAACTGCTACGGTGAGTTCGTTCAGACGAGAGAGCCCTCCGAAGTCGGCGCAGATATGTGCGTGGGTTCTCTTATCAAGAATCCCGGCGGTGGACTCGTAGCCACAGGCGGATATATCGTCGGAACCTCAAAGTGCATCGAGAAATGCGCAGCAAGGCTTGCCTGCCCCGGCCTCGGCAAAGAAGTCGGAGCCACACTCGGAATCAACCAGAGCATATTCCAGGGCCTGTTCATGGCGCCCGTTGTGGCGATCGGCGCCGTAAAGGGCGCGATCTTCGCGGCGAGGATATACGAGGATCTCGGTCTGCCCGTAATACCCAACGGCACGGAGCCCAGATACGATATCATCCAGGCGGTGACCCTCGGGACGCCCGAGCGCCTCATCGCATTCTGTGAAGGCATACAGGCAGCCGCTCCGGTAGACAGCTTTGTTCGTCCCGAGCCTTCGCCGATGCCCGGATATTCGTCGGATGTCATCATGGCCGCGGGTACATTTGTACAGGGCTCGTCGATCGAGCTTTCCGCGGACGGTCCGTTAGAGGAGCCCTATGCGGTTTATTTCCAGGGCGGACTCACCTGGTATCACGCAAAACTCGGCATTCTGATGTCGCTGCAGAAAATCCTCGATAAAAAACTTATTTGAGATTATACATTTTACGAATGTTGTAGTATAATAATTTCTGTGTGGGTCAAAGACCCGCATTTTCGGGCCGGAGAGAGAGAACGGAGCCTGAATGAATAAAAAACAAAACTTAAAAAACGACCGGTTTATAGTCAAGGACCTGCCCGACAACGAGCGTCCGTACGAGAAATGCATCGCTTACGGGGCGTCTGCGCTGTCCGATGCCGAGCTCCTTGCCGCTATCATCAGATGCGGCTCCGAAAAGGAGCGTTCGATCGAACTGGCATGCAGGGTGCTGAACCTGCACGAGAGCAGAGGGATCAATTCCCTGTATCATGTGGATCTGCAGTCACTGATGCGGCTGCACGGCATAGGCAGGGTGAAGGCCGTACAGATACTGTGCGTCGCCGAGCTGGCAAAACGCATGGCAAAGTCCGATGCGGCACGTCGGATATCGTTCGGCGGAGCGCAGCAGATCGCAGCCTACTACATGGAGGATCTGAGGCATCTGGAGCATGAAGAGACTCTGGCGGTTTTCCTTGACGCAAAGATGAACCTGATCGGCGAAAGGACCGTATTTCGCGGCAGCGTGAACATTTCGCTGTTCGAGCCGCGAGAGATCCTGATCGAAGCGCTTCGAGCTGGCGCGGTCAATCTGGTTATGCTGCATAACCATCCGTCCGGCGATCCCACGCCTTCCTCCGCCGATATAGGTTCGACCATGCGCCTTAAGCAGGCCTGCGATGTCACTGGCATCAGGCTCGCGGATCATATCATTATCGGCGATAACCGCTATATCAGCATGATGGAATCCGGTGTTTTATCAAAGTGAAAAGAGGTTAAAATGTCAAAAGTCTACGGTATCGATCTCGGAACGAGAGCTCTGAAGATCTACAAGAAGAACGACGGCGTGATCTACGATGCGAAGAATATTCTTGCGATCAAGGACAATTCCACCATCATCGCAATAGGTGACGAAGCCTTCGAGATGTACGGCAAGGCACCTTCAAACATCGAAGTCACATATCCCGTTAAATACGGCGTTATCGCTGACATAAAGAATATGCAGGCACTGCTCAACCTTGTTTTCGATGAGATCGGAAAGACTCAGGGTAAGCTTAACGGCGCCGAGTTCATCATCACTGCGCCCACGGACATCACCGAGGTTGAGAAGAAGGCTTTTGTCGATCTGGTCGCCAATACGAACGCAAAGCCCCGCAAGGTAAGGATCGTTGAGAGACCGATCGCCGACGCGCTCGGCGCGGGTCTTAACGTCTGTGAGGCTTCGGGCGTTATGGTTGTCGACATAGGTGCCGATACGACAGAGATATCCGTGCTTTCGCTCGGCGGCATCGTGCTTTCGCGCCTGATCCCCATCGGCGGCAACAAGTTCGACGACGACATCATCAACAGCGTTAAGAAAAAGTTCAATCTCGTTATCGGCAACAAGACGGCCGAGGTCATCAAGATCAATCTGGCGACCGCGATCGCTCCCGAGGAGAACAACAACCCCACGATCAAGGTTCACGGACGTGACGTGGTAAACGGCCTCCCCACAGAGAAGGAGATCGACACCGCATTCGTTTACGAGTCGATCGGAGAGCATCTGCGCAGCATAATCGATTCGGTCAAGATCATTCTGGAGCATACTCCTCCGGAAATCGCTTCGGATATCATCGATTCCGGCATCTATGTGACCGGCGGTTCCTCACAGATCAGGAATCTCGATGTCCTCCTCGGCAGCGAGACGGAGCTTAAGATCAATATCTGCAACGATTCGGCAAATACAGTTGCGCTGGGTCTCGGAAAGATCATCGAGAACTCCGCGTACGATTCGCTTGCGTATGTGCTTAAGCAGGCAACTTACAAAGACTGATTAAGGATTTTTAGAAATGAGCCGCAGTGCAAGACGCAGAAACCGTAAGAAAATAGAGTTCAATCCCAAATACATATTTATCCTGCTCTTCATAGCCTGCGCGGTGACCATTTTCGCGTCATACAGGTACAAGGAGAAATTCGCCCCGGTAAAGACCGCGTTCGGGAATTTTGTTACCCCGATGCAAAAGGGCATCAACACGGTCGGAGGTTCGATCGCGGACAGGTTCAGGATGTTTTCCGACATCAAAAAGCTGATCGAGGAGAACGATGAGCTGAAGACCCAGATCGATGATCTGAAAGCGCAGAACAGCATCCTGACGCAGGAAAAATATGAGCTGAACTGGTACAGGGAGCTGTACGAGCTGGATCAGCAGTATCAGGATTTTGACAAGGTTGCGGCCACGGTCATCAACCGTGAGCCCAACAGCTACTGTAACGAATTTATCATCGACAAGGGCAGTGAGGACGGCATCCTTCCCGATATGAACGTTATATCGGGCAACGGACTCGTAGGCATCATCACCGAAGTCGGAAAGAACTGGTCGAGAGTCAGATCGATAATCGACGACGCGAGCAGTGTCAGCGGCATGTTCCTGACCACCTCGGACACATGCATCGTTTCCGGCAATCTCGAGCTCCTTGACGAGGGATACATCAATGTCAGGATGATCGATCTTAACGCTGAGATCTACGACAATTACGAGATCGTTACTTCGTACATCAGCGATAAGTACCTTCCGGGCATCCTGATCGGATATGTCAGCAACATCCGCACGGATTCTTCCACGATGTCAAAGGAAGCGTATCTGACGCCTGTTGTTGATTTCAGGCATATTGAGGCCGTACTTGTTATAACCGAGCTGAAGGAACAGCTTGAGGATCTGGACGGGGTAGTATCAAGTGATAATTAGAATTCTGGCAGTGATCGCAGAAGCCGTGATCCTTTATGTCCTCCAGACGAGCGTGTTTTCATCGATCGCGCTGGCGGGAGTGGTCCCGAACCTTCTGCTCATACTTGTGGTCGCCGTGGCTTTTATGCGCGGCAGGATACCGGCGATGCTGACCGGAGTTATCTGCGGTCTGACCATCGACTGTACCTACAGCAGTTTTATGGGACTGTTTGCCCTGATGTACATGCTGATAGGCAATCTGGCCGGTTTTTCACATCGTTTCTACGATGAGAACGATTATACAATACCGCTTATACTTGTGGGAGTTTCCGAGCTGTTTTACAACCTGATGTATTATCTGTTCTTCTACCTGCTCTCGGGCAAGCTGAACGTCGGGTTCTACATGGTCAGGTTCATGTTCCCGAGGGTCATTTATACGGTGCTTATAGCGATACTGCTGTATAAGTTCCTCAATTCCTGCAACATTTTCTTTAAGAGGTTTGACCGAGACTGATGTTTGATGCATTTTTAAACAAACTCAAAGAGCTGTTCAGCTCCAGGCTTGTATATCTGTCGATCCTGATCATCGTGCTTTTTTCGATACTGGTCGGCAGGATGTATTCGCTGCAGATACTTGCGGTTGAAACGGACGAGGGCACATCGGCGAACGATGCCGCATACCGTTCGTACCGCCTCAGATACACCGACAGCGTCAGAGGCAATATCTACGACCGCAACGGAAATCTGCTCGCATACAATGTCCTGAGCTACAACATAGTAATGAGCAACAGCGCGAATTACAGCAGCAACGCCGAGCGAAACGCGATGATAGCGAAGCTGATCGACATCATCGAGCGCAACGGATACGAGCTGGAGCTGGATTTCGCGATATATATTGACGAAAACGGTGAGTTTGCCTTTAATCTTTCGGGCAATTCGCTTTTACGATTTAAAAAGAACGCTTACGGTCTGCCGAGCGTCAACAAGCTGACAGACGAGCAGAGAGAGGCTACGGCCGAAGAAGTTTATTATTTCATGAAGAACGGTAATAAAGCTTCTTCGATGTTCGGTATATCGGATGATTATCCGGTCGATCTGGCGCTTAAGATCATGACCGTGAGATACGCGCTGTTCACGCTGTATCCGCAGTATTCGCAGTTTACGATATGCTCGGATGTGGACGGCGTGACGATAGCGGCGATCGAGGAGAACGCAGCGCAGCTCAAAGGCGTGGAGATACGCCAGGTTACGTCGAGAGTCTATAACGACAGCCTCTTCTTTGCCCATATCCTGGGATACACGGGCAAAGCCACAGAGGAAGAGGCCGACGCGCTTAACGCCGGACTTGAGGAGGATATGTACAATACCTCCACGGTCATCGGCAAGACCGGCATAGAAAAAGAGATGGATTCCCTGCTGCGCGGCCAGAGCGGTGTGGCTGAGCTCGAGGTCAGCGCCTCGGGCAAGATCATTTCCTCGACGGTGAAATCTTCGCCTGTTGCGGGAGACGATATCTATCTGACGATAGACCGTGAGCTGCAGATCGCATGCTACCATATCCTCGAGAACAATATCGCGGCGATCCTTATATCAAAGATAGTCAACTCGACCAGCTACGGCGGCAAGGGCGATTCGGCGAGCAAGATAACGATCCCGATATACGAAGTATATAACGCGTTCATAGCCAACAGCGTGCTCGATATCAGCCATTTCCGCGAGGCTGACGCGACCGAGCTCGAGAAAAAGATATACAATACCTACCTGACCAAAGAGGCTCAGGTACTCGATAAGCTCCGTGACATTCTCTCGTACAGCAGTCCTGTAGTCAATAACAAACTGACGGACGAGTACGAAGGCTACATCGATTACATCTATTCGATGCTGAGGTCGGAGCAGGTGCTCCAAAAGGAGCTGATCGACCAGAAGGATTCGACTTACGTCAAGTACACCGAGGACAAGATCTCACTCAGTGAGTTCCTGCAGTACGCGATAGACATGCAGTGGATCGACCTCGCAAAGCTCGGCATCGGCAGCGATTACAACACGAATAACGAAGTTTACGATAAGCTGCTGGCATATATTTTCGAAAAACTGTATAATAACACGGTATTCGAAAAGATGATCTACAGAGTGCTGATCTTCAACTATAAGATCTCGGGCAAGGATATGTGCCTGCTGTTGTACGATCAGGGAGTTCTC
Organism: Lachnospiraceae bacterium; assembly: GCA_016288005.1. Classification (GTDB taxonomy): domain Bacteria; phylum Bacillota; class Clostridia; order Lachnospirales; family Lachnospiraceae; genus RUG11977. Next base: position 181,419 of record JAEEXY010000001.1, read on the forward strand.
GAATACAACGAGAACGATTACAAGAGATTAAAGAACGGCAGGATCGGAGCTTATTACTTCATCAAGGAAAAGCTCACGAACCTCGAGATCACACCGGGTATGCTGGCGCTCGAGCCCTGCAGCGGTTCGATAGTCATAACCGACGTAAATACCGGAGACGTGCTGGCGATGGTCACTTATCCGAGCTATGACAACAACATGCTCGCGAATAAGATCGACTGGAAGTACTACAGCAAGCTCCTTGCCAATAACGCGACGCCTCTGCTCAACCGACCGACACAGCAGCAGACGGCCACAGGTTCCACATTTAAGCCGCTGATGGCTCTGGCAGGCATGGCGGAGGGCGTTATCACAACACAGACGAAGATCAAGGACGAGGGTCTGTTCGAGCTCGTCGATCCTTCGCCAAAATGCTGGAAGTACCCCGGCAACCACGGCTGGATAAACCTGACACAGGCCATCCAGCACAGCTGTAACTATTTCTTCTATCAGGTGGGCTATCAGATGTCCCTTGACGCGAAGGGAGAATACAGTGACTCGCTGGGTATCTCAAAGATACAGAAATACGCCGCGATGTTCGGTCTGGCGGACCGCTCGGGAGTTGAGGTTCCCGAATCGACTCCGGCCATTTCGAGTACGGATGCCGTTCGTACCTCGATCGGTTATTATCACAACTTCGCGCCGATCCAGATCTCGAGATATGTGACCGCTGTGGCCAATAAGGGCACGGTCTATAACCTCACGATCGTCGACAAAACGGTCAATAAGGATTCGGGCGAGGAGACCGATCATCAGGCCACGGTATTCAACCAGATCGACCTCTACAGCAACACTCAGTGGAACGCGGTACAGAAGGGTATGTACGACGTGGTAAATACTTCCGCGAACAGCCTGAACACGCTTTATGGTGATCTCGGGTTCAAGGTGGCCGGCAAAACCGGTACCGCACAGGTTTCCCTGACCCACCCGAGCCACGGTCTGTTCATTTCGTTCGCACCGTACTCGAGTCCCGAGGTCAGCGTGACCGTCGTTATCCCGAACGGATACGCTTCGGCCAACGCGGCAAAGCTCGCGCGTGAGGTCTACGGACTGTACTTTAACGATGAGAACAAGGAAGAGCTCTTAAGCGGAGATCTTACCACCACCAATGTTACGAATATCACCGTATCCGACTAAACGGTATACGGATAAGGAGTTGTGATCTTATGGATAATTCGGTAGTAATCAAGGGAAGCAGAAACGGGATAATCGTTGTGCTCGACGGACAGGTCGAGTTCGGGATCCTCAAGGACATGGTTGCCAAGAAGTTTTCCGATTCGTCCAAATTCCTCGGCAACTGCAAGACCGCAGTACGCTTCGAGGGCAGGGATCTGACCCGTGAGGAGGAGCTCGCGCTGCTCGATGTCATCGGCTCAAATTCCGATCTCGAGGTAGTGTGCATCCTGAGCGAGGATCCCCAGCAGAGCAGCAGCTTTACGCAGGCTGTAAACAAGTCCCTGATGGAAGCGGCGGGCAATACGGCCACATTCTACAAGGGAAACTTAAGATCCGGACAGCAGCTTTCATGCGACAACAGCATAATCTACATCGGGGACATCAACCCCGGTGCGGCGATCAGCTCGAACGGCAATATAATCGTGCTCGGCGCGCTGAAAGGCAATGCCGTGGCAGGGGCATCGGGAAACAGGGACGCGTTTGTGTTCGCGCTGGACATGAATCCCATGCAGATCCGTATCGCCGATACGATCGCGCGCGCTCCCGACAACCCGGAGCGCAATCAGGTCAAGGAATCGAAGATCGCATTCCTTGAAGATGAGAACATTTATATCGAACCGGTCACCAAATCGATCCTTAATGACCTGAGGATCTGATTAGAAAAAGGAATTTATTACAGGAGGAAGAATTCAAGATGGGTGAAGTAATCGTTGTAACGTCCGGCAAGGGCGGAGTAGGCAAGACCACCACCACGGCCAATGTGGGCACGGGACTTGCGAAGCTGGACAAAAAGGTAGTGCTTATCGACACGGATATAGGACTGCGCAATCTGGATGTTGTTCTCGGACTGGAGAACCGCATCGTTTATAATCTTGTTGATGTCATAGAAGGAAACTGCCGCATTAAGCAGGCACTGATCAAGGATAAGAGATATCCCAATCTTTATCTTCTTCCTTCTGCCCAGACCAGGGATAAGTCTGCCGTAACTCCCGAGGAGATGAAGCTTCTCTGCGAGCAGTTAAAGGGCGAGTTTGACTATATCATCATGGACTGCCCCGCAGGTATCGAGCAGGGCTTCAAGAACGCGATCGCAGGCGCCGACAGAGCGCTCGTTGTTACCACGCCCGAGGTTTCGGCCGTTCGTGACGCGGACCGCATCATCGGTCTCTTGGAGGCCAATGAGATGAAAAAGACCGAGCTGATCGTTAACCGCTTAAGGATCGACATGGTAAACCGCGGCGACATGATGTCGAGCGATGATGTTGTCGAGATCCTGGCTATCGACCTGATCGGTATCGTTCCCGACGACGAGAAGATCGTTGTTTCCACGAACAACGGTGAGCCTCTGGTAGGAGATGATTCTCTGGCCGGACAGGCATATATGAATATCTGCCGCAGGATCGTCGGCGAAGATGTTCCGTTCCTTGATCTCAACGCAAAGAAGGGTTTCTTTGCGAGACTTTTCAAAAAGAATTAAGGGGGATAGAAGATCATGTCGATTATGGATTTCTTTAAGAAAAAGCCCTCTTCAGGCAACAACGCGAAAAGCAGGCTCCAGCTGGCTCTCGTTTCCGACAGGACCGGTTGCTCGCCCGAGCTCATGGAAAAGATCAAGAACGATATTATCGAAGTGCTTAAGAAATATGTCGAGATCGATCCTAACGGACTGGACATCAACCTGACTCAGACCAGATCCGATGACGGCGCAGGCAGTGTTCCCGCTCTCTATGCGAACATTCCGATCAAAGAGATCAGACGCCACGAAAGATAAGCAGGCTTTAACAAATGTTTTTGGTTAACTTTATAAAATCGATTTTCAATTTCAAAGCCTACAGATTTAAGCATGCTGCGTTCAGTGTGCTGTTTCTGGTGTATTTGCTCGGCGGTATCGGAGCATATCTGATAAAGATACTGCAGGACGCCGATGAACAGCTGTACCAGAGGCATGTAAAGGGATTGCTGCTGGGACTCGGCGTTATCCTGATCATATCGCTGATCGACTATCATTTTATCGCAAAATGGTTCGTAGTGCTGTACCTGATCAATATAGCGCTGCTGCTGATATGCCGTTACAGCAATTCGCTTCCGATCTACGGATGGTCGCATTACGATGCAAGAAGATGGATCAAGATCGGCGGTGATCCGACGGCGGGCGTTAACAACAAGGGCTTTGAGTTCATGCCGTCCGAGGTAACAAAGATCGCGATGATCATATTTATAGCAAAGTTCTTTGATATCTGCTATAAAAAGATTCAAAAGATCTGGGTGCTCCTGCTGGCCATCGCGCTTATGGGAGTGCCCACGCTGATGATATTCATGCAGCCCGATCTTTCGACAACGATCTGTCTGGCGATGATATTCGCTGTTCTTGTATTTGTCTCGGGCGTGCCTTACAAATTTATTTTTTCGATAGTCGCCATCCTGACGCCGATCGCGATCGGACTGATATGGTATGTACAGCAGGATTTTCAGGTTCTGCTCAAATACTGGCAGCAAAGGCGTGTGCTTGCGGCTCTGCATCCCGAGGATTATCCTGATCTGATGTATCAGCAGGCAAATGCAAGGTCGGCAATACAGTCGGGAGGAATGATAGGAAAGTTTCTCGCCGGAGAGGGCCTCAAGGGTACATATTACGTTCCGGTTAAGGAAAGTGACTTTATATTTACCGCAGTGGCGGAAGGCTTCGGATTTATAGGCGCGATCGCTGTATTGATGACATATTTTCTCATGATCGTGCTAATTATCAGGATCGGAAAGAGAGCAAAGGATTATCTCGGCATGATGCTGGCGATCGGCATCGGAGCGCTCATCAGCGTACAGGTATTCATCAATATCGGCGTTGTGACCAGCCTGCTGCCCAATACCGGCATACCGCTGCCGTTTATGAGTTCGGGTCTTTCGGCGCTTTTGATCAATCTGGTGACGATAGGCATCCTGATAAATATCAGTATGCAGCCTAAAGAAGACGTGCCCAAGCATAACGATGAGTTTGAATTTCTCGAATGACGCCGTATAACGGCTGATTTCGGTCATATAATGTAATAAGGGGATTGGAGAAGGTTTACGATGAATGTTGGTTTTATTGCACATGATGCAAAAAAGGTACTGATGCAGAATTTCTGCATCGCTTACCGCGGGATATTAAGCCGCCACACGCTTTATGCCACCGGCACCACCGGCAGGCTTATCGAAGAGGCGACCAACCTTCCCGTGCATAAGTTCCTTGCGGGACATCTGGGCGGTGAGCAGCAGTTCGGTGCTCTGATCGAGCACAACGAGATGGATCTGGTGATCTTCCTGCGCGATCCGCTTAATCCCAAGAGTCACGAGCCCGATATTGCGAATGTCGTATCTCTCTGCGATACGCACAATATCCCGATCGCGACTAATCTGGCTACCGCCGAGCTGCTGATCAAGGCGCTCGAGCGCGGTGATCTTGATTGGAGAGAGTTATATCACTGATGAAACGGATTATCAGCATAATTATCGTTTTAGCGCTGGTATGCGCTCTTGCGGGCTGTGTGTCGGACCGGCAGACTGTCGATCCGACTTATTTTACTTCCGGCTACGCAAAGCTCCATCCGACGCATCCGACTTATGACTTCGGTTTTACGTTTTCGGGTTTGTCCGATTCGCAGAAATTCCTGTATCAGGATATCTGTTTTTCGAGCATAGACATACCGGCATCGGGGCTCGGAGAGCTGTCCGCGGTTTCCGCCGCATGCTACGATGTCGACAGCGCCGAGGTCATTTATTCAAAGGACATCTTTCAAAAAGTATATCCCGCTAGCACGACGAAACTGCTTACGGCTTATGTCGCGGCCCGCCACTCGGAGCCCACGGATATCGTGACGATCCGGAAGGACAACTGCGGTATCGAGATATCCGGAGCGCAGAAGACAGGCTTTAAGGCCGGCGATACGATCACGATGGAGGATCTGCTGTACTGTCTGCTGATGTTTTCGGCCAATGACGCGGCCGTGGCGGTTGCGGAGCATATTAGCGGCTCGGTCGACGCGTTCTGTAAACTGATGAATTCCGAGGCTGCCGCTATAGGTGCTACGAACACGCATTTTACGAATCCTCACGGACTGCAGGATGTCAATCATTACACGACCGCTTACGATATCTATCTGATATTCAACGAATGTCTGAAAAACCCTTACCTTAAGACCATCATGACAGGCAGCTCGCATGTATCGAAGATATACGGCGCTGACGGATCTGAGCGCGACTATGAGGTCGTTCCGACGAATTATTATGCCCGTGGTCTGACAACGGCGCCTGACGGCATCAGGGTACTGTGCGGAAAGACCGGTGAGACGATCGCCGCGAAAAACTGTCTGATCATCTATTCGGAGACGGAAGACGGGCACGGATATATCACAGAGCTGTTCAGATCGGCCGACCGTGATACGGTTTACAGGGAGATGAACCTGCTGCTCGCGATATGTCTGAATCACAAGTAAACTTGCATTTTTATTCTTAGATCAGATTTGCTGTGAATAGTAACTGTTCACAAATTCTTTACCTCTTTTGACTTGTTTATTAAAAGTCTGTGGTATATAATAATTTTTAGCAGAGTGATACATATTTGGGGTTTGCATTGTTCTGCGAAAAACAATCCGAAAGGGGCGATTTCATATGATACAGATTATTGCCGGCAGCAAAGGCAAAGGAAAGACACCTATTCTCCTGGATAAGGCAAACACAGAGGCTTCTTCGTCGAAGGGTTCGGTAGTTTACCTTGACAAGAACTCAAAGCACATGTACGAACTGAACAGGAATGTTCGTTTGATCAACATACGTGATTATTTCGTGGACAGTCCCGAAACCTTCCTCGGTTTTGTATGCGGTATGGCTTCTCAGGATCATGACCTTGAGAAGGTATTCTTAGACAGCTTCCTCGCTATCGCGGGAGTTGAAGGAACCGACATCGATTACGGCCCGATCCTCGATAAGCTCGAGATCATCTCGGCTAAGTTCCATATCGATTTTGTGATCAGCATCTGCGTTGACGGATCACAGATACCCGACCGCTTCAAGGATAAGGTTATCGTTTCATTATAAAGCAGTTGAGGAAATATATTCAGCCCGGTGAAACCTGCCGGGCTGTTTTTAAAGGCCATGAGAAGAGACAGAGATCAGGAAAACGACAATATTGTTAATATAGACGGCAGCCGCTTTACGGGAACCGGCAGAAACAGGTATTCAAAGGGATTGTTATCGCGCATAACACCGGAGCATATCGGAGCTGCCGTTTTTTTGCTTGTCTTTATTTACCTGTGCATAAACCTTTACATCTACGCAACAAAGGAGCAGGTTTCAATCTATGAGGTTCAGGCGCAGAACCTGAGCTACGACCGCTCTTACCCCGCGGTGTGCATAAGGGATGAGCAGCTCGTTTCTTCGGGATATTCGGGCTATGTGAATTATTACATCCAGAACGGCCGCAAGTGCGCGAAGAGCAGCGTTGTGTATTCGGTCGACGCATCGGGCAGCAATGTATATACGGCCCTGAACGCGTCGCTCGAGGACATCAGCCTTTCTTCCGACGAGATCCGTAAGATCAAATCGGATATCTCGGGCGCGATGAAGAGCTATAACGGAGCGGACCTTACGTGGACAGAGGGCTTTAAGACATCCCTGGTCGAGACTCTGTACGATTACGTGAGCCGCAATACGCTCGCGGAGATGGACAGGCTTTCTGCATCGGGCAATTCGTCATCGGATTTTCATTCCGTCAGATCGGACAGATCGGGCGTCATATCATATACAGCAGACAGCCTCTGCGGGCTTGACGCTGCCGGTATCGACGCAGACCTGATCAAGAATAATACGATACAGCCTTATTCCTTAAGGAAAACCGGACTTGTATCATCGGGCGAGCCCGTGTACAGGATATGTGACAACGAGGAATGGTCGATCGTAGCGCTCGTTACCGAGGATTTCTACATCAACAATCTCGAAACGCGCGATGTGACCGTGTACATCAACGGCGGGGTGACTCCTGTCAAGGGACAGCTTAAGCTCCTTCGGAAGGATTCCGATTATCTGGCGCAGATCATTCTCGATGAATATATGTCGTCATACATGGATACACGCTTTGTTTCGATCGAGTTCGATTATGAGGACGAGGCGGGCTTAAAGATACCCAGGACCGCGATAACGCAGAAGGGCTACTATATCGTACCCCTCACCGTCTTCTCGGCTGAGGAGGGCGCGGGCGGATATGTACTGAAGCGTGAGACATACGACGCAGCGACCGGAGCTGTCGCATACGAGGACATTTATCCGAAAAAGTATTATTCCGACGGATATTACGCATATCTCGACACCACGCTCGTAAATGAGGGAGATATCATCTGCAATCCCGATACGGGCGAGAGAGTCAAGATCGCGACGGTCAATTATCTCGACGGAGTATATTGCGTAAATAAGGGATATTACGTATTTACCAGGATCGAAAAGCTCCGCTCGAACGATGAGTATACTATAGTGAAAAAGGGCACAAAGGACGGACTGAGGCTCTACGATCATATCGCGCTTAACGCGGCGGATGCCGTGGAGGGCAAGATAATCTACTGATCAAAGCCGCTTTTTTAAGACGGCCGGAAGGGGGAGACCGATTTGCTTACGAAAGACGAGATCGGACGGAATCTGTCGCTGATAGAAGAAAGGATCGCCGCAGCCTGCAAACGCGCGGGACGTGACAGAAACGAGGTTACGCTGATAGCGGTCAGCAAGATGAACCCTGTCGAGGCTGTTGTCGCAGCGCACGAATGCGGCATCGATACTTTCGGTGAGAATAAGGTTCAGGAGCTCTGCGGCAAGATCGAGGCGATCGGCGTGCCGCTCAGATGGCACCTGATCGGACATCTGCAGACCAATAAGGTTAAGTACATAGCGGGCAAAGTCGTCATGATACATTCGGTCGACTCGCTTAAGCTCGCCGAGGTCATCGATAAGGAGTCGGAAAAGGCCGGAGTCGTGACCGATATCCTGCTCGAGATCAATATAGCGGGAGAGGAGTCAAAGTACGGTATTGAGCCTTCCGAAACCGAGGCTCTGGCGCGAAGCATATCGCCCCTGAAACACGTCAGGATATGCGGTTTGATGACTGTTGCGCCCGAGACTGACGAACCCGAAAACAACCGTCCTTATTTTCGCCAAATGCGGGAATTAAGTGTTGACATAGCTTCTAAAAACATCGATAATATTTCTATGAATGTGCTTTCCATGGGCATGACGGGGGATTTTGAGATTGCCGTTGAGGAAGGCGCTACTCATGTCAGGGTAGGTACCGGGATATTCGGTGCCAGAGATTATTCTAAGTAAGGGGCTGTAATATGGCTAATTTCTTTAAACAACTTTTGGATACACTGAAGCTTCAGGACGATGACGAGTCCTTTGCGGCATACGAGAATTCGGTTAATTCAAAGCGCAGGGCTTCTGAGGCACCCGCGTCCGGAAAGAGCGATTTTTCATCGAAGAGATCGTCTTCTTCGGCATCGGCGCCCGCTTCTTCTTCCAGACCTGCCGCGACCACGGGAGACGGCACACAGGTCAAGAAGGCTCATTCGGCCAGCAATTACGGCACTTCCACTTATATCGAGAGCCGCAACAACAGCAAGACGCTCCGCATGGAGAGACCCGAGGGCAGTAAGGTCGTTCCCATCAAGACCACACGCGACGGTCTTGAGGTTTGCGTCATGAAACCCAAGAATTTCGAGGATTCTCAGGATATCTGCGATGTTCTGCTTTCAAACTGTGTTGCGATCGTTAATCTTGAGGACAACGACATCGTTGTTTCGCAGCGTATCATGGATTTCATTTCAGGCGCCGTTTATTCTGTAAACGGTAAGCTTTTCCAGATCTCGGATCTGATCTTTATCGCAGCGCCCGGTACGGTTGATGTTTCCGGCGATTATAACGACATTCTGGCCCAGACCGGCTATGATGTTCCGCTGCTCAGCAAGTCCATGTGATATCATGTAAGTTCAGAGGGGGGCTTCATGTATGGTAACACCTGTAGAGATACAGAATAAATCGTTCAAATCCGGCGGACTCGGATACGATAAAAGAGATGTTGACAATTTCATGCGCGATATACTTAACTCCTATGAGGAGCTCTATCGCCAGAATATGGAGCTGAAGGACAGGGTTTCGGTGCTCAATGAGGGCATCCAGTACTATAAGACCATCGAGAAAACCCTTCAGAAGGCTCTGGTGCTCGCGGAGAAAACAGCCGAGGAGACCAGGAACAACGCAGCCAAAGAAGCCAAGCGCATAGAGAAAGAGGCCACGACAAAGGCCAACATCATGCTCGCCGACGCGAAGAATGAGCTGGAGCTGCTCCATCAGCAGACGATCACGCTGATCCAGCAGTACGAAAAGTATAAGCTTCAGTTCAAGAACCTGGCCAACGCCCAGATCGAGATGCTTTCGTCAGACGCATTCAGCATCAATATCCAGAACCTCGACGCTTTTGTGAGCAATCCGATCTCATTCGACGCTTCGATGGGCAACGCCCCCAAACAGGAGGCGCCCGCACTCGAGAGCGCAAAGGAAGAGCAGTCATCCGGGCATCTCTCGGATGAGGATTCGGAGGCTGAGTTCGATTTTTCGGATTATGACCTGGAGGGTCAGGAAGAGTTTGATTTTGTCGATCTGAACGACAACGATTGATTTTAACGGGTCCGCGGTTTTTATCGTGGACCTTTTATCATTATTACGGAGGTTTTATCGATGAAAAAGAGATATATCGTCGATATTGTATTGCTGGCTGCGGCCGGATTGCTGATCTGGCTCGACCAGTTCACAAAGGCTATGGCTGTAAGGCATCTCGCGGACGGACCGTTTGTTATATGGGACGGTGTGCTGAAATTCGTATCGCATACCAATTCCGGTGCCGTATGGGGGATCCTGAGTGGGAAAACCCTGTTTCTCGCGATATTTACGATCATCGTGCTCGGGTTGATACTCTATATGTTCTTTAAGATAGACTGGCAGCATAAGAGACTGCGCGCTATGAAGCTGATCCTGATGTTCGTGACCGCAGGTGCGATAGGCAATCTTATCGACCGTCTGGCGCTCGGATATGTGATCGATTTTATATACTTCGAACTCATCGATTTCCCTGTATTCAATGTCGCCGACATATATATCACTGTATCGATGATATTGCTCCTGCTGCTGGTATTATTCTTCTATAAGGACGAGGATTATAATCTGATATGGCCAAAGAAATCTCAATCGTCTGCGACGGATTCACCGACGGACTCAGAATAGACAAATTCCTTTCCGAAAACTGCGCGGAGCTGTCACGCAGCTACAT
>JAEEXY010000051.1 GCA_016288005.1 Lachnospiraceae bacterium
TTACTGTTCCTTCAAACACCTCCTCGATGTGGGTAGCTTCCGAACTCCTTGAGTCGGGCAAGGATTACACCTTCTCATGCAATGGCAGCACAGTGCTCAGCTGGACCCAGACCGACGGCCAGGCAGGCGACGCTGTAGCGGGCGGCTTTGGCGGATTCGGAGGCCCCGGCGGATTCGGCGGCAACGGTGGCTTCGGCGGCAACGGTGGTTTCGGCGGCAATAATGACAACGGAGGCTTTGGCGGAGGTAACGGCGGATTTCCGGGTAACGGCCGCGGCGGACGCGGAGGAAACAGCAGCGACGGCGGCTCCTTCCCGGGCTTTGACGGTGACGGAAATGACGCAGAAAGCGGCAATTCAATATAAATAGTATCGATTAAGGCAGAGGACGGTTACCCCGTCCTCTTTTCTTGTTTTGGAAACCGCGTCGCATGGTTTTTATGTTTAGCTTGCAAACGGTGAAGTTTTAACGTAAACTGTTTAGGAATTGTGTTGTTTTTGCAAAACCAAATCTTGCGAATAAGGATGGTAGAACTATGGAATACCTGATATTCACGGACGCTTCCGGCGACATCGACAGCAGTTATGTCGAGGCCGGCAAGATCCGCTTTATAAGTATGGAGTACTCCCTCGGCGATTCCATGCTCACATGCTCCGGACCTCTCACACGTGACGAGCTCAAGGCTTTTTATGACGACCAGCGCGGCGGAAGCCTCACCAAGACCAGCCAGATCACACCTTTTAAGTACGAGGAGTCATTTTCCCCTTATATGGAGAAGGGTCAGTCGATACTGTATCTTTGCCTCTCGAGCGGTCTCTCATCGACCTACGACTCCGCTCTTACGGCCAGGCAGATCCTGAAGGATAAGTATCCCGATGTCGACCTGTACGTGATCGACACACGCGCCGCTGCCGCAGGTATCGGCATCCTCGGAGAACGCGCGATCGCCAATCTCGACGCGGGCATGAGCATCGAGGACAATTTCAACGATGTCTGTTCTCTGGTTCCCCGCTTAAGGCACTGGTTCCTCGTTCCCGATCTGATGTACTTAAAGCGCGGCGGACGTGTCAGCGCCGCTACCGCTATCGTCGGAACAGCGCTTAACATCTGCCCTCTGCTCGAGATCAATCCCGAGGGCAAGCTGGACAATTTTGCGAAAAAGCGCGGCATGAAGATGGCTGCGAACGCGCTAGTCGACCTGTATGTCGAGCATCGCGGTCCCGATGACAGCGCCACCATCTACATCGTCGACGCCGACAATACCGAGATCGCCGATTATCTCGACGCTAAACTTCGTGCGATCTTCCCCAATGCCCCGATCAAACACAGCGGCCTCAACCCGATCATCGGTGCCCACACCGGCCCGAACCTCGCCGCGATCATACATCTGAGCTGATTAAGACGGTGCCATTAAAACGGTGCCTGTCACCCTTGCGGGTGACAGGCACCGTTTTCTTTTACATCCGTAGTCCTATCGCGAAAATAACGATCGCGCAAACCACCATCAAAAACCAGCCGAGATAACGCGTCATTATATACCATTCCGACGGGATCGCATCTTCCGCATTTTCCATCCTGAAGCTCATGTACAGTCTGTAGAGTTCTTCCGCAAACAGGATCGAAACAGCAGTCATAACGCATATCAGCATGCCGAAAAACCACATCATCGAGTTCCCCCTGAGCGCCGCCTCAGGTCCCTGCGCCCATTCAAACAGCTCAGCCAGCCGGGGCTCATCTATATCTGCCGGATTGCCGTTAATGTCCCTGTACTCTCCGTTTATTCCGGTATACACATTTATGCTTCCGAAAACATCAGGCTCCCCGTCCGCGCCGTTAAAGACCAGCACTCCGTCACTGAGTTCTCTCACCGAACCGTGATAGATCGAGCTTCCGTTCAGCAATATGTCGCAGCCGTTAGGCAGTATTGTGGGATCCTCTTTGACCTCGTACGGTCCGTATGTTTTCTCCCCGATCCGAAATGTCATGCTCCTGTCCGGCGCCACGGTGATCACTGTCGGTTTTCCGCCTGTTTTTCCTGAATAGACGCTGTTCCCGTTCTCTTCGCTCAGCCGCAGGAAACCGTCTCTGAAAACAAAACCTACTCTGTTCACAGCCGCGATGTAAAGTATGGAGAACACAACGAAAATGGCTGCCAGGACAATGATTATCCCTTTTTGCAGTCCTTCGAGCTCCCTGAACCTTCTCATAAGCACACCTCCCATGTGTGTATACGTTTCCCAACCTACACCTGCATTATACCTTCACGTTCTGCGATATACCAGATATAAAATACCATTATAACTGTATCTATTCCGCTTGGGGAGCAGAAATACAAAAGGTGCCTGTCACCATTAGGTGACAGGCACCGTCTTAAATAATCAATACGACAGTATCTCCGGACCGTCCTCGTTCATCACAATGGTGTACTCCCACTGTGCGGAGGGCTGGCCGTCGTCGGTGTAGATTGTCCAGCCGTCGTCCTCGTCCTGGTATACATCGGGCTCGCCGAGGTTGATCATCGGTTCGATCGTAAATGTCATGCCGGGGGCCAGCACGATGTCGGTGCCGGGCTCTCCGATATGTGAAACCCACGGATCCTCGTGGAACTCCACTCCTACTCCGTGTCCGCCGATCTCACGGACCACCGTGTAGCCCTGCGTCTCAGCGAAGGTATTGATCGCGTAACCCACATCTCCGAGATGTCCCCAGGGCTTTGCTGCCTTGAGTCCCAGATCCAGTGCCGTCTTCGTGTCCTCAACGAGTTTTTTCCATGCGGGATCCACATCGCCGATACAGTACATACGCGATGCGTCGCCATAGTAGCCTTCGCAGATCGTTGTGCAGTCGACGTTTACGATATCGCCCGAGCGGAGCACCCTGTCCGGGCTCGGTATGCCGTGGCATACCACATCGTTGATCGAGATGCACACGCTCTTGGGATAGCCCTCGTAGTTGAGCGGCGCCGGCGTGCAGCCGAGCGACAATGTGTACTCGTGCACGATCTTATTGAGCTCTTCGGTGCTCACGCCCTCCTTTACAAAGGGTTCCACATGGTCCAGCACCTTTGTGTTCATCAGACCTGCCTTGCGGATGCCTTCGATCTGTGCGGGGGTCTTGATCATCTTACGCGTGGGGACCTTTTTGCCCTCAGCCTTGAGAGTCTTGAGCCTCTCGTCAAATGCCTCATGGCACTGCTTGTATTTTCTTCCGCTGCCGCACCAGCAGGGATCGTTTCTGCCTATCTTAAAAATGCCCATTTTGCTGCCTCTGATCTGAAAACTTTGTCAGGTTACCCTAACCTAATTCAATAATAACCCAACAAAATTAAGAATACAAGGGGCTTACTGATCGAATCTCTGCTTTATCTCGTCGTATTTCGCGGCAGTCATAAGGGCTGTTTCATCGGTGCCCTTAAATCTGACCGTATAGGTCCATCTGCCGTAAACCTCCAGCTTTCTGATCGCGTCGATACGGATGATATAGGACTTGTGGCTCCTCATAAAGCTCTCGCTGTCGAGCTTTTCCTCGAGTGAGGCCAGAGACTGTGAGGTAAGATACGTCTCGTCCTTTGTCACAATTCTGGTCAGCGAGTCGGTCTTTTCGATCATGATGATGTCGTTCAGGTTGATGAGATTGATTTCCTCTCTGCCCCTGATCATGAGTTTTTCATCGCCGGCAGCGGTCTGACTCTCTTCGGCCCTGCCTGCTCCCGCGAAGCTCGCGATCCTCCGCAAAGTCTTATCGAGCCGCTCCATGTCAAAGGGCTTTACCAGATAGTCGAACGCGTATATCTCGAACGCGTTCGCCATGTATTCGGAATGAGCGGTGGCAAAGACTATCCTGACCTTCGGGTCGATCTCGGTGATCGCCTTTGCGCATTCGAGCCCGCTCTCGCCCTTAAGGTCTATATCCATGAATACGACTTCGGGCCGAAGCCTGATAAAATCACTGATCGCGGGCGCAAATTCACCGCATGCGGACACAACCTTAAAGTCGCCGTTCCGCTCGATCATCTTCTGCAGTATGCCGCGAATATGCTCTTCGTCCTCTACGATCATTACCTTTATCATGGCTTCGCACCGTCCGTTAATCCGTTATTTGTCCTTTATTTGTCCTTCTTGGTGTCAACAAAATCGGTCACGCCGTTTCCGATATCGTTCTTCATCTTGGTATCGGCCTGAACGTTCTGGAGCTTGTAATAATCCATCACTCCGATATTGCCGGATCTTAATGCCTCGGCCATGGCTCTGGGAACCTCAGCCTCCGCCTTTACAACCTCTGACTTCGCCTTGACTACCTCCGCCTTCATCTCCTGTTCGAGAGCGACCGCCATGGCTCTTCTTTCCTCTGCCTTGGCTTGAGCGATCTTGGTATTGGCCTCCGCCTGAAGGCTCTGGAGATTAGCGCCTATATTTCTGCCGATATCGATGTCCGCGATATCGATGGAAATGATCTCATATGCTGTACCCGAATCCAGTCCCTTCTCGAGAACGACCTTCGAGATATCGTCGGGATTCTCCAGCACCTCGCTGTGCTTTTCCGCGGAACCTACCGTGGTTACGATGCCCTCGCCTACTCTGGCAAGAACCGTTGCCTCACCTGCGCCGCCGATCAGCTGATCGATGTTGGTCCTGACGGTCACGCGTGCCTTAACGAGCAGCTCGATGCCGTCCTTAGCCACTGCCGAGATCTGGGGAGTCTCGATAACCTTGGGTGTAACGCTCATCTTAACGGCCTCAAACACATTACGTCCGGCCAGGTCGATGGCCGACGCTTTTTCGAATGAAAGCTCCATGCCCGCTCTTTCCGCGGCGATCAGCGCATTTACAACGTCATCTACATTTCCGCCCGCAAGATAATGTGCTTCGAGCTCGTTGACCGAGACTTTGATGCCCGCCTTGGTCGCCTTGATCAGGGGTGCCACGATCTTTGCGGGCTTTACGCGCCTGATCTTCATGCCGAGCAGTGAAAAGATATTGATCTTAACGCCGCTGGCAACTGCCGAGATCCACATGCCGACCGGGATAACGGTAGCAAATATCAGTACTATGACGATTACAACAGCAGCAATAATAATAGCCGGATTCATATTTAGCCCTCCTTAACAACTATCTTGTTGTTTTTGATCTCTCTTATCTCGAGAGAGGTTCCCTTTCTGATGTAATTTGCCGCAACTACATTCAGCAAGACGCCGTCGAACTCTCCCTTGCCGGCGGGTCTTAAATCGGTCGTCGCAACGCCCTTTTTGCCGACCAGATACTCCATGTCCTTACCTTCGATAAACAGATCCTTTCCCTCCAGATCCGTATCCAGTTTGATGGGCGATCTGACCTTTTTGGAGTTGAAAACGATGATACTGATGATGAGCATCACCGCAATGACCACGATGGTGATGACTCCGACCACCACTCTCTCAGTTGCTGTCCTGCCTGTCAGAAATACTCCGGCTGCGGCAAATATAATGCCGAATATCCCGGGGAATCCGAAACCGGGTATATAGAACTCCACACCGATCAGGACTATCCCGACGACAAGGACCAAAATTCCCAAAATAGGAAGCACTTCCATGTTAAGCTCCTTTCCTGCCTTTTTCAAACGTGACCGTAAATGCGGTCTCTTCCTCGTTTGATCGTAAACCGATGCTGCCGTTGTTTGCCTCAAGGATATCGCAGACAATGGACAGGCCCATGCCGTGACCCTCCTCCTTTTTGGTGGAGAAACCCTTTTTGAAGATACTCTCCCGAAGCTTTTCCGGGATCATGTCCCCGTTGTTCGCCACCTCAAAGGTGTAGCTCACAGGCGTCTCGCCGATATCGACAGCGATCCTTTTATCTGTCCGCGCCGACTCCTCGACCGCTCTCATGCCGTTGTCGATCAGGTTCGAGAGCACCTTGCACAGCTCCCAGCCCTCGATCTGCAGATCCTTAAGATCCGATTTCACCTCGATCACCAGATCGATATCTCTTGACTCCGCTTCGGCAGTTTTCGCGGCCAACAATGCGTTGACGGCGGGCTTTGATGTCTTGATCGCTTTTCCGGTCTTCATCAGTTCCCTGTAGACCTCTTTCATGTACGCGCTCATCTCGTCGTATTCCTTCAGCTCCATCAGTCCGTAAACGACCTGAAGATGATTGAGATAATCGTGTCTGTCCATCCGGAGCCTGTCATTGAGCCTGCCGAGATTATCGATGCTTTCGCGAAGAGCGTCGTTTCTGTCGGCGAGCTTTCTGCAGCTCCTGATCAGCAGCAAAAGAGAGATCAGCAGGATCACGATCAATACTGCGCCAAGAACCGGTACAATAAACCTATAATCCATTTGTCCTCCTCAAAAGAGCATACCGTACCGCCCTGCCTGCCGGCACGGCTCCGGCATCCCCGGCTCTATACCGAGATAATACCACCGGGTAAAAGTTTATCAATGCGTTTTCCGTGAATTATACAAAATCGCCCCTGAAATGACAGAAACGGTGCCTGTCACCATCTCACGCTCGCTATGTATTCAACGTCCACAGGTACCGCGATGCCCGGATCGCATACGCTCACCTCGCAGGTCTTCCCTGCGTCCTCCATGGTCATCACAAAGTGGCAGAGCGCGATGCCGACGTCTATCTTCTGCAGATCGCCGGTATTTTCCCTGTCATAGCCGCGGTCCTTTTTCTCGTAGAAATGATACGCGCCGTCCTTAAATACGATCCTCCAGGGCTGCTTATTGACCGCCGAGGGGGCCAGGTGTACGGCTTCGAGAGCATCGCTCACATCGGCTGCGGGAGTCAGTACCCTGTCCCATACTCCGTCAAAGAACAGCCTGTCCGCAGGGATGCGGCTGTCGGCGCCCACGCCTTTGCGCATCATTACCTCTTTGAGGGACTTTTTCTCCGCCGGATACCCGAGAGGGCTCACGCACGGCATCATCCGCCCGTCCTTAAGGCCCGCCGCGCGCTCGAACAGCTCGCGCTTCATCGTGCCGCCTATCCATACGGTACCCACACCGAGCGACCACGCGTACAGCACGAGTTTTTCAAACGAATAACCGAATGCCACGTCCGCATAGGGCTTTTTATCAACCATGCCCGCCACGTACAGCCGGTCTCCCGCGAGCACGGGGCTCGAGAGCCCGTGCTCCTTTGCGTCGAGCAGCACAAACTCCACCGGGATACCGAACGGGTTCGGTATGTCCTTAATGTATTCCTCTATCAGCTGTCTGTGGACGTCCGAGAGCGCATTGCCGTCATATGTGCGCACGCTCCTTCTGGTCCTGATCAGTTCCGCCAGATCTTTCATCATCATATCCTCCTGTTTTCGATAAAGCCCTGTGGTAAACCGGGCATCAACACTGTCTTGGTTCAATTATATTGTGCAAAATATAGTTATGCAAGAAACCGGCCTTAAACAACTATAAAATATTTATAAATCCGCTTCGGCGGCAAACCGAACCGCGCAGGATATCGGCGCCAACAGCTTGAATAAAAGCGCAAAACGCGGTATAATCAACGTACATCGAAACAACAGTATGCACAGTCCGGCCTGCCCGACAGGAGGTCCGTATGATCAACGGGATCGGTTTTTACAATAACACCGGATATGTGCCCGGGTTCGGCAGTTCAGCCGCGCCGGGGTCCGTTCCCCATGCGCCTGTTGATGCCGCAGCCGGCTACGTTACCCCTGCCCCGTCCGTCACACTGCCGGGCAGTGTTCCACATACGCCCGAAAAAGCTGCGGATGCAGGCATCTCGCCGTACGCGGTCACAAATGAGGCCGAGGCGCGCGAAGCGGGGCTCAGCGAAGGCCAGATCAGAGGCCTGAAAAAAGCCGGTCAGATAGAATGCGCCACCTGCGCGGGCCGCATGTATCAGGACGGATCGGATGAGAACGTATCGTTTAAGTCCGCCGCGCATGTATCGCCCGACGCCGCGGGAGCCGCGGTCAGGAGCCACGAAGGCGAACATGTCGGCAACGCATACAAAAAGGCATTCATGAACAACGGAAAGGTGCTTCGCGCCTCAGTTTCCATACATATGTCGATATGCCCCGAATGCGGGCGCAGCTACGTCTCGGGCGGCACCACCTCCACCGCGATAGCCTATTACGGTAAGGAGCCCAAAGCCTTTGACGAAGCCGCAGGTATAAAAGGACGAAAAATAGACGCCGGAGTCTGATCCGGCGCCTTTTCTTTCAAGCAGGCATCTATTCAGGTACGAGCATCACTCCGAAGAGTGTTTTCGCTTTTCAGTCCTCGCCCACGAGGTGTACGGTCTTATACGCATGTCCCACGGCAGGCAAAAACTTATTTATAACATCGGCGGTCTTTAACTTAAGGCTCGAAGTGCAGACGCAGGGATGGCAGCCGAGCTCCTCTCCCGCGAGCACATCCTCGTCGATCAGCAGCTGCACCGCATGGTCCTTATCGTTCATCAGCCCCATGATGCTCACGGCGCCGGGCTCGATATCGAGGTATTTGAGCATATCCTCAGGCTCCGCGAAGGAAAGCCTGGCCGAGCCGATCTGAGCCGAGAGCTCCTTGGTCTTGAATTTCTTGTCACCGGGCATCATCAGCAGGTAAAAATTGGTTTTCTGCCTGTTGCACAGAAACAGGTTCTTGCAGATCAGCACGCCGAGGACCTTATCTATCTCATAGCAGGCCTCCATGGTGTTGGCGGGCTCGTGATCGGTCCTCAGATACTCTATCCCCAGCGAGTCAAGGAAATCGTAGGTCCGCACCTCCCGCGGCAGCCTGCCTTCGGTACTCGCCGGTCTCCCGTTATAAAGCTCCATTGTGTTATCCTCTCTCTCCGAACACGATATCCCTGATCGTCGGATGTATGATGTCGTATGACATGCCGCAGTTGCGCACATGCTGCGTATATACAAAGCTCGTCTTCGAAGCGGTATCCATCTGTATGGCGCTGCCCGCGGCTCCGTCCCAGCCGAACACACCCGCAGGAGCATCGGATCCGATCAGCTCCGGATGCATCAGTACCTGCATGCCGCAGCCGTAACCGTATCCCTTTCTGCCCATATTCGCCGCGATCTCACCGAGCGAGACTTCCCCGAGCAGGTTCTGCTTTATCCTCTCGACCGTTTCGGGCATCAGTATCCGTACGCCGTTTGCCGACTCACCGCCGCACGCGAGCGCATCCGCGAGCAGGGCGTAGTCCTCGGTTGAGCTGATCAGACCCGCGCCTCCGCTCTCATAGCATTCCGAGAGCTGATAATTGCAGGTCTGCTCCATCGGCACGATCCCGTTCTCTTTTACGATAAACTGCTGCGCCAGTCTCTCCACTCCGTCGTTTAGGGGCTTTGCGAAAAAAGTATTTTTCATGCCGAGCGGCTCCCAGAGATTCTTTTTCAGATATTCCCCGAAACTCATGCCCGATACTTCCTCTATCACCGCCGCCGCGACGTCATGGCTTAAGCTGTATAGGAAATGCGTGCCGGGCACAAACTTAAGCGGTGATGCGACAAACGCGTCAACGATCTCCCTTGTCGTCGCCTTCATGCCCTTTTCCCGCAGCACGCGAAGTATCCCGGGGCGTCCCAGATCATAATCGAGTCCCGACTGCATCGATGCAAGATGCCATATCCTCATGGGGGCTTTGAGCGGCACCGCCGTATCGCCCTCCTCTACGGTGAGCTCCCTGTACGCGGGCAGATATTTGCCGACCTCATCTTCGAGCGAGAGCTTTCCCTGCTCGACGAGCTGCATCAGCGCGGTCATCGTCTGCACCTTTGTCATCGAGAACATCAGGTAGCGCTGGTCCGCCTGTACGGGCTTTTCCTTTTTGATGTCCACGGTCCCGTTCATGTGCCTGTAGATCTGCTTGTGGTTGTGATACACGATGCAGTCCACGGACGGTATGCCCTTTTCGAGCAGCGAATCAAGATATGAAGTCAGTTTTTCAAACATTTCTGCCACCGTTTATTTTTCCCCTTCTTTAAGTTTATTCCTGTAGACCCTGTTTGAGTTCATCGCGTCAAAAGAACCGGCCGCAGCATCAATACCCAAGGAACTTCTGCAGTTTTTTGTCGGGCAGCAGATCCTTCTTTCCGAGCCCGAACGAGTGCTCCGGGACTATCTCCAGATACCGGTCGAGGAACTCCTCGTAGGTCTTTGCCTCAAAGCAGCCCGGTGTGATGAAGAAATCCCTGCTGCCCCCCGTCGTGCGGTCTCCGGCTGTTACGCTCACCTTATAATCACCTGATTTCATTTTGCAGAAAACATAGCTTTCCAGATTCCAGCCGTGCAGTTCAATATGTCCGAAATGAGGTGAATAACTTGCTACGACTGTATTCTCCCGAAGCGCCACGTTCTGATAGTCACTCTCCGTCCACTCGATAAACTGTTCGGCGCTTTCGACATCGTACACGGAGTACTCGCTGTCGTTCCAATATTTTCTGACGAATTCCAGATCCCCGTCAACCTTTCGTATATCATACTGCCAGGTTTTTTTGAGCATCTTTTTGTCGAGCCAGCGGTAGTCCTTTTTGACATTATCAAAGGCCATTTTCAGATATACGTTTATGTCGGTGCCGAACTTGAATCTCTCTTCGGGATTACAGTGCGCAACTTTATCGCGGGTATATCCGCACAGGAAATCGATGAACTCATCCGCTGTGGTGCCCTCCGTCCAGGGCGTCACTACATCCGAATCGTCATAATAGCTTTTGCTGACATGTCCGAAAACATATTTGCCGTGGAGAGGCGCGATCTGCCAGACCGGGATCGCCTTCTTCATCATCGGCAGGGTTGCCCAGGAAAACTCCTCACGCAGCTTCTCCAGCGCCTTTTCGTAGTACGTGTTGATATCCGTTCCGTATTTGAACAGCTCCAGATCTGCGACAGGGTTCTTGTTCAGCTTCTTCTCGCGCTTTCTCTCATTCTCCTGCTCCAGCTCCATCGCAAAGAACTTATCGACGCTGAGCGGCGTCCATGCCCATACTTTTTCCCAACTGTGGCTCGCGAGAGCTGATGAGTATATAAAAGATCCCCCTCCATTGCGCCACTTGTTCCATCTGCCCGCCGCCAAAGCCCCGTCATTCATGATCAGCAGGCAGAACTGCTCCTCTTTCGGGTATTTTTTGTCGGCGATCAGTTTAAAACCCTCAAACTGAACATTGCGGTCGCCTTCTTCCTCTTCGCGGCCGATATTTATCCAGTTGACACCCTCTTTTCCGAGACTGTCCGTCAGATCGTAGCGGTCGAGTGAATGCCATCTTGCCACTTCTTCCGCATCGACCGTATCCGCCGTTCCGCGCAGAAACATGCCCGCCACTTTGCGCTTATTACTTGCCGGGTGCCATTCGCCCGCGGTATAATTCCCGTCTTTCAGCTCGAGCAGGCAGTACTCTCCGTACTCCGGCATATCCTTGATCGTAAGCTCGTGAAATTCGTTAAATGACAGTCTGAGTGTTTTATGATCGACTACAAACATGGCTCCTCCTTTGCTGCCGATAAAAAATGCAGTTCACAGAATTAAAACATTATCGATTATTATAGCACATCTGTGGTTACAAATGAATAATAAAAAGAGAGCCCCCGGGATACGGGAGCTCTCCGCTCAGATCTTTATTTCGCATCACTTACGATATTGTAATAAACGTTTGAAGTCACCTTGTAAACCGCCGCGTAGAATATCGCGAATACCACGAAGCTGATCAGTGTTGTGACCATGAACAGGCCTGTGTTGAAGATACCGAACAGGTTCAGCATCTTACCGATCATCGGGAAGGCAAATGCCAGGTGCAGCCCCGCAAATGCCAGCGGAATGAAGAATACCACCAGCAGCTGTGAGTTTATGCTGGTCCTGATCTCTTTTCCGGTCATGCCGACCTTTCTCATGACTTCGAAGCGCTTACAATCCTCATATCCTTCAGATATTTGCTTGTAGTAGATGATGAGCACCGCAGCCAGGATAAATACCGCGCTCAGCACGATACCTATGAAGAACAGACTGCCGGTGGCGGCTATGAAATCCACACTCTCGCGCTCTCTGTCTTCGGTAGATATCGAAAAAGCCCTCAGCATTTCATCATCGCTCTCTGTTGTCCCTACCATGGCCTCTTTTACGCCTTTCGCGTAATCGGACCTGCCCATACCGGCCTGTTTTATATCAAAACTGTATTTCCAGACGTATCTCATGACTCCGACACCGTATTCCCGATCGTCTTCGAACGCCTCCGCGAACGGACGGATATCGGGGATTATGAGACTGATCTGAGGCGCGATCTGTTTCAGGTATTCGTCGGCATAAAACTCTTTTTCCGCGCTCTTTACGAGTCTTAGGCTTACTGTACGGCCCTCACAGGTCAGATCCAGGGTATCGTTATCCAGAGTGCATCCCGAAGCAAATGCGATCGCCTCACCTTCATTCAGAGTGACAGACTGTCCCGTCCGTTCGTTGTAAACGGACAGCGGGATCAGATTGACCGATCTTAACCTGCTCAAAGCCGAAGGACTGAAGGATACATCCCCGAAATCGAGCGTATTGCCGTCTGCCGCGCCTTCCATCTCGATATAGGCAATGTCGAAGACCGTTTCGGTCTCAGCACCGTTTTGCGCATTGAAATCTTCTGCGGCCTGTCTGAACCGCTCTATGGTTTCCGGGGTAAAATACTTACTCTTATAGAATCTGGCCGTGTAATTGATATCACCGGGGAAGCGTGTAGCCAGCATGTTCCTCGTGCCGAACCACAGGCAGGACGCCGAAGAGATCATGACGAGCACCATCGTGGCGATGATCGCTATGGAGGCCAGCCCCGCTCCGTTTCTCTTCATTCGGTAGACCATCGAGGAAACCGATACGAAGTGGCGCGGATCGTAATAATACTTTTTATTCTTCTGCAGTATGCGGCAGAGCAGCACACTGCCCGCGATCATCAGCAGATAGGTGGCAATGATGACCATGATGACGGCGAAGAAAAACCATGTGATGGCCGAGATCGGATTATCGATTGATACCGCGATATAATATGCCGCACCGAGGATCGCCGCGCCCAAGAGCCCCAGGAGCCAGTTGGCTTTGGGTGCCTTTTCTCCCGCCTTTTCACTCTGCAGCAGAGACACCGCGCTGCTGCGGCGCACCCTGATCACCGAAGCGAACCATATGACCGCAAATATCGCCATATAAAAGATCACGGTGATCGCCATGCATTTTGTGTCCACGCGGAATGCGTAAGTCACGGTGCCGCCTATCATCCTGACGAGGCCCAGTTCGGCCAGTTTCGAAAGGATCACACCCGCCAGCAGCCCGCAGGCGATCGATATAACCGATGAGATAAGGGTTTCGAGAGAAATGATCCGCGTGATATTTCTTTTGTTCATTCCGAGCACGTTATAGAGACCGAACTCCGCAGCTCTCCTGCGGATCAGGAATGAATTGGTGTAAAAGAGAAATATAAGCGAGAATACCGCGATCACAATACTGCCGAGCATCAGGATCAGCATCGCGGTGTCTCCGCCTCTGGGCAAAAGAGCCGCGGTTTCCGGTGTCGAAAGGAACAGCAGGATATAAAACATCGATATCATGCAGATGCAGGTCAGTATATAGGGAAAAACCATCCTCTTGTTTTTCCTTATACCGTCCCATGCGAGTCTGGGATAGAATAAGGTCTTCATGATCGGTTACCTCCTCTGGAGAGAAGGGTAAGGGTTTCGGTGATCTTCTGATAGAAGCCGTCATTGGTGCTCTCACCCCTGTATATCTGGTGGAATACCTCACCGTCTTTGATAAAGAGTACGCGCCCGGCACAGCTGGCGGCTTTTGCGGAATGTGTGACCATGAGGATAGTCTGCCCCATTGCATTCACTTCGCCGAAAAGACGCAGCAGCTCATCGGATGATCTCGAATCGAGAGCGCCTGTAGGCTCATCCGCCAGAATGATCTTCGGATCGGTGATCAGAGCTCTGGCCACTGCCGCTCTCTGTTTCTGTCCGCCGGATACCTCGTAAGGGTATTTTTTAAGGAGCTCGGCGATACCGAGCTTTGCCGCAATGGGCTTAAGTTTTTCGCTCATGCTCTTATAGTCTTCTCCTGCAAGTACCAGCGGAAGAAATATGTTGTCTTCGATTGAAAATGTATCCAGAAGGTTAAATTCCTGGAACACAAAGCCCAGATTGTCACGTCTGAAGGTGGCGATCTCCTTGTCGGATATTTCAGAAAGATCCATCCCCTCTAAGATAACACGGCCTGCTGTGGGCTTATCGAGAGCCGCGAGAATGTTCAGCAGTGTCGTCTTGCCGGAGCCCGATTCACCCATGATCGCAACATACTCTCCCGCCTCCGCTGCGAAGCTGACATCCCGGAGCGCTTCCACTTCCTGACCGCCGAAACGTGTTTTGTAGATCTTTTTAAGATTTTTTACTTCAAGTAAACTCATTTTGCCTCCCATCCGGAAACGGGCCAAAACCCGCTTCCGGTTCCCTGTTATACGAACGATCGCCGCATAGTGCCGCGCATCGTTTACGAGATGATCTTACAAAAATAAGCCGATCCTTTCCATTGAATCGGCTTACAATCCGGCCAGAAAAACTTACATTTTTGTCACATCGTCCCTCACTCTATGACTGTCCGCTCCGAATCAAGTCTTATCTTTATTCTGGTTCCGCGGCCGACTTCGGACTCGGCGCTTATCTCATGCCCGAGGTTTTTGCATATCCTGCTGCACAGATAAAGCCCTATTCCGCTCGCTTTTTTATCGGCGCGCCCTATTAAGCCGGTATAATTCCTTTCGAAGATAAGCGGAAGATCCTCGGGTGAAATACCTATTCCCGTGTCTTCTATGCAGAGAGTAAGCGGGTCCTCAACGTATATCGATATCTCCCCCCGCTTCGTATATTTGAGAGCGTTGGAGAGAACCTGTTCGATCACAAACGAGAGCCATTTTTCGTCGGTTAGTACCTTCCTGTTCACAGGCTCATAATTGAGTTTGAGCCTGCGCATGATAAAATCACCGGCAAACTTCTTGACGGCTTCCCCGATCACGGTATCGAGATCATACTCCCTTAAAACATAGTCGCTCCCGCTTCCTTCTAGCCTCAGGTAAGTGAGCACCATCTCGACATAGCGCTCGATCCGCCCGAGCTCTGACAGAAGATTTCTCGACAGCTCGCTGTCCTCTCTCTGCAGGCGCAGTCTCATGGACGCAATGGGAGTCTTTATCTGATGCACCCACAGCGTGTAATAGTCCATCATCCGGGCCGCCTCTTCACCCGTTTCTTCGATGATTTTTTTATTCTGCTTCGCCAGATCCCTTATGAGTTCGCAATAGTCCTCTTCGAGCGGCATTGAAGACCGCGGAACGATATCCGTCAGGTCTGCCGCAGCGCATATGAGCTCACATATCTCTCTGTGGCACCGTGCGACAACGCAGTACCTGTATCCAAGATACAGCAGCCCCAAAATGACGCACAGGAGTATCGGATACAGTACGGCTTCGACGGGAAGCCCGTAAAGAATAAAGGAGACGGTCAGCAGTGCAAAAAAGACGACGAAAACAGCAACTCCGCCGATGATGCTCCTGATATATGCCACGAACAGTTTCATGTCTTACCCCACCGAATAACCTACGCCCGACTTAGTGGCGATGAAATCGCAAAGTCCCGCGTTTTCAAGCTTTTTCCTGAGTCTTCCCACATTTACGGTAAGCGTATTCTCGTCAACAAACGCTCCGCTCTCCCAGAGAGCCTCCATGAGCTTTTCACGGCTTACGATCTTCCCTTTGTTCTGCATCAGAGTAAGCAGCAGGCGGTACTCGTTCTTCGTCAGTTCTATCCTACTGTCTTCGTAAGTGAGCGTTCCGTCTCCCGTGTTCAGCATCGCTCCCCTGTACTCGATCAGGGGAGATGACATGCCGAAATCATAAGTTCTGCGCAAAAGCGCCTGAACCTTTGCCGTAAGGACATTCCGGTCGAAAGGCTTCGCGATAAAGTCGTCCGCCCCCATGTTTACGGCCATCACGATGTTCATATTGTCGGAGGCCGAGGAAACGAATATAACGGGGACTGAGGAAACCTTCCGTATCTCGCCGCACCAGTGGTAGCCGCTCATAAAGGGAAGTGAAATATCCATCAGGACAAGATGCGGCTGATACTCCGCAAATTCTCCCATTACGTTATGAAAATCGGAAATGACTCTGGCCTCCAGCCCCCACTGCTTCATCTGCTCACAGATGCCTTCGGCGATGCCTCTGTCATCCTCCACGATCAAAATCTTATAATCCATACCGTATCCTGTCATTATATCTCTGCCAGCCTGAAATTCCTGATCCTTCCTTCAACGGGCGGCGCCTCGACCTGAAGCCCTATCCGGACGCTGCCGGCCTCGGGTATTTCCGCGTCGAGCGATGTAAGCGCAAAATCGATGTCCGACGGGTAGATGCTCTTCTCAAAGAGCACCTCTTCATTGCATGATACTCTCTTGAGGAAGAGTTTTACCTTTACGCCTGTCGTGTTGGTCCCGCGGTATTCCACCGAAAGACGGTATTTTCCGGCTTTTTCGATTCGTATCTCTCTGCCGGCCTCCAGTACGAAATTAGAAATACTGGAGAATGCCAGCGTTTTGTCCTCCTGCGTCACTTGCACGCTGTCGGGCTGCCTGCATACCCACCAGCCCGAAGTAATATCCGTGAGCATTCCTTCGGGGATCAGATTGGTCCCTGCAGGAGGAATATCCTCTGTTTTCTTCGTATAGAGCGACGCGATATATCTGTCAAGCTTCGGGATCGGAGGGTGCGCGGGGTCGAAATCCCTGAACGCCGCAAACGAAGGAAGGAGTCTTCCCTCCGTATCCATCATGCCCATATTCTCATCCCAGCTGCCCAGATCGTTATCCGTAAAGCAGAGCGGTTCCCAATAATACACTCCGCTCCTGCGTCCGCCGGAAACACCGGCCGCGATCTGCATCAGGAGCGTGAGCGACTTGCGCTGCTCCTCGACTCCTGCGGCAAAGCCGGCCATCTTCATCATCTCGCGGTTCACATGCTCCAGTTCGCAGTGCCTCCACGGATGCGCGGTCTCCACGACATATACCGGCAGCTTATACCGGTCGATAAGCTGGGCCATCGACTCTTTAAGATCCTTAAACGTACCGTGCCAGAAGGAATAGAAGGAGATGCCGATCGCGTCGATCCTCTCCATACCGGCCGAGAACATCGCGTCAAACCAGTCGCGCAGGCAGAAGAAACGTCCGCCCTGATCCAGATGGATCATAACCTCTATGCTCTCCGAAATATCGCGCACCGCGCGGATCCCGGCGTTGATAAGCGTCGCCAGGGACTGATAGTCGGGAACAGCTCCGTCGGGAAAGAGCATGCCGCTCCTTACTTCGTTTCCGATCTGCACCATATCGGGCAGCGCGTCATTCTGCGAGAGCTCTGCCAGCACATGATAAGTGTAGTCATATACCGCCTTCGTCAGACCCTCAAAATCAAGGCCTTCCCATGCCGCGGGCTTTCTCTGCTGCCCGGGATCGGCCCAATAGTCGGAATAATGGAAGTCCAGCAGGAAATGCATATCGTGCGCCTTGATCCTGCGGGCCATCGCGACAGTCCGCGCCAGATCGCAGTATCCGCCCGATGCCGGCATGTTTGACGGCTCGTTCCAGATGCGCAGACGCACGGAATTCACTCCGTATTTCTTAAGAAGATCCAGGGGATCACCGGCTGTTCCGTCCATATCCCTGAACACCAGCCCCTTATCCTCTTTTTCGGGGATGCTCGAAACATCGACGCCCTTAAAGAAGTGCGGCTTTTCAAAAGGCTTTGTGACGATCGGCTTTGCGCCCGCTTCGGAACGGCGCGCGCGTTTTACCTCATACATATGCTTGTCGGCCATCACGAGGTATTCCTCCGGAGTGCGGCCCGAGGCCGGATCCGTATAGATCACTCCGCTGCTCACCTCGATATTGCGTTCACCGAGACCGTCATGAACACGCCCCGTGAACCTGCTGACCTTTTCCTCGGAAGCATAAGGGATAAATACGACAAACTCGTCACCGCCGAAACGGTAAGCATAAGAATCCAGGGGCTTATAGGTGTTGATCGCATCGGATATCGTAAGCAGCACCTTGTCGCCGAAATCATGTCCGTAGGTATCGTTGATGGTCTTGAAATGATCCACATCAAAGAAGCACACGGCACAGACAATGCCGTCCTTTGCGTAGATATCAAACTTCGGACGGATCATCTCGTTATAGGATATCCTGTTATACAAGCCTGTCAGAACGTCACGGTTATAAAGCCCCTTCATCCTGGCAGCCGCGTTTTCGAGCTGTGTCCTGACAAAAAGGTCCTCAAGTCTGTTAAGGAAGGTATGATGGGCGTCAAAGAACAGATAATGGTCATACAGGAAATCTGGCTCCAAAAGTATGGTCATGCCCACTCTCCGGTTTCGGAAATGTATGGGGAAAAACATGTAATCCCTGGAGTGCTCAGCCGACGCCAGATAGTCTTTGACATCCTTATAGCTTCTGACCGAATACAGACGCTTGCCGCGGTCCTCACCGGCCACGACTATAAGTGAATCCGTATCCAGCTTATCCTCGGAGAATCTGCTCTCCGGCATGGCCTCCATAAGCGCCTTATCGACGCAGATAAAGAGTCCGGCGCAGTCCATGGTCCTGATATATCCCGCCAAACTCTCGAACAGACCGCTGATATTGCGGCATTCGGTGAAGCGTTTGTCGAGCTCCAGCGTGCGCTCCTCATGGCGGTCCAGATCTACGCGATAGTCGATCTGCCACTTTGCGTAATCACGGTAATCGACGAGCCCGGTATTCGGACATCCGCAGGTCTCCGCGGGAACGATCTCGCTGTGCATATAGGTGTAGGTGTCGACTTCCTCGCCGTTCATCAGCGCGTTCAGCACGTCAAAGGCACGGTTGCTGAGGGTTCCGCGATTATGGTTGACGCTGGATATCTGGGGCTTGTAATATGCGGCCTTATCGAGATTGTCAAAGCCCGTAACCCTGAAATCGCCGGGTATCTCATATCCCCGGCGTATAGCCTCTTTACAGATGCCTGCCGCGATGTTGTCGTTTGCGCAGATAAAGGCATCGGGCAGCTCTTTCCCCGCTTCGATCCACTCTGAAAAGTAGCGCACACCGGTATCGAAATCAAAATCTCCGAACATGTAGCTCTCTTCCGAAACTGGCAGTCCGAGTTCCTCGAGCGTTTCGCAGAAAGCCTCGAAACGCTGAATATTCTCATAATGGTACTGCGGTCCTCCGGCGAATATCATCTTTCGGCATCCGTGGACGTCGTACATATGCTTTACCACCTGCCGGATCAGGTTTTTGTTGTCATTGCCGACATAGTGGAAGCCCTCGACATAATATGAGATGCTCACAACGGGTACGCGCACCTGCTTCAGACGCTCGACCGTAGCCGCGATGATATCGGGGTTTTCGATGTTTGAGCAATCGTAGATGAAGCCGTCAAAGTCGTCATAATCTATCTGCTCCAGAAGGGCATACTCGCCCTCATTGAACTTGTCGTCGTGGCTTAAGTTGCCGTTGGTATTGTAGGTATACAGGCAAATATCGACGCCGAGCTGCCTGGCTCCCTGCATAATACCCGCCACCCACGCGTAGGTCACATATCTGCGCCATCCGTCGCTGATCAACGCGATCTTCTTCATACACTGCCTCCGTATACTTTTCAATTATTTATTTCCTCGTTGATCTGAAAGATTCTTTTCTTTCTCAAAAAAGGCTGTGTTTAACTGCCGATACTCTTCATCTGTACATACTTCGCGGCATTTAGGCATAAATGACCTTGTAACCTCGAAGCACTCTTTCATTTTGTCGCAAGGGTATTCGCCGCAGCCGGAACATGTTTCGATCCCCCTGTCCGCACAGCATGTAACAACATGGTATCTGCACCAATTTTCAGGCTTACATCCCGTACAGGAAATCTCTTCATTTGTCACGAGATGATCCCGATACCCGATCTTCATCCATAACTCGGCAGTGTGCCGGAGTTCTTCATCGGTTTTTTCATACGGATGCGCAGCATACCTCGGGCAGGCCGCACAGTCATTTCCGCAAGCCGCTGTTATTTTTCCGCTCATATTAAAAAAATCATGCATCTTGTTCAGGCCGTTATCTATCTAACATATCTGCATTCCGCCTTTTCCGTCATTTCTATGCCGGATTCGTAATGTGCTCTGAATTCCATATTGATGTCGCGAATCTCCTTTTTACCGTCGATGTAATCCTGATACATCTCAATAAGACCTGCTGCACAGCCATCGCATGAACCATTGATGTTTCCGATAGACTCTGCAACAATACGTTCGCGTTCTTCTTTCGTTGTGTCTTTTATAAGTATTGATTCCATGCTCTTGTCCGGTTCTCCTGCTCCGTCATAAGATCTAAAAAACTGCATTGTACGATCATCCTATTTCAGCGTCGTCACGATCGGTTCCTTGCCGTAATTATAATCCGCAAAGGGGTTTGCCACGGAGACGCGCTCTCCTTTGGAATTCATGTAGACGCAGGACTGGCTTCCGCGGGAAAGGTCCACGTTCACCAGCATCCCAACGTAATCGGTACGATTCCCGGCGGGCGCCTCGTCGTGCTGGGTCAGCCCCCGCTTTCCGCAGATGAAGGCGTTGAAGCGATAGTCCGTCATGTATCCGTTGTAGGTCTTGCCCTCCGTGCCGGAGAAATCTTTGTTGTACACCAGCTTCGTGTTGGGCGTGATGGTCCCCTCGATGAACGGATACAGATCATGCTGGTGGCCGGTAATGAGGATATCCACGCCGATCTCATTCAGCCGCTCCGTCCAGGCGGCCTTGACCGCTTCGTGGTTGTGGCGCGAGTTCACAAAGGGGATGGGGATGTGGCAGACGGCCATGGTGTAGGCAGCATCCTTGTAT
>JAEEXY010000126.1 GCA_016288005.1 Lachnospiraceae bacterium
ACATCAATATGTTCAGGGCCGAAAAGCTCAACGCCGTGCTCCTTACGCACAACATCGACCAGCCCTTCATCCAGCAGCTCGAGCAGGACAATGACAAGGTTTCGTTCCTTCGCATAGATTCCGACGTTTCGGACAGCATCAAGAGCGAGCTTACCGAGGACGAGAAAAAGGCACTCGAGGATGAGCAGAAGGAGCTCGAGAGCCTGTTCCGCAAGGTCCTTAAGAAGGACAAGCTCGAAGTTAAGGTCGAAAAGCTCAAGGATGAGAAGATATCATCCGTAGTGACCCTCGGTGAGGAGAGCCGCCGTATGTCCGACATGATGAAGATGTACAGCATGCCCGGCATGGATACCGATATGTTCGGCGGACAGGAGACCCTGACGCTCAACAGCAGCAATACTCTGGTCAAGTATTTGACCGAGCACAAGAAGGGGCATAAGGTCGAGCTCATCGTGGCACAGCTCTACGATCTGGCCATGCTTTCGCACAAGCCTCTCGCACCCGAGGCCATGACGGCATTCATCGAAAGAAGCAATGAGATCATGGAGATGATCTCCAAATAACTGTTTCACGGAACGGAGTATCAGATGGCAAATACCGACATTAGAGCAAACGAGCGGAACAACGAGCCGATCCTTCGGCAACTGCTTCAGGTATGGCGTGATTATTACGATGAGATCTTTGAGGTGGATCTGCAGACAGGCGCCTTCGAGACACTGATGGATCACAGCAGGGGCAGATGGCCGGTCAAGGGCTTTGCCGGGATCGAAGTCATGATCCTTGCGGAGAAGCTCGTGCATCCGGACGACAAAAAGGCCTTTGCGGATTTCTTCGATCTCGAGGGCATCGCGCGCAGGATACTTGATGACATCAATGTTACAAAACTGAACTTCAGGGTACGCGACGAAAACGGAGAGTACTCCTGGGTCAAAGTCAAGAACATCGTGCCCACAAAGCAGCCCGGTGACGAGATCAAATTCTTCTCGTGCTTCAGAAGACTCGACGACGAGACCGCCGCAGATCTGAAATACAAGCAGGAGCTGGTCGACGCGCTCGAGGAGCAGAGGAAGCTCTTCAATGAGCAGACCCGCCTGATCAAAGAGGTTACCGACCGTGTACGATCGCCTCTCGCAGGCATTATCAGCATGGCCGCGCTCGCGAAGAACGACTCGCTCGACACTAAGGCGTCAGCAGAGCGTTTCGCGATGATAGAGAGCGAGGCGGTGGCGATGAACCGCGCCTTAAAGAGCCTTGTTTCAGGGGAAGGGGAGCTCGAACTGCCGGTATACGAATTTCATGACAAGCCTATCAACGAGATCAGTTACGGCAGGCAGTTTGATTACGACAGCAAACCCGGAGAAGAGAGCCTGGATGATGTTTATGTACCCGAGGGCTTTGCGTTCGTTTCGGGCACGGTAAGACCTTTCTCGGGACGTTACGAAGAGATATATGACTTTTCGGGCAAGAGGATACTGCTCGCCGAGGGCAATAAGCTCAGCCACGAGGTGATCCGGAACATGCTCACCGCGATGGGAGCGGAGGTTGATTCCTGCAGCGACGGCAAATCTGCGGTGATAGAGTTTATCGCGCATCCGGCGAAGACCTACGATCTGGTCATGGCCGATACCGTGCTGGACGAGCTCGACGGATTCTCTGTCGCAAAGTGCATCCGCATCAGCGGCAAGGAAGACGGTGAGACCGTTCCGATATTCGCGCTGACCGCTGACGCGTCGGCAACAGAGGTCAAGAAAGCCTACAAATACAGATTTTCGGCGCTGTTCTCGAGACCGATAGACTTTGTGAGCCTGTTTGACAGGATCAGCAAGGAGATCGCGAGATAAGTTGTATTATATAAGACATGGGGACGGTTCTTTTGTCTGCGCAATTCGCAGACAGAAGAACCGTCCCCATGTCTTCGTGTCTTCGTCCCGGGGAATCCCCGGCACTTCCTTAATTTATTCACTGAGGATCGAGATAACTTTCTCGAGCTTATCCGGATTTTTCGAGTTAACGATGCAGGTGAGATAATAATCGTCTGCCAGCTCATAACCGTTAAGTTTGTTGAGGAAACCGGTTATATTTACCGCGTAGCATGTTTTGGAGCCGGTGGGGGGAACGGCCGAAGGGTCGTCCGTGTCGTAGTAGGTGGGCTTGTAGGTGAGCAGCTCACCGAGACTCGTCTGCATCTCGGAGGAGAGCAGGGGCTCCAGATCGGCGAACACGCCGGAATCAAGATATCCGAGAAACTCCGCTTCGGGAAGGATCATGAAATCGATCTCGGACGCCGCGATATAGGTCATCAGCCTGGTACGGGCATTATACCCGTCGGTCGTTACGTAATAGTTGGTATCGAGTGAAACGCGCTGGAGCTTTTCATCGGTCACGAACGCCTCGTTAAGCTTTGCGTCGCATATGTCGTAGGCGGGCTGGGAAAAAGGATTGTCGAGTACCGCGATGTTGCAGACGTTTTCCTGGGCGGGCGTGACGATCTTGATTATAAGCAGGACAAGCACTACGATGCCCGCAGCGATCGCGATCAGCTTCCAGAGGAAATAATCCCTGAAGAACTCCCATTTTGCCGCGCCGGTAAGCGATTTGAATTTCTCGAATGCGCCGCGCTCGTCTCGTTTGCCGTAGATGGCCGCATCCTCATTTAATGTAGTTTTATCGTTTTCATTTAGTTCACGCATATAGCACCTCACATATGGAAAAAGCCCTGAAACCCGATTGTTTCAAGGCTCTCCACGAGCTGAGAATGGGACTTGAACCCACGACCTATTGATTACGAATCAATCGCTCTACCGACTGAGCTATCCCAGCACGCTGCGAGAATTTATCTCACGCAATAAATTATGATACATCGTTTTACGGTCGGTGTCAACCATAAAAATGCAGCATGGGCGGCAGGCGGGAAGACGGATATTTTACTGATTTTTTATTCGACAAGCAGTTCGATAAGGTATATACTGATTTCAAATTATTTTATTTGCGCACGGAGGAAAAAATGATCTATTTTCGTTCGGATTACAGCCAGGGAGCACATCCTAAGGTAATGGAGGCTCTCGCGAAGACCAACCTTGAGCATACAGACGGATACTGCATGGATCCGCACTGTGATAACGCGGCGCGCATGATCCGCGAGCTGATCGGTATCGAGGACTGCGCCGTCCACATGATGGTGGGAGGCACTCCGTGCAACGTAACGGTGATCGCAGCGGCGCTCAGACCCTATGAATCGGTGATAGCCGCGCGCTCGGGACATATCTACAAGCATGAGACCGGAGCGGTGGAAGGCACAGGTCACCGTGTGACCGCTATGGACAGCCCGGACGGGAAACTTACTCCCGGGATGATAGATCTGGCTATGGAGGAGTACGACGATGAGCACACCGTACTGCCGCGCATGGCTTACATTTCGCAGCCTACCGAGATCGGATCGCTCTACAGCAAAGCTGAGATGACTGCACTCAGAGAAAAGTGCAAAGAAAAGGACCTGCTTTTGTATGTTGACGGAGCGAGACTCGGCTCTGCACTTACATCGGATCAAAACGATCTCAGCATCGGGGAACTCGCGAAGCTCTGCGATGCGTTTTACATCGGAGGCACAAAGAACGGCGCGCTGTTCGGAGAGGCGCTCGTAATCCTCAATAAGGCAATGGACGATCATTTCCGTTTCATGATAAAGCGTCAGTGCGGGATGCTCGCAAAGGGCAGGCTGATCGGAGTCCAGTTCGAGGCACTGCTCGACGGCGGAAAGGACAGCATATATTTTAAGATGGCGGCGCATGCCAACAGCCTTGCAAAAAGGCTCAGAGACGGGCTGGCGGGACTCGGCGTGAGCTTTTATTCCGTATCGCAGACAAACCAGATATTCCCCGTGCTGCCCGTGACCGTGGTCAGGGAGCTGGAAAAGGATTTCTTTTTCTATGAATGGGCTCCCGAAAAAGAGGGCATGATCCCGATCCGCCTGGTGACCGGATGGGGGAGCGACGTATCGGATGTCGATGCATTGTTGAAAAAGGCCGGAGAGCTGCTCGG
>JAEEXY010000127.1 GCA_016288005.1 Lachnospiraceae bacterium
TCAGCAACGGCTTCGCGCCTTGCTGCTCTAGAGGCGATTTCGACTCGGCTAAAAACGCGGGTCCGTCGGACAAATGCAATTCGTTTCGGGAGTTACCGCCGCGAGCCCATTGCTTTTGTCTTCGGCGCGATATTAAGATCCCGCCGTACCCGAGCCGCCGCCTGCACTTATAAACGTACCGTAGTGTGGGTTGCAGGAAAAGGGGGACGGTTCTTCCGTCCTCACCGGTCCGCTGCTGCACGGGCGCTGCAGAGAAAACTTCCGGGACTCGTTGAGGACGCCGGCACTTGCGCGAGAAGCGAAAGACCTCAGCCGGGCGAAAGCCTGTGCCGCAGGTTGTATGCAGCTGTCAAGACTGAAAGTCTTGAACAGGTGCATATACCCGCGGCAGAAGCGTGAAACGCGAGCTGAGGTCTGAGCGAACGTACATCGAGCGTGTTACACGCGAGATGGCGCTTAGTATCCGCTGCGTCCGAATCGAAGCGAGAGCGTGTCTCCGGAAGTTTTACTCGTCGCCGCCCGTGCGGAAAAGAGGTAAGAAAATAGGGGACGGAAGAACCGTCCCCTTGTCTTATCGTTCCATCTTAATTACAGGTACTTCTTCAGCGTCTCAACCCTGTCGAGCTTCTCCCAGGGCAGATCGAGATCGGTACGTCCGAAATGGCCGTAGGATGCGGTCTGCTTGTAGATCGGGCGGCGCAGGTCGAGCATCTTGATGATGCCTGCGGGGCGCAGATCGAAGTTATCGCGGATGATCTCGAGGAGCTTGGAATCAGAGAGCTTTCCGGTGCCGAAGGTGTCGATATTGATCGATGTCGGGCGCGCAACTCCGATAGCGTAGCTCAGCTGGATCTGGCACTTGTCGGCAAGTCCCGCGGCTACGATATTCTTTGCGACATAGCGGGCTGCGTAGCAGGCTGAACGGTCAACCTTTGTCGGATCCTTTCCCGAGAACGCTCCGCCGCCGTGAGGCGCGTATCCGCCGTAGGTATCAACGATGATCTTGCGGCCGGTAAGTCCCGAGTCACCGTTGGGTCCGCCGATAACGAAACGTCCGGTAGGATTGATATAATACTTTGTATTCTCATCGAGCATGTTCTTGGGAAGCACGGGATCGAATACATACTTCTTGATGTCCTCGTGGATCTTCTCCTGGGTCACATCGGGATCGTGCTGGGTCGAAAGGACAACAGCCTCGATCCTGGCGGGCTTGCCCTCCTCATCGTACTCAACGGTAACCTGTGATTTGCCGTCGGGACGGAGATACTTTAAGGTACCGTTCTTGCGGACCTCGGCGAGCTTACGGGTAAGCTTGTGAGCCAGTGAGATGGGATAAGGCATATACTCCTCGGTCTCGTTCGACGCATAACCGAACATCATGCCCTGATCGCCCGCGCCCACATTGTCGGGATCGGCCTCGGCGCATTTGTCCTTGAGCGCGTTCTCGGCGTCAACACTGCCGGCGTCGGTGATGTCGATGTCCGAAGCAGCCTTCTGCTCCGCGGAAACGTTAACACCCATCGCGATGTCGCTCGACTGCTCGTCCAGCGCTACCATAACACCGCAGGTATCGGCGTCAAAGCCGTATTTCGCGCGGTCATATCCGATCTCGCGCACGGTATCGCGCACGATCTTCTGGATGTCAACATAGCCCTTTGTGGTGATCTCGCCCATGACGAGCACCAGTCCTGTGGTGCAGCAGGTCTCACAGGCCACACGGCTCATGGGGTCCTGCGCAAGCATAGCGTCGAGCACCGCATCCGAAATCTGATCGCAGACTTTATCGGGATGTCCTTCGGTAACCGACTCTGATGTAAATAATCTTCTCTCCATACGGATCTCCTTTCGTAAATGCCGCTGTGCCATAGGCAGATCAGCAGCAAAAAAATGTCCGCTCGAAAAATCAAGCGGACCTGAATGCACATATTCAAATCCTCTTATTGTTCGAGTTCGCTTACTCGCTCAACTTGGCACCTTCCGCAAAAGCGGGGTTGTCGTGACTTCACAGAGTTTTTCCTCTCCGTCACTCTGAATAAGAGAAATTCACTATGATTACAATACTCCGAATGCCTGTGATTGTCAAGAAGAACGCCTCTGCTTTTTCTCGTTCTTTTCGACATACATGGCCTTATCCGCCTCTTCGATGGCGGTATTAAGCTGCAGGCGCGCGTCGGGCCTTGACACGGCATAGCCGAAGCTCATCCCGATGTCATACGGCAGGCGCTGACGCTCCACGGCTTGCGCGAGACGGGAGTTGACCGATTCCTTCAAACCGGTCAGATACCCCTCATCCGTGTGGTGCGAGAGGATCAGGAACTCATCTCCTCCGTATCTGGATATAAAATCTTCGTTATCGGCCGATTCGATGACCGCGTCGGCCAGGTTGCAGATCGCGTTGTTTCCCGCGAGATGTCCGAAGGTATCGTTTATCGATTTGAGGCCGTCCATATCGATCATTACGACCGAAAAGCTCCCGCTCTCCTCAAAACCGGGCGCGAACCTGCTGAGCCCGTGGCGGTTGTACAGATTCGTCATCTGATCGTGCATATGCAGCTCCTCGAGCGCTTTCAGGTTGCTGCGCAGGATCATCTGCCTGTGGAGATTCGCGATGTTGTTTCCGAGGCTCTCATGGCATATGCGGTAATTATATACATTGACCGGCATATAATCATTGTGGATGACCATATAGCCGAAATCCCTGTTCCTGTAGTGGATCGGATAAAATATGAGTATGTCTCCGGCGTGAGCCTCCACGGGGATTATATCCCCGATCGGGAATGTGGTCTCGCCCGAGAAAACGTCTCCGCCCGTGCTCCTGCCTGCGATCACCCGCATGACAGGATCGTACGGCGCATCCGCGTCGGTCTTTGTATCCGCCCTGTCGCTCATGATGTAGTCGATGTCGCTCTCGTTCAGGCAGCAGTAATAAGAAGCGATCTCAAGCCCCTTCATCATGCCGTCTATGCCGCTGCTGAGCTGCCCGATCGTCTCCACCTGCTCGAGTATGTCGCTCAGATACATCGCGCTCTTTATCTGGCTGGCCGCCTCGACCTTGTTGAATATCAGGTTCTGATATATGCCGGCGCTCCCGTCGTTATCCCCGTCACATGCGTCACAGCCGCAGCTTCTGCGGAAGACGGTCCTGCCCTTATATATAGTCGCCTCCGAAACCTGCTCGCCGTTCATCAGCCGTTTCAGCACATCGCACGCAAGCACCGCCGCATCCTTATCCCTGCGGTCGATGCCCGTTACCGACGGTCTGAATACCATGCTGTTGCTGCTGTAATTGAACGAGCATACCCTGATATCGTCGGGGACCCTGATCCCCCTGCTCTCGAGCTCCATGGTCAGTCCCAGGGAGCATACGTCATGCACGCAGATCACGGCATCGGCGTCACGCATAACGCCGCGTCTGTCGTATTTATCGTATATCTGTCTGCCTATCTGGATACCCACCAGACTGTCCAGTATCCTTCTCTCGTCGACGGGGATACCGTGCTTTTCCAGAACATCGCGGTATGCCGCGCGGGCGCTGTCGGAAATGCGTCTGTTGCCCTCGTTCAGGACCAGATTGATATTCCTGCAGCCGTGCCTGATCACCAGATGCTCGAGCAGCTCGTACGCTGCATCCTGTGAATCGAGATGCACTGCGGGCACTCCGGGCACATCTATATTGATCGTAACGACAGGCACACCCCGCCTGATAAGCTTGCCCGCTATCTCTCCGGCCAGACCGTTGCTGCCGAGATTCGCCTCAATAATGCAGCCGTCCAGCTCCATATGGTCGATCAGGCTGTAGTTCGCAGCCTCGCCGTGACGGTATTCTTTTTCTTCTCCGTTGATGAAAACACCGTAATTGGTGAGCACGTAAAATATGTAGTCTCCGCGCCTTTTCAGCTCCGAGTGGACCGAAGTGATGATATTGCGGTGCCTCTCGTTATTCGATGCGCAGATGACCAATGCTATCTTTTTGGCCTTTTTTTCTTCATCTTTGCTCATAGAATGCTTCCTCATCAGGAAGTCTGTTT
>JAEEXY010000128.1 GCA_016288005.1 Lachnospiraceae bacterium
CTCGGGATTGTCCGGGGCCGCCATTTTTTTCATGTCGGTGAAATTGAAAACGTAATTCTTTTCCTTATGCGTTACCGCAGATAGCACCTGTTTTTTGTAATACTCGCGCAGGCAGATGCCGTTCAGCGTGACGTCGGGCCTGTTTTTTATGAGCGGCGCCGCGATAAAGAACGAGCGTGTAAGCCCCTCGAATATCTCGGCCTTGAACCTCCACTCGGGGTCGCCCTCATGCGGGTAGGTAACCTCGGTCTCGTATCTGGGCATCACCACGGGCGCCTCAATATCGGGTATATTGGAGAATATCCCCTCCATCAGGTACTCGGCTGCCTCGAGCCAGCTCTCGCGCGTAAGCCCGGTAAAAGGGCTCAGTTTATAATCTGTCGTCTTCGGTTTAAATGCCATTTTTACTCCTTTTTCAATGGTTTCCGTTTCATGTTACTATTCACAGCCGGACAAACCCTGTTTACCAAATGAACAGTTCCCTGCCGGTCAGCTTCCATATTGCCTCAATGTAATAGTAGTCTCCGTAAATGATCGGGAACTCATGCTCCGCGTCGTGATAAGCAGCCGTGCAGCGTGTGAGCAGTTCGTCATGCGAAGGATCGTAATCACAGTCTTTATCGTCGAGTGCCGAGAGCATTTTTTCTGCCGCACCAAGGTACTTCCGTCCGTCGCTCACGCAGTCCGCCAGAGTCAGGAAGCCGCACGCCGCGATCGCAGCA
Organism: Lachnospiraceae bacterium; assembly: GCA_016288005.1. Lineage (GTDB taxonomy): Bacteria > Bacillota > Clostridia > Lachnospirales > Lachnospiraceae > RUG11977. Next base: position 723 of record JAEEXY010000128.1, read on the forward strand.
GCAGTGGAATCTTTGTATGCGGGCTCAGCGGGCTGATCGAAATCAACCGGGATCAGGCCGTCCTCCGGGATGCGCCCGGCAAACCTGTCCGCGATCTTAATCGCTGTATCCAGATATCTCTGCTCACGCGTATGCAGGTAGGAAAGAGTAAATCCGTACAGTCCCCACGCCTGTCCGCGCGTCCATGACGAGCCCTCGCCGTAGCCCTGTCCGCCGTAATCCCGAAGATATTCTCCGGTCGCGGGATCGAAGCCAACGATATGTCTTATCGAGCCGTCCTCACGGATAAAGTTCTTTGCCGCCGTGTCCGCATGGAGCATTGCGATCGCCTTAAAACGCGGATCGTTAAGCTCGTCCGAAGCCCAGTACAGTATCGGGAGGTTCATCATGCAGTCGATGATGGCCCAGCCGGTCGTATCCCTTCCGTCACCCCAGTCATTCCAGGCACGGATGAAATTGCCGTTGGGATTGAAGCGTCCCGCAAGGATCTCGGCCGCGAGCAGGCCGCGGTTCTTCGACTCGGGGTTCTTAAACAGACGGTATGCGGCCACCGACGTCGGAAGCCATCTGAAGCCCGCGTCATGGTCCATTCCGTTGTAATCAAGGAGCGCCGTATCGAGCTTCTCTTCTATGACTCTCGCTTCCTTCTCAAATATCTCTTCACCGGTCGAATGATAAAGCTGCCAGAGCATTCCGCCGTAGAAACCGTTGGTCCACCAGCATATGTCCTTCCGCGCGGATCTGTCGTCAAACACATGGTTCTTCGCGGTATAGGGGATCTTGCCCCTGCTGCGCAGAACTACCGCCTTTTCCTTTTCTTCAATCTTCTTTGCTATACTTTCCCAGTTCGTTCCCATATTCACACCTTCCATATCTGTATACTGTACGGCGGCAGTTCGCTGCCTCCGCCGAAATCATGCATGTTTCCGGTCATCAGATCGACCGCCTGTCCCGCGCGTGCGTCAAAATGCGCCCAAAACGGCTCGGAATCGATATTGATCGCGACCATGAGCCTTTCGTCTTCGCATTCTCTTCCAAAAACACACTGGCGGTTTGTCAGCATCAGGCTCTTAAAACCGCCGTAATTCAAGGCCTTACTGTTCTTCTTTATATCCGCGAGCTTTGCGATAATATCGGTCAGCTCATTCCACTCCGGTGCTTCAAACGAAGGTCTGAGCGCCGGATCGCCCATGCCCTTGTCAGCTTTTGCGCCCCACTCGCTTCCGTAGTAAACGCACGGAATGCCCGGCATGGTAAATACAAAACCGTACACCTGCGGCAGCTGCGCGGGATTCTGTATGATCGAGGCAATCCTCGAAACATCATGATTATCAGCAAACGAGAGCAGATGTCCGCCGCGGCAGACCGTCCAGTCCTCGGGCCCGAAGAGCCGCAGCAGCGAGTGAACGATCTCGAAAAGGTTCATCGAATTGATCGCGGAATGCAGTCCCTTGTAGCACTGGTAATTCGTAAGCGAATGAATGTGCATCTCGTTCAGCATCCGGCCGTATTCACCGTGCAGTACTTCTCCGAGCAGGAAGAAATCCGCCTTTTTCGAATCGGTAAACTCTCTCAGCCTGCGCAGGAACTCACGGTCGAGGCAGTACGCGACATCCAGTCTGATCCCGTCTATGCCGAACTCATCTATCCATCCTCCGACAGCCGACAGTATATGGTTAATGACGTTTTCATTGCGCAGATTCAGCTTCACGAGGTCGAAGTTGCCTTCCCAGCCTTCATACCAGAGACCGTCGTTATAATTTGAATTCCCGCCGAAATCGATCCTCGCGAACCAGTCGACATAAGTCGACGCTTCGCGCTTTTCGATCACATCCCTGAACTGCGGGAAGCCTCTTCCGACATGATTGAACACGCCGTCAAGGACAACCTTTATCCCGTTCGCATGCAGCTCATCGCAGACTTTTTTAAAGTCCTCATTCGTTCCGAGCCTCACATCGATCTTTGTATAATCGCGCGTATTGTAGCCGTGCGTATCCGATTCAAATACCGGAGAAAAGTATATCGCGTCGGCACCCAGCTTTTTAATATGCGGGATCCAGTCGATCACCTTCAGTATCCTGTGTTCAAGTATCCCGTCATTTTCAAAAGGCGCACCGCAGAACCCCAGCGGATATATCTGATAAAAAACACTGTTAAACGCCCACATAGCAATACTCCTTAAAAAGAATAAACCGAACCGTACACAGTTATTCTATCAGACTGTGTGCCGGTTCGGCTATACCATCTTAATATTTTACATTCTTTTGAAGAGAATTACATATATTACTATTTACAACTGTCCAAAACATTCATAAACCGGTCGGCTTTGCCGCCCGTCGCCGTTACACGGCTCTCCGTTTATTCATGTGTTTTGTCCAGCCTTTACAGCATAATCTGTGCAAGTGCAAAACTGCAAGTATACTTGCGTTTTGCACTTAACACAGATTTGCTGTGAATAGTAATTATTTCACATCTTCGCGATATCTTCCTGCGAAAGGATCTTAATGCCCTTGCCCGTGAGCTTCGCCTCCGCGGTCTTGGTATCCGCAACGCGGAAGATCATGTATGCGTGCGCCATCGTTCTGCTGCTCGAGAACGCGTACATATACTCGATATTGACCTCAAGCTCGGAGAATATCGCAAGCAGTCCGTCCAGTCCGCCCGCCTCATCCGGAACCTCGATCGCAAGTACCGGTGTCAGGTTCGCGATGAAATCATTCTCGTTGAGAGTATTGATCGCACTCAGGGCGTCGTCCACGATCAGTCTTGCCACGCCGAAGCCAACGGTCTCCGATACCGAAATGGCACGGATGTCGATGCCGTGACCGGCAAGGAAACCTGTCATCTTCTTAAGTGTTCCGGGTTTGTTCTCCAAAAAAACAGAAATCTGCTTAACGCTCATTTTGCTCCTCCCATCTTAGTGCAGCTTACGATTATCAATAACCCTGACTGCCTTACCTTCGCTCCTTGCTATCGACTTCGGTGCGAGCAGTGTAACCTTTGCCTTAATTCCGAGCATTGATTTCAGGCCTTCTACGAGAGTTTTCTGCTTTGCCTCGATCTCGGCGATACTGTCGGTAAACATCTCGGGTGTCATCTCTACCTGAACCTCGAATGTATCCGTATTGTTCACACGGTCAACCACGATCAGATAATTCGCAGCGTATCCGTTGTTCAAAAGAACTGTTTCGATCTGGCTCGGGAATACGTTTACTCCGCGGATGATGAGCATATCGTCGGAACGGCCCATAGGCTTCGCCATCTTGATATGTGTTCTTCCGCAGG
>JAEEXY010000052.1 GCA_016288005.1 Lachnospiraceae bacterium
TACCTTCCTTGAAGAAGTAAAGCTTCTCGCCGATAAGGTAAGCAACCTCAGAATCATACGAAAGAGTAGCCGACTGTCCTTCGATATCAAGCTCAACGCCGTCAGCGTTATAGAACTTGTAAACAACAGGAGTCTCAGCGCCAACATAATATGCATCAGCCTTGATGAGTCTCATCTCGGTAGCATACTTGATGTCGTTCTTTGCGGTATGGAACTTAACAGCATCAGCATTGCCATATGCAAAGTAGTAATCTCTGTCAGATGCAAAGTTAGAATACATTGTAATTGTAACAACTTCCTTCTCAACCTTTACATCCTTAACAACGCCGGTAACAACGGGCTTGTCAGCGATGAGATAGTATACCATATCATTGGTGATATTATCCTTGTTAACAAGATCGGTCATATCTCCGGTGAATGTTACAGCGAAGCTATTAGCGGTAACCTGCTTAGCAGACTCAGCGGTAGGCATAACAGCCTTAACTGTGATCTCCTTAGCGGGAGTGGTAACAGCGTCAAGCTCAGCGCTCTGGAAAGCTTCGAATCTTACCTTGTGATCGCCGGCCTTTGTGAAAGCAACCTTGTATACACGAGGCTGACCCTCAACAGCTGTTACTTCCTTGTCGTCAACGAAGAGTCTTCTCTCATCGCTGTCAACGCCCTTACGAGGAAGGGTAACAGTGGTCTTAACGCCGCAAACTACTTCCTGACCATCTTCAAAACCGGTAAGGGTAAGAGTAGCATCAGTAGCGTTCTTCTTAACAGTAATAACAGATGTTCCAAGAGACTCGCCGTCCTTGAAGATCTCTACTACTGACTTACCAAGATCTGCAGCGTAAACGTACTTCTTAGTCTTAGTAACGGAATCGCCGCTCTTGATAACTGCCTTGTAGGTGTGGTCTGCAGCAACAGACTTCTTATCACCTGCAAGCTTGTAGATAGCAACTCTGCTCTTGTAGCTAGAGGTAAGCTTGCCATCTGTGCTTGTGCCCTTTGCACCGTCAACGTACAGGGTCTTCTTAGCCTTGATCTTAGCAGAGGTAGCCTGAGCGGGAACCACGCCGATTACAAGGGCAAGAGCAAGTACGAGTGCAAGAGCCTTGAAAAACTTCTTCATTCTTGTTCCTCCTTGGAATAAAATAAATGGTTGAAAACGTGTCATGCGCCGCATACACGCATAACTCATCCCATACGATATCGATTATATCAATTCAAGCCCCAAAGGTCAATACCTTCGTGGGTTTTAATACAACCGCACCGCACCGGATGCTATGAAGTCAAACCGTGCTTCATAGGAACCGCCGCAGAAACCGATACACCACAGTGTTTTTAGGATGTGACACATAAGTGATGTGCTCCCCCCTGCCGCGGACGTTTGACTCTGCGGCTATTATTGCCGTCCTTTATGGTAAAAATATGTCATGTTGATGATTTTTTTGGATTATTTCCTCGATTTGAAACTATTTTCGTTACTTTTTTGGTCGAAAAGGCGCAAAAAGGCCATGGATACGGCACTTCCGGCAAATTGTACAATCTCCGGGATTACCATATCCATGGCCTGGTATTCTTTTCTTTTTAGTTTACTTTAAATATATCTTCTCAATCTCCTCGATCAATTTATCCCTATCACATACTACGTTGTGCTTTACCGGCGCAGTCATGATATCCTTTATCGCCTTCGGCAGCTTCACGCCCGAGAGTTTCTCCAGCTCAGGGAACAGATCAAAGTCTTTCATCTTCGCATATTTCTTCGCATCGATCGCGGTGAGCACGGCGCGGGTGAATTTGTACGGGCTCGCGGTGGAGGCGATGACGGTCATGGTCTCGTCGCCGGTGCGGGCGCGGTACTTTTCATATGCCGCTGACGCTACCGCGGTGTGAGGATCGAGGATGTAGCCCTCCTCCTCGTAGAGGCTCTTGATGCGCGCCGCCATCTCGGGCTCGGTCGCGAACTCGCCCTCGAACAGCTGCAGGGCCTCGGCCTTTTTCGCGTTCTGTGGCAGCTCGTATCTGCCGGTCTCGGCGAGCTCCTTCATGAGCTTGCCTGTTTTGTCTCCTGCCAGCTCCGCTACCAGACGCTCGAGGTTGCTCGAGATGAGGATGTCCATGCTCGGCGAGCTTGTAAGGATGAAATCGCGGTTCCTGTCGTACACGCCGGTCTCGAAGAAATCGTAGAGGACTTTGTTCTCGTTCGACGCGCAGATGAGTTTGTGGATCGGCACGCCCATGCGGTACGCGTAGTACGCGGCGAGGATGTTGCCGAAATTGCCCGTGGGCACGACGAAATTGATCTCCTTGGGCATCAGGCGCGTGTACGCGTATACATAGTACGCTATCTGCGGCACGAGACGGCCGATGTTTATCGAGTTGGCCGAGCTGAATACGTAGCCGGCCTGCTTCATTTTCTTATTGAGTTCCGCGTCGGTGAACGCGCGCTTTACCTCGCGCTGGGCATCGTCGAAATTGCCCCTGATGCCGATGACGTGCGTGTTAGCGCCGGCCTGGGTGACCATCTGCCGCTCCTGCACGGGGCTGACGCCGTCCTTCGGGTAGAATACGACGATGCTGGTACCCTCGACGGAATCAAATCCCGCGAGCGCTGCCTTGCCGGTGTCGCCCGAGGTCGCGGTAAGGATGACGATCTCATCGTGCACGCCGTTCTTCTTTGCCGAAGTCTTCATGAGGTACGGCAGGATCGAGAGCGCCATGTCCTTAAAAGCGATGGTGCGGCCGTGGAACAGCTCGAGATAGTACGCGTCGCCCGCCTCGACGAGACAGGTGATGTCCTCATGGTCGAAATTCTTTGTATTGTATGCGGAATTGACCGCGGCTTTGAGCTCCGCGGGCGTGAAATCGTCGATGAACAGCTTCATGACCTCGTACGCCAGATGCGGGTAATCGAGCTTCGCCAGCTGCGTGAAGCTCTTGTCGAGCTTCGGGATCTCCTCCGGCACGTACAGTCCGCCGTCGGGCGCGATGCCGCGCAGGATGGCCTCGGATGCCTTGGCTGTCAGTTTCTTATCTCTGGTGCTGTGGTAGAGCATGGTGTGGTCCCCCTCTGCTGAATCTTTGTATCATAATATACACATCATGGGTATTAAAAGTCAAGAACAGCATGTCTGTGCACATTGTATATAATTTCAATCTTTTTTCGGGATAATTACCATTGTCGGCATGCCGGTCTGCATGATAAACTCTTTCTCATAAAACGGCGATACGCCTGATTGACGTGTACACGTAAAAGAGGTATAATAATGATAGCTAGTTTTGCCGACAAGGAAACAAAAAAGATTTTCGACCAGTATTATTCTGCAAAGCTTCCTCAGCAAATACAAAAAATTGCTCTAAGAAAGCTAATCCTTATAGATAAAGCTGCCGGGTTGTCAGATCTGAGAGTTCCTCCCGGTAATCATCTTGAGGCGCTGAGCGGTGACAGAGAAGGTCAGTATAGCATACGCATCAATGATCAGTACAGGATATGTTTTCGCTGTGAGGGAGAAGTTTTCACCGATGTCGAAATAGTTGATTATCATTAGTGAGAGAATGTGAGGTGAACGCAAATGGATATCAGGATAGAAACACCCAAGATGAGTGAGATCCTTATCGAAGAGTTTATGCAGCCACTCGGTCTGTCCGCATATCGTCTGGCCCGGGAGATTAAGGTTCCTGTATCACGTGTGCAGGATATTCTGCATGACCGGAGAAAGATCACTGCAGATACTTCTCTTCGATTGGCCAGATTTTTTGGCGTCAGTGACAAATACTTTTTGGATATTCAGAACGATATAGATCTACGCGAACTAAAGATAACTCTGGCCGACGATATACAATCGATCAAACCATATCAGCAAATGGTCATGTAATGAACAGTGCCTGTCACCATAATTTTTGTTTATGGCGACAGGCACTGCTTGGTCTGATCGGTATTACTTATTCCTCTTGTTATACTCGCTGAATTCGGTATAGAACTCATGGCAGCCGTACTTGAACAGATACTTCAGGTTGTTGTCGAACCATGCGGCCTTTTTGTCGGTCGTGATGTCTCTCTGGAAGAAATACAGCGCGCCGTCCGAATAGTCCTCGCCTGCGAGCACACGTCTTACGGCCTCGCGGGTTTTCTCGGTGATCGGTACGGTGAAGTACCTGCCGTCGCGGATCGGAGCGAACTGCTCGTATCCGCCGATCTTCTCAAATACTACACCCTTAACGGTGTTTTTGAAAAACTTCGAATGAACACGGTTGATGACCACGTTCGCTACCAGCATCCTGCCGTATACGTCCTGGTCGGTAGCCTCCGCCTCGACGATCCTCTCGAGCACTTCGATGTTCTCGGCGGTCTGCTCGATCATCATGTCGGGGTTGTAGCGATAAGTGAGTTTGGTCGGTACGTCCTCGGGATCCGGCAGGCTCTCTACCATTTCCTCGATGTCGTCCATGCGGGTGTGAACTGTGTCTTCTGCCGCATCAACTGCTGCGTCACTTCCTGCTGCGATCACATCACTGAGCGCCGGCTCGTCATCGTCTCTTCCGATACCGAAATCGGTCGGGAAGAATATGAATTCCTCATCCTCTCCTTCGGAAAGCAGTCTCATGCTCCTGTTCGCGTTGAGACCGAATTGTATCGCGTAGGGCGCGCCGATCAGATTGATGTCGGCCAGCTCACCCATCTTGGCGAGCTCTGCCAGGCTTTTGCGCGCCTTCATTGCTGCCGAGAACTGTATCTTGCCTGCTTCCGAGGCCTCATCCTGCTTAGCTGCTGCCTGCTGTGTCTCGGCTTCATCAGCCTCTGCCTGTACGTCCGCCGCCTGTGCCGCTTCGGTCAGACCCTCTGCCTGCAGCTCTGCGCCTGCCTTCTGTGTCTCTGCCTCTGCTGCCGATGCGCCGTGTCCGACGAATCCGAACAGATCCGAGACAACTGCTGCCGCGATCAGCAAAACAACTGCCGCCGCGATCGCGATGCCGCGTTTTCCCATCGGGATGCGGCTAAGAAAACTGCGTTTCTCCTTTACGTTTTTCTTTTTGTCCCTGTCCCTGAAGACAAGAACCTTTAAATCTGTTTCCATTTTTTCCCTTACTTCCTGTGTTACACAAACAAACCGATACCGGATGCCCCGTATTTGAGGGCATAGCGGTACATCTAACTAACGCTTGAAATTATAAATCATGGAGTTTTTTATTTTCAAGTTGAAAAATTCACAAGATACCGCTCATTCGCCGATTGTAGAATTGTGAACATTGTACAACGCTCGTAAAACTCTTGTAACATTTGCCACACGAAATCGGAAGTACGAAAAAAGACCAAAATAGACCCAAAAGACCCCAAAAAGACCCAAAAAGACCGCTTCCCTCAGGAAACGGTCTTATAAATGTCATGGAAACGGTCAGTTTTCCTTCCCCACGGTCTTCTTTGCCACAACCAGGAACAGGATGGTCAGTGCCACTCCGATCGGGATTGACAGCCATACGAGTCCCGCCATGTCGAGCAGTCCCGCGATAACGTAGGTCACGAACGAGATCGCCGCCACGGAGAGGGCGTACGGCAGCTGGGTCTCTACGTGGTCGATGTGGTTGCAGTGCGCGCCTGCGGAGGACATGATCGTCGTATCGGAGATGGGCGAGCAGTGATCGCCGCAAACAGCGCCGGCGAGGCAGGCCGAGATTCCTACAAAGAACAGCGAGCTGCTCTCGGGGAATACAACCGAAACGATCGGGATCAGGATACCGAAAGTCCCCCATGAAGTACCGGTCGCGAACGCGATGACGCAGGCCACCACGAATGTGATCGCAGGCAGGAACCATGCGAGTCCGCCGGCATTCGCCATCATTGCCTTAACGAATTCGGACGCCGAGAGCGCGCCGTTCGTCATATTCTTAAGCGAGGTAGCCAGCACAAGGATCGTGATGGCGGGAACCATCGCGACAAAGCCCTTCGGAACGCATTCCATGGCCTCTTCGAAGGTCACGATCTTGCGGACGAGCATATAAATAATGATGACAACGAGCGCCACGATGCTTCCCCAAGGCAGGCCGACATACGAATCGGTCTCGGAGAACGCGTCGATCACGCTGCCCTCACCGCCGAGCGACTGGAAACCGTTTCTGATGAGGCCCCAGATGCACAGGCCGATCAGCAGCAGGATTGGAAGCACGAGGTCGATGATCTTGCCGCGCGCGGGAGTAACGGGTCCGTTCTCCACAACCTCGCGGATGTTCTTGTCATCATTTACATCTACATCGAGGATGCTCAGGTCGCCGGTCTCGCGGGCCTTGATCTCAAAGCCGCTCATCTTGCCGTAATCGAAGCCGAGCACAACCAGTCCGATGATGAACACAAAGGTAAGGATTGAGTAGAAATTATAGGGAATAGCCCTGACGAACAGCGCGATGCCGGTGTAGGTCTCGCTCTCAACGCAGCCCGAAACAGCCGCAGCCCACGAGGAAACGGGCGCGATCATGCAGACGGGAGCGGCGGTCGCGTCGATGATGTACGCGAGCTTGACTCTCGAGATCTTTTTGCTGTCGGTAACAGGCGACATAACCGAACCTACGGTCAGGCAGTTGAAATAATCGTCAATGAAAATGAGCACGCCCAGCGCAAATGTCGCGAGCAGCGCGCCTGCCTTGGTCTTGATGTGTTTCTGCGCCCAGGTTCCGAACGCGCGCGAAGCGCCGGACTTATTAACGAGCGCAACGATGATGCCGAGGATAACGAGAAACAGGTAGATACCTGCGTTATCGGCAACAGCGGCGGTCAGGCCGTCCACAGTGAGCATATCCACAGTTCCGAGCACCGAACACTCAGCCGCCATGAACGCGCCGAGCAGCACTCCGATGAAGAGCGAGGAGTACGCTTCCTTAGTGATCAGTGCCAGTGCGATGGCTACGAGAGCCGGAAGAAGCGCCCATGCAGTACCCGAAAACGAGCCCGCCCCCACGGCATGAACAATGGCAACCAGTGCGATCACCGCAATACAGACCAGCGCGGCGATCAGAATTCTTTTGTTTTTCATATCCGTCTTCCTTCCTTTAACGTGGTGATGTGGTGCAACTTTAACGCAATTTATTGTACCTGCAAAAACGCCTGCGGTCAAGAGTTTTTCGGGGACGGTTCTTTCGTCTCTGTGTCCGACTATCGTCGGCACGGGCGGCAACGAAAAAGGGTGCCTGTCACCAGACCCACATGGGTATGGTGACAGGCACCCTCCGTTATTCTTCATATTACACCAGCATCTTCACTTTCTCCGGCACGCACGAAAACCTTACCACTCTGTGCTTTCCGGCGAATTCGCCGTCGGTGTGCACCACGAGCGGCCTGTCGGCCTCGATCTCCATGCTCTTGCATGTGATCAGCTCAACGCCCTTGTGCCTGATGTGCTTACCTTTGAGAATGGAGCTCATCAGCAGCATATGCTTGATCCTCGATATGTCATGCACCACGCAGACCGTGACTTTGCCGTCGGTCGGGTCCGCGCCGGGACCCATCGGCATGCCGCCGCCCTCGTACTGCGTATTCATCGCCGCCGCGAAAAGCAGCTTTTTGTATGTGACCGGCTTCCCGCCGTCCACGGTGACCTTTACCGCCGCGCGCTTGTTCGTGAAAATGAGCTTGATCCCTAGGATGTAGTAGATCAGCTTTCCGAGCCCGATCTTATTAAGGAAACTCTTCAGCGACGAGTTCAGCGCCTCGTAGCAGATGTCGGCGTCATACCCCACTCCGGAGCTCACCGCGAATTTCCTGAAAGCAGCATCCGCGCCGCCCTCAACAAATTCCACGATACCGTGGTCCACCTCACGGGTTGTATTCGACGCGAGTACTTTATCCAGCGCCGCCGCGCTGTCCTGCGTTATCCCGAATCCGCGCGCCAGATCGTTGCTCGATCCGGTCGGAACGTATCCGAGCTCAAAATTCTCATATCCCGACAGACCGTTCACTATCTCATTGGCCGTGCCGTCGCCGCCGACCATGATGATGCGTTTCTGCTCCGGATGCTCCGCGCAGATTCTCTTCGCGAATTCCGTAGCGTCCCCGCCCTTCGCGGTCTTAAATACCTCGTACTCGATGTTCCCGGCCTTGATCCGCTCCTCCAGCTGCTGCCAGAGCCCCATTCCCTTGCCGGTACGCGAGCCGGGATTAACTATAAAGTAGTATTTCATTCCTTCTCCGATATCCTTTCTGTGCGCCGGCGCAGCCATTCTGCCGTCCCGGTGCCCATCATGGCGGCCGGGAACTCCATCCCGGCACGCCCTTATTCTGATTTTACCATAGTTAAGGAAATTTATCCATTCAAACAGACTTCCGCCGTTCACCGCGTCCCGACCGAGCCCCAGAATTCCTCCAGCTTCCGGCCCACGGTATCTATGCTCACGCGCTCCCAGTCGGCCCATTCGCGCGGGAACAGCTCGAGATACTGCCTCGTCGCGAACCGCTCGTCCAGCAGCAGTATCGCGCCCACGTCGTCCGCCGTCCTGATCACGCGCCCCGCTGCCTGCATGACCTTGTTCATGCCGCTGTAGAGGTACGAATACTCGAAGCCCATGTGCTTTTTCTCGTCAAAATACCCGCGGAACAGCTCCCTCTCGTTGCAGACCATCGGCAGCCCCGTGCCTACGACCACGACTCCGATCAGCCTGTCGCCCTGCAGGTCGATACCCTCCGCGAAAATGCCGCCCATCACGCAGAACGCGACTCTCATCTCGTCCGGCGCCTCGGAAAATGCCGCAAGGAACTCCTCTTTCTGCTCCTCGCGCATGGTCCGCTCCTGCATGACTATGCCGGGCATGTCGTCGCCGATCAGCTCCCGCACGTCTTCCATCAGCCTGTAAGACGGGAAAAATACGATGTAATTGCCCTTTTTCGCCTGCGTGAATTCGGTGATGTACCGCGCGATCCTGGCGTATTCGTCCTCGCCGCGCCGCGTGTATTTCGTGCTGACATCTGTCCCGACCATCAGCAGCCGCCGCTTCGTGTCAAACGGCGAATCCGCGTACACCGCGTAGTCATCCTCGCGCCCGCCGAGCTGCTCCATGTAGTACCGCACGGGGATCAGCGTCGCCGAGAAAAATATACTGCTCACCGAATACATGAGGTAGCTCTCGAGATTGCGCCGCGGCTCCATGCACTGCAGGCGCAGCCTGAATTTGCGGTCCCCCGTGAAATCCGTGTAAATGGTGTAGTCCCCGTCCATGCTCTCATGCATGTCGAGGAAATGCCTCGCGTCGAAATACAGGTCCCGGATCGCCTCATTCTCCTCGGGATTGAGGTCCCGCGAAATGTCCTCGTACACGCCGACAAACCGCGACAGAGCCGCCGCGAATTTGTCGCAGTCCTCCCATACCTCGAAGTCGTCGCACTCGCGCTTCATGGCCAGCAGCGCCTTGTTGCACGCCTCGAGCGTCCCCGCCAGCCGGTCCTTCTCCGCCTCGATCTTCCAGTCATCGCCCTTACCTTTGCGTGCGCCCTTCAGTACCGCCTTTGCGGTCAGGAAATCCTCTTTGATGAATCCGGCGCTGTACATGTCGCGGGCGCGTTCCACGAGGTTGTGCGCCTCGTCGATCAGGAAGCAGTATCTGCCAGTGCTGCCCGCGTCAAAGAACCTGCGCAGATGCGCGCTCGGGTCGAAAATGTAGTTGTAATCGCAGATCACGGCATCCGCCCAGGTCGCCACGTCGAGGCTCATCTCGAACGGGCAGACGTTGTGCTTTGCCGCGTATTTCTCTATGGTCACGCGGTCCGCGAGCTCCTCGTGCAGGAGCATGTCGTATACCGCGTCGTTTACTCTGTCAAAATGCCCGCAGGCCCGCTCGCAGGCCACCGGATTGCAGTCGGGCTTTTCGAGGATACAGACCTTTTCCTTCGAGGTGATCGTAACGCATTTGAGCTTCATGCCGCGCGATACGAGTATCCCGAAAGCGTCCTCGGCCACGGTCCTCGCGATGGTTTTCGCGGTCCCGTAGAATATCTTTTCCGCCCTGCCCTCACCGAGCGCCCATACTGCCGGAAATACTGCGGAAATCGTTTTCCCGACGCCGGTCGGCGCCTCGATGAACAGGCGCTTTCCCTGCTGAATGGTCTTGTACACGCTGCCGACCAGTTTTTTCTGCCCCTCGCGGTACTCAAACGGAAAACTCCCCGCCGCGATCGACGCGTTGCGGGCGCGCAGCCATTTCGCCTGCCATGCCGCCCATTTCGCGTATTCCTTTATCAGTTTGTCGAACCATTCCGCGAGCTGCGCAAACTCAAAAGCCTCCGAAAAATACTTAATATCCTCGGTCTCCTGGTTGCAGTAGGTCATGCGGATCCCGATCCGCTCCAACCCGTTCTGCAGCGCGTAAATGTAGGCATAGCACATCGCCTGCGATCGGTGCACCGGCACCGGATCCTGCATATGCGCAACATTGCGCAGCGTAGTCTTTATCTCGTCGATGACATACATCCCTGCCTCTGCAAAAACTTCGCCCTCATCGAAAAAAATCCCGTCGGCACGGCCCTGCACGCACAGCAAAAAAGACTCCCCGTCGTACTCAACGGGAGCCTCGTGCTTGAGCATGACCTCGGCGCGGTAGCTGTCGCCGGCCGCCTTCTGCAGCTTGCGGTGCAGCCGCGAGCCCTCCTGCATCGCGCCCATGTCGCCGTGGGCGTACCTGTTGTCCAGGTCCCCCGCGCGCAGGATGAACTCCACCAGGTCACGCACCGAAATATCTATTTTTACTGCATTTATCCCGTCCATGACTGCCTCCTCCCGCGCGTTTATCTTATTTTTATCGTACTACATTTCCGCTCTTTTTTCACTATCTTTTCGAAGATATGGTAAGACATGGGGACGGTTCTTCTGTCTGCGAACTGCGCAGACAGAAGAACCGTCCCCATGTCTGCAGGTTGCTTTTTATACGTGGATTTGGTATAGTGAAAATGTACTCAAAAACCGAAAAACACAGGAGGTATCCTTATGTCAGATAAAGAAAAGAATAATGCTCAGGACGAAGAGCTCGATCAGGTGATCCTCACGCTGGAGGACGATTCCGAGCTGGTTTGCGATGTTATCGCGTATTTCCCCTGCGACGGCAAAAATTATGTTGCCCTGCTGCCCGTAGACGACCCCGACAGCGATTTCTTCCTCTACCGCTATGAGGAAAGAGGCGATGATATCGAGCTGATCGATATCGAAGATGACGATGAATTCGACGCTGTCAGCGAAGAGTTTTCATCCCTCCTCGATGAGCAGGAGTTCGGCGAGATCCTCGATGACGAAGACGAATAAACCGTTATTTATGACTACAGCCGTGCTTTGGGCACGGCTGTTTTTCTTGACAGTTCTTAATCCAGATGCTAATATATCTCACGAAAGAGATGTGGTTTTTTACCGTACAGCATTTGCTCAAGCGGGGTACTACGTCTCTCTTTTTTTGCTTCATTCACCTTGAAAACCTTGACAAAACCAAGTTCTGCTGATAATATATGTTGCATAAAAGAGATGTGGTTCTGTGCCGTACAGCTATTTGCTCATGCGGGTTACTACGTTTCTTTTTTTATGTCTATTATATCATACAAATACTTTTTTCTTTCATTTACGCAGCGTATTATCATCCGACCTTGAAATAGGTTTTTTCCAATTATTATTCTGTTTTCATCTGTTATCGGAATCGAAAAGTAAACGGTACACCTATACCATCCCATTTTTGCATCATCATTGTGCTTAGGATCATTGTTACTCCTGAAGGATATGTTCGTTGCCGCTTGAATTAACTCGGGGATAGCCTGCGAAACATTTGCTTTCGCCTTCCCAATAGTTCCATGTGCTTTTTTATTATAATTACTGTGCGCATACTCATCCGGAAAATCTGATCCTATGAAAATCACATCGTCAGTTTCATCGATCACGTATGATTTACCTATGTACTTTTTTAAATATTGTTCTACTCCATCCCAATCTATCTTCCTCTTCCCACTGAATCTTACCGTAAGGATATCCACTACCTTACGACCATCCTCTAAAACGGTTATGACCGCATCAGGTTTATTCTCTTCCATGTTTCTTCATATCCCCCTTGCCTCCAAACATCTCCTTCACAAACCTCGACTCATCCGGCATTCTGCCCAGTCTTTCGCGGCTGCTCAGCACATAGAGCTCCCGCTTCGCGCGCGTCAATGCGACGTAGAGCGCACGCCGCTCCTCCTCGATCTGCTCTTCGGTCTTCGCACGGTTTGAGGGAACGCTGCCCTCCACGAGATCAATGACAAAAACCGTATCGAATTCCAGACCCTTCGAGGCATGGAAGGTCATGAGCGCCACGCCGTCCTCGGGCTCGGATCTTCCTGCATTTCCTTCCGTCCCAGAGGCGCTGTTTCGGCCTCGCTGCGGCGTTCGCATCGCCGCCCGGTACTCCTCCATCTCAGCAAGCCACTCCTCAAGTGTCCCGCAGCCTTCCGCGCTCGCCTCGAGCTCGCCCGCGATATCGAACAGTTCGTCAAAGGTCACGCCTTTTTCTTTCGCGTAATTCTTCAGCCATTCGTCGTACCCAAGCGCCTTTCTGATAAATCGGATCGCCGTGCGGACATCCATCCTCCGCATGAACTCCAGATGCCTCGCCAGATGTTCCAGTTTCTCCTGAACATAATCTTTCCCTCGATTCGCAATTATCAAATTCTCCATTGCAACATGGCAGACATCTGAATCCTTGCTATCTTCCGCCACCAAAGGCAGCCCATTTGCCGCTGTCCTACCATACCTTCCCGCATTTACCGACCGGGACGACACCCCGTCCCGCATTGATTCCATCGCACCCGCTGCCTGTACACTCTGCCGCGTCACATACCGGTTCGGGCGATTGATCACGCGCAGCAGCTCCGCGCGGCTGTGTTCCCCACGCGACAGCTTCAGATACGCAACCATATCCTCCGCGATCATATGGTCAAAAATGCAGGGCAGCTTCTCGCCGAGTCTGCAGGGAATGTTCGCTTTTTTCAGCATACGGTGCAGGCCGGTGACCTCCTGTCTTTTCCGGAAGAGGACGGCTGTATTGCACAGTTTTCCCATCCTGCCGGACTCCGATACTCTATCGTCCGGCGGTGTTTTATCCTGTCCCGATTGGTTTTCGCAGCTGTCACTCCCCATCATCTCCCGCAGCTTTGCGACCACGAACCCGTTCGCCCCCTCCATCGTATCGAACCGCAGATATTCGCACTTTCCGCCTTCGCCCGCATTGCTCTCAAGGCGCTTCGCAAAACGCTTTTTATTGTGCTTCACCAGATTCACCGCAGGCTCGATGATCTCGGTGTACGAGCGGTAATTCACCCCGAGCAGGATCCGCCTGCAGCCCTTAAAATCGCGCTCAAACTCGAACATGATGTCAGGCCGCGCCCCGCGAAATCCGTAGATCGACTGATCGTCGTCGCCGACCGCAAAGATATTGTTCTCGGGCAGCGCGAGGAGCTTCACCAGCCTGTACTGCATCGCGTTGATGTCCTGGAATTCATCGATCAGGATATAGCGGTACTTGTCCTGCCATGCCTTCAGTATCCCGGGCGAAGCCTCGAATATCTCGCCGCATTTGATCATCATGTCGTCAAAATCGAGCTTCCCCTCGCCTGCCAGATATGCCTCGTATGTCCTGTAAACATCCGCAAATTCCTCGTCCGAGAGTGGATGCGGATGCACGTCGGCCAGAGACACACTGCCCGCCTTTACCGCGCTGATCACGGACGATATCTGCTCGAGCAGTTCCCGCTCTTTGTCGGTATTTACGCGCAGTTCATGAACACGCTCCCTCAAAATGCGGCAGCGCTCTTCCTCGCTTATTATGTTTGTGTTGTCGTAATGTGATTCGGTCTTGATGATATTAAAGAATATCGCGTGAAATGTTCCGAAATTAACAGAAGAATATTGATGTGAAGTCAGATCTTCAAATCGCTTTTTCATGTGGACCGCAGCGGCCCGTGAAAATGTAATGACCAGGATCCTGTCCGGCGGCACCTTCTCGTGCTCCGCGAGCCACCTGACCCTTTCAGTAATGACCGCCGTCTTCCCCGATCCCGGCCCCGCCAGGACCAGCATCGCGCCGGTACCGTGCCGCACAGCCATCTGCTGCGCCTTATTCAATTCCAAATCCTCACCCCTCCTTGATCCTATGTGTTCCGCGCTCTTTTCCTGCGTAAACCGTAATGCTTTGGGCGCAATGACACCCATCGGCTAACTTTCTTTGATCATATGATCCGTCCTCGATAAAGAGGCACCTTTTCAAAAAAATCTCGTCTGGGATAATGTTGATAGATAAAAGATATGTAACAGATATTATTCATAGACTTTCCTTTTACAGGTGCGGGCGCTGCAGAGGAAACTTCCGGGACTCGTAAAGGACGCCGATACTTAGCAGGAGAAGGACAGTTCCTTTGTGTCCTTCTCCTGCTTATGTAGCGCTGCGTCCGTAATCGAAGCGAGAGCGTGTCTCCGGAAGTTTTCTCGTCGCCGCCCGCGCCGTCTCTAGAACAGGTCACTAAACATTACTGGACTTTTTCCAGCATCTCAATTCCCTTGCGGATCCTCGCCAGCGACTCCTCTTTGCCGAGGATCGTCATGATCTCGTAGGCTCCGCCGGGTGTCATCTGCTTGCCCGAAACCGCGGTGCGCAAAGGCCAGAGCGCGATCCCGTTCTTGATGCCCTTCTCCTCCACGTACTTCGCTACGAGCTCGGGCAGGTTCTCGGCGGTAAATGTGTCGAGCGCCTCGAGTCTCGGCAGCAGCTCGCGCAGAGTCTCCAGCGAATTCTCGGAATTCGTCTTCATTTTCTTGTGAGTGTACATCTCGACATCGTACTCGGGCAATGTCTCAAAGAAATCGATCATATCCGGGATGTCGCAGAGCGTCTCGATACGTGTCTTAACGAGATCCGCGATTGCGCGCTTGTCGCAGTCGCGAGTCACAGCCTTCTCAACGTAAGGAAGCGCCAGTTTGTAGTATTTCTCGGGCTCCATGGCCTTCAGGTACTCGCCGTTCATCCATCTGAGCTTAACCATGTCGAACACGGCGGGAGATTTGCTGATCTTGGTGTAATCAAACTCGTCGATGAGCTCCTTGAGGCTCATTATCTCGCGGTTGTCCGCGGGACTCCAGCCTAAGAGCGCAACGAAATTAACGATGGCCTCCGCTACAAAGCCCTGCTCGATCAGATCCTCGAAGCTAGAGTGTCCGCTGCGCTTCGAGAGCTTCTGGTGCTCCTCGTTGGTGATCAGCGGAAGATGCACATAGGTAGGCTCCTTCCAGCCGAATGCCTGATAAAGCCTCGTATATTTGGGCGTCGAGGAAATGTACTCATTGCCCCTGACTACGTGGCTGATCTCCATCAGATGGTCGTCGATAACGTTCGCGAAATTGTATGTGGGGAATCCGTCCGACTTGATCAGGATCTGATCGTCGAGCTCGGAATTCTCGATCGTGATCTCGCCGTAATTGGCGTCGGTAAATGTCGTGGTGCCCTCGCGCGGGATATTCTGCCTGATAACGAAAGGCTCGCCTGCTGCCAGCTTTGCCTCAACCTCTTCCTTGCTGAGGGACAGGCAATGCTTGTCGTAATGCGTGATCGTCTCGCCGCCGACGGTCGAAGTCAGCGACTCAAGGCGCTCTTTGCTGCAGAAACAATAGTAAGCGGCGCCTTTCTCAACGAGCTGCTTCGCGTACTTCATGTACAGGCCGGACTTAACGCGCTCGCTCTGTACGTAAGGGCCGAAGCCCTTGTCCTTGTCGGGACCCTCGTCGTGTACCAGGCCGGCCTCTGCCAGCGTCCTGTAAATGATATCGGTCGCGCCCTCAACAAAGCGGCCCTGATCGGTATCCTCGATCCTTAATATAAAATCTCCTCCGGCATGCTTCGCGATCAGGAACTCGTACAGCGCCGTGCGCAGGTTCCCGACATGCATCTTGCCTGTGGGCGAAGGAGCATATCTGCTTCTTACTCTCATGTTTATAATCACTCTCTTTCCTGAAATAAATATCTCACAGAGCCTTTTCTGACAGGCTTTTCCTCAAGTAATTAAGGCGGTGGCCCGCAGGGTGTTTTCCCGCAAAACGATCAAACGGTTTTGTTTTGCGGGGAAATATCCCGTCGCAGCCACCGCCGTAGTCTGCAGCTTACCCTGTCATCGATCAAGGCTCAATCTTCGTCTTGCCGCCCATGTAAGGCTGCAGAACCTTCGGGATATTTACGCTGCCGTCCGCGTTGAGATTGTTCTCGAGGAATGCGATGAGCATTCTGGGCGGAGCAACAACGGTATTGTTAAGTGTATGCGCAAAGTACTTGCCGCCTTCGCCGACAACGCGGATCTTGAGGCGTCTTGCCTGTGCGTCGCCGAGGTTCGAGCATGAGCCGACCTCGAAATACTTCTTCTGGCGGGGCGACCATGCTTCTACGTCGCAGGACTTAACCTTGAGGTCCGCGAGGTCTCCCGAGCAGCATTCGAGCGTTCTGACAGGGATATCCATCGAACGGAACAGATCAACTGTATTCTTCCAGAGTTTGTTGTACCAGGTCATGCTGTCTTCGGGCTTGCAGATAACGATCATTTCCTGCTTCTCGAACTGATGGATGCGGTAAACGCCGCGTTCCTCGATGCCGTGCGCGCCCTTTTCCTTACGGAAGCAGGGTGAATAGCTGGTCAGTGTGTGAGGAAGCGTGTCCTCCTGAACGATGGTGTCAATGTATTTACCGATCATCGAATGTTCGCTCGTGCCGATCAGATACAGGTCTTCGCCCTCGATCTTATACATCATCGCGTCCATCTCGGCAAAGCTCATAACGCCGGTAACAACGTCGCTCCTGATCATGAAGGGCGGAACGCAGTAAGTGAATCCTCTGTCTATCATGAAATCGCGCGCGTAAGCGATAACCGCGGAATGAAGTCTCGCGATGTCGCCCATCAGGTAGTAGAAACCGTTGCCCGCAACGCGGCGTGCTGCGTCAAGGTCGATGCCGTGCAGCTTTTCCATGATTTCTGTATGATAAGGGATCTCAAAATCGGGAACAACGGGCTCGCCGAAACGTTCAAGCTCGACATTGCAGCTGTCGTCCTTGCCGATCGGAACCGAAGGATCGATGATGTTGGGGATCAGCATCATGCGCTTGGTAACTTCGTCCTCGAGCACAGCCTGATCGCCTTCGAGCTGTGCGAGTCTGGCACCGAACTCGGCAACCTGCTTTTTAACCTCTTCTGCCTCGTCCTTCTTGCCCTGCGCCATCAGCGCGCCGATCTGCTTCGAGATCTGATTTCTCTTGTTGCGCAGCTCATCAGCTTCCTGCTGCGTGGTGCGGCGCTTCTGGTCCAGTTCGATAACCTCGTCAACAAGCGGAAGCTTCGCATCCTGGAACTTGTTCCTGATGTTCTGCTTAACGATCTCAGGATTTTCTCTTAAAAACTTTAAATCAATCATATATCCTCACATTACGTATCCGCTTGGATTTAGCCTTCACTCCCACTCATGATTGCTACGGACACGCCAAAACAATTCATTATTAATGTATTACCGTCATTTCAACAAAAAATCAAGTCTTTTTTAATATTTGAAGACACGGGGACGGTTCTTTTGTCTGTCCCGCCAGCATTATGCGCAGGCGCTGCAGAGAAAACTTCCGGGACTCGTAGAGGACGCCGGCACTTGCGAGTGAAGCACAGAACTCAGTCGGGCGCAGCCCGTTCCGAACGATACCGGCGTGATGCAAGCCAAAGGCTTGCGATCACGTCGGTACGTACGGAAAGAGCGTGAAACGCGGCTGAGTTCTGTGCGAACGGTCCTCTCGCTGATTCGGCGAGAGGGCGCGTAGTGTCCGCTGCGTCCGTAAAAGAAGCGAGAGCGTGTCCCGGAAGTTTTACTCGTCGCCGCCTGCGCATCGGCAGGGATCATGAAGACAAAAGAACCGTCCCCATGTCTGCGTCAGTCAGCTTTCGGCTTGCATGGGAATGCGTGCCTGTCCGCGCATCTCGATGCGCGGACCGCCCTTGCCTTCGATGTAGTCGGCCGTGATGTATACGCGTCCGATCGCGTCGTCCTTCGGGATCTCGTACATGATATCGAGCATGAAATCCTCTATGATCGAGCGCAGTCCGCGCGCTCCGGTCTTTTTCTCGAGAGCCTTCTTCGCGATGGCGGTAAGCGCCTCCTCGTCAAACTCGAGGTCTACCTCGTCGAGGGCGAGCAGCTTCTGGTACTGCTTGAGAATAGCGTTTTTTGGCTCGCGCATGATCTTGACCAGCATAGCCTCGTCGAGGCCCTTGAGCGAGTATACGATCGGCAGACGTCCGATAAACTCGGGGATCAGGCCGAACTCGCGCAGATCCTCGTTAGTCACCTTGTCGAGGATGTCGGGGTCGTTGTCATATTTATCCTTCAGATCGGCGTTGAAACCGATAAAGCTCTGCTTGCTGAGGCGCTGCTTGATGATGTCCTCGAGGTCCGGGAACGCGCCGCCGCAGATAAACAGGATATTCTTGGTATTGACCGTGGTCATGGGCACCATCGCGTTCTTGCTGCTGGCGCCGACCGGCACTTCGACGTCTGCGCCTTCGAGTAGCTTTAAGAGTCCCTGCTGCACGGATTCGCCGCTCACGTCGCGGCTCGTCGTATTCTTTTTCTTCGCGATCTTATCGATCTCATCGATGAAAATGATGCCGCTCTCAGCGCGCTCGACATCGTTGTCCGCGGCCTTAAGGAGCTTTGAGAGCACGCTCTCGACGTCGTCGCCGATGTAGCCAGCTTCGGTAAGCGAGGTCGCGTCCGTGATCGCGAGCGGAACGTTCAATATCCTCGCCAGAGTCTGCACGAGATAGGTCTTGCCGCAGCCGGTGGGTCCTATCATCAGCATGTTCGATTTCTCGATCTCGATGTCGCCCGCGACGTCCTTCGTCACGCGCTTATAGTGGTTGTAAACGGCCACGGAAATGATCTTTTTCGCGCGGTCCTGTCCGATCACATATTCATCGAGCTTTTCGCGGATCTTGTGCGGAGGCGGGAGCTTCCTGAAATCAAACACGGGCGCTTCTTCGCCTGCCTCGCCCTCTGCTCCGGGCGCGGTCTCGGGCTTTGCCTTTTTCCTGAGCCGCTGGCTCTTCGGGATGTCCTGTATCTGCATCCCGGGGAAGCCCATGCCGGGGAACAGGCCGAAGCCCATGTCTCCGAGCGGGTTGTCGCCCGTGCTCATCATGTCGAAGGTTTTCTGCATGCAGTCGCGGCAAACGCACATATTCCCGGTCATCTTGAGCATCTTGCCCGCTACCGACTCGGGGCGTCTGCACATGTAGCAGATATCCTCGTACTCGTTATTGTCATCCTTGATGATGTCGTCTGTTGCCATTTTTTCCTTTCCGGGTGCCGGTTGATCCCTATCGGTGCCTCCGGTGACAGGCACCGGGGTTATCGATCGGTATCGGGCACCTTGTTTAATACGCGTTTTTGTTTATAAATCCCTTGAATATAGTCATGAACAGGATCTTGATATCGAGTCCCAGTGTCCAGTTCTCGATATAATACAGATCGTGATCGATCCTTCTCTTGATCGAGGTATCGCCTCTGTAGCCGTTGATCTGGGCCCATCCGGTCATGCCGGGGCGCACCTGATGCTTGACCATGTAGCGCGGAACCTCCTCGCGGAACTTCTCGACAAACTGAGGACGCTCCGGACGCGGTCCGACGAGGCTCATCTGCCCCGCCAGCACGTTAAAGAGCTGCGGCAGCTCGTCGAGACTCGTTTTTCTGATAAATCTGCCGACCTTCGTCACCCTGCTGTCGCCGCGGTGAGTCCACTCGGACTTTTCCTTTTCCTTATCCTCGACATACATCGAGCGGAACTTGTACATGTTGAACTCTTTGCCGTGCTTGCCGACACGCAGCTGTTTGTAGATGACCGGACCCTTCGAACCGCATTTGATCGCGATCGCAACAACGATCATAGGTATCGCGAAAATGATCAGCGCGCATATCGACCCGACGATGTCCATCGCGCGTTTCACTACTATGTTGAACGTGTTCGTGAGCGGCACGTTGCGGATGTTGATGACCGGCAGCCCGTACAGATCCTCGATGTAGGGCACTGTCGAGACCATATTGCCGTAGTCGGGCACGAACTTCGTGTGAATGCCCGATTTCTCGCAGATGCTGACGATGCGCTCGAGCTTCTCGTATTCGTCGATGCTGAGCGAAATGACTATCTCGTCAAAATCGTTATTCTCGATATATTCCTCGAGATCGAGCTCGGAACCGATGACCTCGACTCCCTTGTAGCGGGTGCCGACGGCCATGTCGTCGTCGAGGATGCCGTGTATCTGGTAGCCCCATTCGGGGAATGCCTTCAATCGCCTGATATACCCCTCCGCCGCGCGGCTGTAGCCGACCATCAGGACATGCTTTAGGTTGTGGCCGTGCTTTCGTATCGCCTTGAGTATCCTGATCG
>JAEEXY010000053.1 GCA_016288005.1 Lachnospiraceae bacterium
AAAAGAACGATATGGACCGCACCGAGCTCAACAAGGGCAAGACCGGCTGCAGACTCGAGGGCGTTAAGTGCATCAACCCCGTAAACGGCAGGGAAGCGGAGCTCTTTATCGGTGATTTCGTTCTCGCAAACTACGGAACAGGCGCGGTCATGGCGGTTCCTTCACATGACCAGCGTGACTTTGAATACGCGATCGCGCACAATATCGATATGCTCCAGGTTATCGACGGCAATGACAAGGACGGACATATCGATGTCAGCGGACATGCGCTTGAGAAGCAGGATTATCTCGGCAAGGGCTACAGGCTCATCAATTCCGAGGAGTTTACCGGCATGACCGTTGAGGAGGCAAAGGAAGCCATCACCGTCAAGCTTGAGAAAATGGGTGTCGCAAAGCGCACCGTAAACTATCACTTCCGTGAGTGGATCTTCGCGCGCCAGCGCTACTGGGGCGAGCCGATGCCCATCGTTTACACCGAGGACGGCAATATCCATGTACTCGACGACGACGAGCTCCCGCTCGTACTTCCCGAGCTCGAGGATTACAAGGGTCACAACGGAAAAGCACCGCTCGAGAGCGCGACCGAGTGGAAGAAATACGATCACAACGGCATAAAGGGCACGCGCGAGACATCGACCATGCCCGGTTCCGCAGGTTCGAGCTGGTATTTCCTCCGCTATATCGATCCTCATAACGATAAGGAGTTCGCGAATTACGAGCTCTTAAAGCACTGGATGCCCGTTGACCTTTACATCGGCGGACCCGAGCACGCGGTAGGACACCTCATGTATTCGAGGATCTGGAACCGCTACCTCTATGACAAGGGCCTCGCTCCCACAAAGGAGCCCTTCAAGAAGCTCGTTCACCAGGGCATGATCCTCGGCGAGAACGGCATCAAGATGGGTAAGCGTTTCCCCGAGTTCGTTGTTAATCCTTCGGATATCGTACGCGATTACGGTGCCGATACACTCCGTCTCTATGAGATGTTCATGGGACCTCTTGAGGTTTCGAAGCCCTGGAGCAAGCAGGGAGTTGAGGGCGCGAGACGTTTCCTCAACCGCGTATGGAATTTCTTTACCGAGCCCGGCAATCTCACCGCGGACAACGACGGCGAGCTTACCAAGATCTATCACCAGACGGTCAAGAAGGTTACTTCCGACTACGAGGCTCTTGCGTTCAACACCGCGATCAGCCAGATGATGATCTTTGTAAATGCCGTATATAAAAAGGGTTCCTGCCCTAAGGAGTACGCAGAGGGCCTTATCAAGATGCTCAGCCCGATCACCCCTCATATCGGCGAGGAGATCTGGCAGATCTTCGGACACAATGATACCATCGCTTACGAGAAGTGGCCCGAGTATTCGGAGGACCTCGCGCGTGAGGATGAGATAGAGATCGCTATCCAGGTAAACGGCAAAGTTAAGTCCACGGTCAAGGTCGGCCGCGAGGAGGAAGAGGCTTCCGTTAAGGCCAAGGTATGGCAGGATGAAAACATCAAGCGCCTTGCCGAGGGCAGAACGATCGTAAAGGAGATCTACGTAAAGGGCCGCATCTATACGATCGTTATGAAATGATCAGAGAGGATTCACCATGAAAAAGCTTATCGCGATATTAATGGCAGCCGTGATGGTTTTTGCGGCAGGGTGCTCTAAGGGCACGGATAAGGATACGGAGCCGACAAAGGAGCCCGCAGCGGCAACCGCGACGCCTACTCCGGTCCCGACCGCGGCACCTACTCCCACGCCGGTGCCCGAGCCTACGGAGGCGCCCACACCCGAGCCCACGGCAGAGCCGCAGCCCACCGAAGCGCCTGAGACTGAGCTGACCGGGAATTATTCGGATTTCATCGGTACCTGGTACTGTATGAGCGGTGAGATCGAGGGCTGGGAATGGCAGGCCGCAGATGAGGACGAGATAATATATGTTTGCTTTAATGATGATTATACGGTAACGAGAGTAAGGGAAATCCCCGACAGCGACTCGGAGGTACTGTACGGAACCTGTACGTTTTCGCGGACGGAATACGGATCGCGCGTAGCGGTTGATTTTGAAGGGACCGATGACGGATATGCTTATTCTTTCTCCGATGACGGGACGCTCATCGAGGACAGCAGCATCACTTACGATGACGGCACTCCCACAGGAGCTACGCTTCTTTTCGGCAATTCGGCATGGTGGTGGGACGAAGGTCTTTCCTATGACGAAAAACGTGAGCTCCCCGATGAGCTTAAAAAGCTGGTCGATGATGCCGGAGCGGGACGCTGGATCGTTGCGATCGCCGGTCCCGACGAGGCGCTCAGCAAGGCCTGCGCAGAGCTTGGATGGCCTCTTATCGATGAAACGGACAACGAATGGGTAAGCTGCCCCTGGAATAACCCGCAGGAGCTGATCCTGGTCAATTCCGGCTACAGAAAGGTTGAGATAGAAGTGCATGAGCCCGCGGAGGGCTATGATCCCAAGAACGAGGAAAACGGCTGGGAGCCCGGACCGTTCATGTACTGTGCTTCACTCGAACCCGGAGAACTCTGCAGATTCGTCGTTGACCTGCCCGATAACAAGGCTGACGCCACGATGTGCCTGTACATGACCTTCGATGAGGACGACAGCCCGTATTATCTCAGGGTGTTTAAGTACGATCCGGAGGATCCGTACATTGTTTTTGAATGATATACTAAATTAAAAAGGCGGCTTTCAGGCCGCCTTTTCTTTTTTCTGGAAAAGCTTAAAGCATGCGGGATATACACCCAGCGAGAAGAAGATGACCGCGAAATATCTGCAGCTTCTGACAATATGCGCGGCGATCGTTCCGGAGGCGAGGAAATCGCTGCCGAACGGGAGTTTTAAGAGGGCATTGACGCCGAAGTACAGCACGATCGCGCCTGCGATGCGGAGGAGCCCCAGGAAGATATTCGCGGGCTTACCGAACTTCGCGAAGCGTTCCTCGAAGAGGTCT
Source organism: Lachnospiraceae bacterium (assembly GCA_016288005.1). Taxonomy (GTDB): domain Bacteria; phylum Bacillota; class Clostridia; order Lachnospirales; family Lachnospiraceae; genus RUG11977. Next base: position 2,954 of record JAEEXY010000053.1, read on the forward strand.
GCCGCAAACATGCCGGTCATCAGGCCGTAATTTGTATAGAAATCATTTGTCGTGCAGAAGAAAAAGCCGGGGATAAAGAGCACAATAAAGATCAGATATATGATCCTGCGGTCCTTTATCAGCTTCTCGAGCAGCGAGAACAGGCCGATGCTCGAGATACCGATGGCCCAGCCCGCCAGCACATCCGTGGGATAGTGGGCGCCCAGGCAGAACCTCGAGATGCCTACCAGCAGAACTATTATCACGGAAACCGCGGTCAGGATGTGTTTTTTTAGATATATCGCGGCTCCGATAAAGATCGACGACGAACCCGATGAGTGACCGCTCGGGAACGAATAGCCCTGAGCCGAGATATCCATCAGATCCGCGCTTTTGTCGACCGGTTTCAGGCATTTGACATTATCGTGCACCATATAGGGGCGCAGGCGACAGACGATGTTCTTGATGCCCGCGTAAAAACAGCCCGCGATCATGAAACGCCTGGCAACATATTTGGCCGCTTCCTTATCCACGATGAAATACAGGACGCACATGAAAGCGATAAGTATGACCTCTTCGCCGAAAGCCGAGAAAAAGGACATGAGCGAAGTCCCAAAACTGCCGATGTGTGACTGGAGCTTTTCCATGAATACGGGCTCCCAGTCGAAAAAGAATTCATTTCCCATGATGTTCTCCGTACGTAATGCCGTCTGACCTGTGCCGATACGGCATATTCTTTTATTTTATAGTATCAATTATTACCGTTCTTTGCAAGGATAACCGGAGGAGAGATAAAACAGGTTTTTGTGCTTTTTGCTGGATGCGGAATGATGCAACTTAATCGTTTTCTCTATGTGAAATCGATTGTATCATAACTAAAATTGTGCAACATGCACAAAACATCGAGATTATTTTTGTATAGGCAATCGATTGCACATTTCGGGCTTTTGGTATATTCTTATGGTGCAAAGTACAAAGGAGACATTTCTTTTTGACCGGTTTAAGGAGGATTCGATTGCGATGCACAACAGATTGAGAGCCCGGATATTTACATTTGTCACGGGGCTGGCCCTCCTCGGACTGATCACGGGCTGCGCCGTGAAGGACGCGCCGGATGGAGGCGCGGCACCTACTGCAGCCGTATCCGCAACAGATTTACCCGCAGGCGATGACTGCTTCGTATGGAGCGAGGATGACCTGCTGCTTTCGGATTTCCTGCTGTACTTTGTAGACTGCGGCTCACCCGACGCCGCCGAATTCCCCACAGGGATGTTCGCGGGCCTCTGCCAGTCGGTATCGGATATGCCGTACGGTACAGACCCCGGGACAGGAAAGGTCTGGGGATACCGTGAGAACCCCGCGATGCAACGGGACGCGGACAGCCTCGGCAAAGGCGCGACGGCCTATAAATGGGTTATAGACGATTCGGTCACAGACCTGAGCAAAGCCGAGATCTGTTATGATTTCAGGGTTCCGGACGGGACCTATACGGTTACGCTCGGCTTCTACAATCCCTTCGGAGTGCGCAGGATCGATGCCGAGTGCGAAGGAACGGTACTGGTGGATTCCGAAAAGATACTCCGCTATCAGGAAAACGAAAAGAGCTTTTCCGTCGATGTTACGGACGGAGAGCTGAATCTTAAAGTCTTCAATTCAAAGATCAAAAACTTCATGGACACACCGATCCTGAGCTACATCAGGATCGCGATAACACCCGAATACACCAAAGAACTGCTTTCGGCCGCAGTCAAAGCGATGGCGGTCGAGCATCCCGAAGCGATATACACAGCCGGGTCGTCGAAAAACTACCTCGAAGCCTACGCGGAGGCGCAGGAGTTTCTCGCAAAAGACGGCAAGGCGGGAGAAAACCTCATCAGGCTGAAATTCAATAATCTCAGGGAGAGTTATAAGATGCTTACAAAACAGTACAGATACGATTCATTCAAGCCGGGTGCCGTATGGAGAGATACGGAGAATACTCCCATCCAGGCTCACGGCGGTCAGGTACAGCAGATGGAGATCCCCGATCCCGAGACAGGAAAGCCCGTTACGAAGTGGGTATGGGTCGGCGAGGACAAGACCAACGGATATCGCGGCGGAGTATGCGCGTACAGCTCCGACGATCTCTATAACTGGAAGTTTGAAGGCATCATCATGAAGAATGTGCCGAACAGGAGAGTTCTCGAGACTGATCCCTATTTCAAGGAGGTTTATGCGGGATACTCATCCGAAGAGCTCGACAATGTCGCGCTTGCGCTCAGCGCTGAACGCGCGGTCATCGAGCGCCCCAAACTCATCTACAACGAGAAGACAGATAAATACATCCTCTGGTTTCACGCTGACGGCCCCACAGCGACCAGCGACAGCAACTATGCCGCGGCCTGTGCGGGCGTAGCCGTCAGCGACACGCCATTCGGTCCTTACCGTTTCGTCGGCAGATACAGGCTCAATACCTGCCCGCCTGACCAGGAGGACAAGTACCCCGAGAGCAAAGGCATGGCCAGGGATATGAACCTGTTCAGGGACACCGACGGCACAGCCTACATCATCTACTCGAGCGAGGAGAACTTAACGCTCTACATCTCCAAGCTCAACGATGAATATACATATCTTGCGACGGACCCCGAAAAGGCGGTCTACGGAGTGGATTTCATCCGTCTCTTCCCCGGCGCGCAGCGTGAGGCGCCGGCGCTTTTCCTGAGGGACGGCAAGTATTATCTCATGACTTCGGGATGCACCGGATGGGCGCCCAACCAGGCGCGCTTTTACGTTTCCGACTCCGTCATGGGAGAGTGGGAATCGAAGGGCGATCCGTGTCTCGACGATGAGAACCACACCACGTTCGAATCGCAGAGCACATGCATTTTCCGCGATCCCGCGAGCGATACATGGATCTACATGGGCGACAGATGGTTCGCGGACGCGCTGCATGATTCCAGATATATCTGGCTGCCGATAGAGTTCAAGGAAAACGGGGACATGGAGATATCATTTGTTTCCGAGTGGCAGCTTCCTTAAGTTTTTACCGCAACGAAAGGTTGGATAGGTATGAGAGGTCAGTTCTTAAAAAAGGCCGCGGCGTTCATTTTGATCGTCTCGATGTCTGCGCCTCTGTTCGCGTCGGCATCGGCCGGCAGATATGAGAGCGATTACAGGCCCGACATCAGCGCCATGGTGCATGACGCCGAGAGCTACAGCGCTTATATCGCAGAGCATTCGGATGCCGCGGAGCCCGAAGGCGAGATAGTCATACCGGGTGATGCGTACCTGACCGCATCGGAGGATTTTGAGGTCCTCGATTCATACGAGGGGCGCGCGGGGAAAAGCCTTCTGACCAAAGAAGAAGGCTCCGTGACCTATGAGGTCGATGTTCCCACGGCCGGACTCTACAGCATCAGCCTTACTTATTTCCCGATCAAAGGCAAGAACAATACTATCGAGCGCAAGGTCTACATCAATGGCGAGATACCGTTCGAGGGCTCTCAGTACGTTGAGTTTACGAGGACCTGGACAAACGCCGAGCTGATCGGCCGCGACTCGAGAGACAACGACATCAGGCCCCGTCAGGAGGAAGCTCCGGCATGGACCGACGCGTTCGTAAAAGACAGCGACGGCTATGTGACGGGCGCATACAAATATTATTTTGAGCAGGGTGTCAACACGATCACGCTGACCTCTGTAAAGGAACCGATGGTTATCGGAGAGCTTGTGCTCAAACAGGAGCCCGGACTGCTCTCGTACGCGGACTATGACGCGGCCAACCGCGCGGCAGGATTTGCCGAGATCACCGAAGACAGCCCCGTTAAGATTCAGGGCGAGGCAGCAGTCCTCAAATCCGATTCGACACTCTATCCGATACCCGACCGCACTTCGTCGCTTACCGAGCCTTACAACGCGTCAAAGACCAGGCTCAACACGATCGGCGGCACGAACTGGAAGCTGGTCGGACAGTGGATATCCTGGGATATCGACATTCCCGAGGACGGCCTCTACCGCATCATGGTCAAGTACCGCCAGAACAAGAATACCGGCGTTACGGTCTGCCGTTCGCTCGAGATCGACGGCAGGACACCTTTTGCCGAGGCGGACGAATTCTATTTCTACTACGAGAACGCATGGCAGCTCTCGGTACTCGGAAACGGGGACAGTCCTTACTGGTTCAGATTCAGCAAGGGAACGCACAGACTCACGTTCAGGGTCAATCTCGGCGCTGAGCTCGCGGACATCCTTCTGGTGGCCAGCGACAGCGTAGATAAGCTGAATACCGCCTACAGGGAACTGCTGATGATCATCGGCAGCACGCCCGACACGATGCGCGATTACCAGCTCGAGATCAAATGCCCCGACACGTTAAAGACGCTCGCGAACCAGCTGACCGCGATAAAGACGCTCAAAGAGATGGTTTCCGAATACTCAAAGGGACGCAAGGGCAGCGAGACACAGGCCATCGACAACCTGATCAACCAGCTCGCCCGCATGACCGAAAAGCCCGAGAGCATCGCGAAGCAGTGGACCGCGTTCAAGGACAATATCGTATCTTTGAGCTCCTGGATACTTACGATGAGCGAGCAGCCGCTCGAGATTGACTACATGCTCGTCTGCGGATCCGCAACCGGGGAACCCAAAGTCAATCCCGGATTCTTCGCGAGCCTCTTCCACGAGCTGAAGCAGTTCGGCGCCAGCTTTGTCGAGGATTATGACAGCATCGGCGAGATCTACGACGATTCCACCGAGGTGCTCGATGTATGGATCCTCGCGGACGGCACGAACATCACGAGCATGACCGGCGGCGGACGCGATCAGGCCACCGTCATCAAGACTCTCGTGGACAACTATTTTGTTCCCGAAAAGGGTATTCCCGTAAATATAAAACTGGTAAACAAGGACGTTCTCCTCTCCGCGACGCTTGCGGGCAAGGGGCCCGATGTGGCGCTGAACGTAGCGGGCATTGAGCCGATGAACTACGCGCTGCGCAACGCGGTCGTCGATCTCACGCAGTTCGACGATTTCGAGGAGGTCAAAAAGCGTTTTTACAGCGAGGCTTTCGACCAGTTCACTCTCGAGGGCGGCGTATACGCGCTGCCGCAGACGATGTCCTTCCACGTGATGTTCTACAGGGCGGACATACTCGATGAGCTCGGACTCGAGGTTCCCACCACATGGGATGAGTTCTACAGATGCCTCGCGGTGATCCAGAAGAACAACATGAACATCGGTATCTTCCCCGACTGGACCACCTTCGCTATGTTCCTCTACCAGCATGACGGAAAGTATTACACCGAAGATTCGATGCACAGCGCGCTCGATACCGAGAACGCGATCGCAGCGTTCAAGCAGTGGAGCGGAAACTACGTGAATTACGGCATGCCGGTATCCTATGATATGGCGAGCCGCTTCCGTACCGGCGAGATGCCGCTGGCCATCGGTGACTACACGCAGTACAACTACCTGTCCGTATTCGCGCCCGAGATCAAGGGCGACTGGGCATTCACTCTGGTTCCCGGCTTTGAGCGCGAGGACGGAACGATCGATCATTCGGTTTCCGCATGGGAAACGGCCTGCGTCATCATGGCGACGAGCAAGAGACAGGAAAAGGGCTGGGAGTTCCTTAAGTGGTGGATGAGCGATTACACACAGACGGAATACGGCAATGAGATAGAAAACGTTCTCGGCGTGGCCGGACGTGTCGCGACGGCGAATATGAACGCGCTCGAGAATCTGCCCTGGGCTACGGCCGACTACAGGGAGCTGACCAGACAGCTCTCCTGGGTAAAGGCGTTGCCTCAGGTTCCCGGCGGATATTTCACCGAGAGACATATCAAGAATGCGTTTTACACCGTTTACAACAACAACGAGGATCCGAGGGAAACACTTCAGGATTACGTTAAGCAGATCAACTACGAGATAAGCAGAAAGCGTCTCGAATTCGGGCTGCCTCTTGAATAAGGGGAATAGGAGAAATCGGAATGGAAAAAGAAGTACAAAAAGAGAATACTTCCGAGTCGATCTACCTGCGCTACATAAAGAAGCGGGCGGGGCTCCTCAAAAAAGATATCCGTCGTCATAAGACCTCGTATCTCTTTATTCTGCCCTACTGCCTGCTGTTCACGGTATTCATCCTCGCGCCGGTGCTCGTGTCGATAGGACTGAGCTTCACCTACTTCAACGTGCTCGAAACACCGAGATTCGTGGGCTGGCAGAACTATGTCGACCTGTTCTTCGCGGACGAGGTATTCCTCACAGCCGTTAAAAATACCTTCCTGTTCGCGGTCATCACCGGTCCGATCGGTTATTTCATGGCGCTCTTCATCGCATGGATGATCAACGACATCAGGAACAAAAAGATCCGCGCGTTCATGACGCTGCTGTTCTACGCGCCCACCATCTCCGGACAGGCATACATCGTCTGGAAATATATCTTCTCGAGCGATACCTACGGTTTTGCGAACGCATGGCTGATGAAGCTCGGGATCACATACTCGGCGCATCTGTGGTTCGAAGACCAGAAATACATCGTCCCGATCCTGATCATCGTTGTGCTGTGGATGAGTATGGGAACAGGCTTCCTTTCGTTCATCGCCGGTCTCCAGAACGTCGACCAGTCGCTGTATGAGGCGGGTTACATGGACGGCGTAAAGAACCGTTTCCAGGAGCTCTGGTACATCACGCTCCCCTCGATGAAGCCCCAGCTCATGTTCGGCGCCGTAATGACCATCACGAGCTCGTTCGCGATCCATGACCAGCTCGCGGCTTTGGCGGGCTTCCCCAGCGTTAACTACGCGGCGCACACCGTTGTTTCCCACCTCGTGGACTACGGCAGCATCCGCTTTGAAATGGGCTACGCATCAGCGATCGCGACTCTGCTGTTCATAGTCATGATCCTTTGCAATAAAGTGATCCAGGCCCTGCTCAGAAAGGTAGGGCAGTGATCATGAAGATAAGACACAGAAAAAGAGCGAAACAGAGCCATTCGATGGTCGGAAACGCGTTCAGCATCGCGATCCTTGTCCTGCTCGGCGCGTTCATGGGACTGCCTCTCGTGCTGGCCGTATGCAACTCGTTAAAGCCTCTCGAGGAGCTGTTCATCTTCCCGCCCAGGTTTTTTGTCAGAAACCCTACCGGCAAGAACTTCCACGACATCTTCGTGCTGATGCGCGAATCATGGGTTCCGTTCAGCCGTTACATTTTCAACACCGTATTCATCACGCTGTTCGGTACGGTCGGGCATCTGTTTGTTGCCAGCCTTTGCGCGTATCCGCTCGCAAAGCATAAATTCCCCGGAAGAAATGTGATCTTCTGGCTGATCGTTACCGCCCTGATGTTCTCGGCGCATGTTACCGCGATCCCGAACTACCTCGTTATGTCGGGACTCGGGTGGCTGGACAATTATCTGTCGCTGATCGTGCCCGCGATCGCGAAACCGATGGGACTCTTCCTCATGAAGCAGTTCATGGAGCAGGTTCCCGATTCGCTGATCGAGGCGGCCAGGATCGACGGAGCGAGCGAATTCTCGATATTTACGAGGATCGTTATGCCGAGCGTAAAGCCCGCATGGCTGACGCTCATCATATTCAGCTTCCAGGATCTGTGGAACCTTCAGGGCTCGAACTACATTTACAGCGAGAATCTAAAGACTCTGCCCTATGCACTCTCGCAGATATCCGCGGCGGGTATCTCCAGGGCCGGCGCTACGGCAGCGGTTGCGGTAATAATGATGATCATCCCGATCACGATCTTCGTTTTCTGCCAGAGCAATATCATCGAGACGATGGTTTCCTCGGGTATCAAGGAATAAGGAGAGGTGCGCATGAAAAGAAAAATCCTTTTTATCGTTTCATTGCTCGCCTTTGCGAGCCTTGCGGCTCCGGCTCCGGCAAAGGCGGAGGTCCCTTATGAAACCTACAGCTACAACTATTATTCCGAGACAGTCGCGCAGCCTCATGTATATCTCTACGAGGAGACCTACACTTTTGACGGCTTCACCACACCTCTCAAAAACCCTCAGGACATGTTCATCAAGGGCGATGACATCTACATTGCCGATACGGACAATTCGAGGGTCGTAAAGACGAACGCGGCCGGAGACCTGATCTTTGAGATATATACCGCGGAAGGCGAGGGCGATCCGCTCTCAAAACCGCAGGGCATATTCGTTACCGAAGAAGACCACATCTACGTGGCGGACAGCGGAAACGGCAGGCTCGTCGAGTACGATGAGAACGGAAAATACTTAAGGCAGATCGGGCGTCCGGTAACGGATCTGATCGATCCTTCGGTAACTTACACGCCCCAGAAGGTGGTCGTTGACAGGGACGGCAGGATCTATGTGACGGCGTACGGCATCAACATGGGTCTGATCGAGTTCAACATCGACGGCGATTTCCAGAGCTTCATGGGCGCCGCGCAGGTTTCGGTCTCACCGTTCCAGTACATCTGGAAAAACTATTTTTCCACCAAGGAGCAGCGCGCCAGGATGGCGACGATAGTTCCGACCGAGTACAGCAATATCTTCGTGGATAAGAGTAATTTCATCTACGCCACGATCAACAATCTGACCAACGCGGACATGATGAACAACGCCGACGCGATCAGACGCCTCAACCCTACGGGCAACGACGTTCTGCGCCGCCTCGGACATTACGCTATCATCGGCGATCTCTACAGGTCGGAGGACAACAGATGGTCATCGTTTACCGACGTCGCGGCGACCGATTACGGCTGCTACTTCGTCCTCGACAACGCCAACGGCAAGGTGTTCGGCTATGATTACGACGGCAATTCGCTCTTCGTTTTCGGCAGGAACGGCTACCGCGAGGGCAATGTCCAGAACGCGGTAGCGATAGGCATCAATGAGGACGCTTCGCTGATCTACATCCTTGATTATCAGATGAACTGCATCCTGACCTATTCGATCACCGATTACGGCAGACATCTGCTCGACGCGTTAAGGCTCAGCGACTCGGGCGATTCCGAGGGCTCGATCAACGAATGGAGGGAAGTCCTCCGCCTCAACAGCAACAACGAGTTCGCCTACACCGGCCTCGGAAAGAATTTCCTGGCAAACGGCGAATACAAAAAGGCCATGGAGTATTTCAGGAACGGCAACAACAAGAAATACTACTCGAAGGCACTGTACTATCACCGTAAGGAACTCATGGAGAAAAACTTCGGAAAGATCATGGCGGCACTGGCCGTTCTGATCCTGATCCCGATCATCGTAACCGTCGTCAAGAAGATCAAGAAATGGGCAGGTGATGTTAAATGCGCTATGTCAGAGAAATAAAATACGGCTTGCACGTTATATTCCATCCTTTTGACGGATTCTGGGATCTGAAGAAGGAACACCGCGGTTCTCTGGCGGCCGCGCTCACCTTTGTGGTGATCGTGATCATGCTCTCGACCTTTGAGAAGCAGACTACGGGCTTCCTGTTCAACACGGTCCGCCTAAAGGACGTAAACGTGGTCGTAGATATCCTGACGGTCACCATGATATACGTGCTCTGGTGCGTGGCCAACTGGTGCCTGACCTCGCTGATGGACGGCGAGGGCAGCATGAAGGACATCTTCATCGCGATGGGCTACGCGCTGATCCCGATGATCCTCGTGCGCATCCCGATGATCGTTCTCTCGCTCGGGATAACGGCCGAGGAGGGCACATTCTATTATGTGCTCAATGCCTTCAGCTACATCTGGACCGGAATACTCGTATTTTTCGGGACGATGATCACGCATCAGTACTCATTCAAAAAAACGGTGCTGACCTGCATCTTAACGGTGGTCGGCATGGGAATAATAATGTTCATCGGCCTGCTGTTCTTTAACGTCATTCAGCAGATGATCACATTTTTTACCACGATATACAAGGAGATCAGGTTTTAGGAAAGGGGGATATCATGAAGAAACGGCTTTTATCGTTCAGTGCGATGCTCATGATATTCATACTGCTCATATCCGTGTTCCCGTCGGGGACAGTCGGCTCGAACGCTGCCGACGCTTCGGCTCCTTCGGGCATGAAAAAAGCGGCCGAAAACGAAAGCCTGATCCTTTATGTGGATGAAGAAGAGACAAACATCGCGGTTTATGTAAAGTCGAGCGGGGATTACTGGTACAGCAATCCGGTTGACGCGAACACCGACGATTTCGCTTCGGCATATCAGAAAAGACAGTTAAAGTCACAGATCTATCTCCGCTATTTCAACGAAAACGTTCAGGAAGCGAGCATGGACAACTACAGCGACTGCATCGCGGAGGGACAGTTTGAGCTCGAGTACCTGGACGACGGAGTAAAGATCACATATTCGCTCGGTGAAGGCGCGGTAAAGCTTCTGCTCCCCAGCGTCATCAGCGTTGAGCGTCTCGAGGGCTTTGCCTCGCAGCTCGACTCCTCGAAGTCCAAAAAGCTGCTCAGAAACTATACGAAATACGACCTCGCGACTATGAAGGAGGCCGACAAAAAGGACAAGCTCGAGAGCTATCCGGGACTCGAGAACCACAGCATTTACGTGCTGAAGGCCAACACAAAGGACTACATCAAGGAGGAGCTTTCAGGGTATCTTACTGATATCGGCTATACCTGGGAGGACTACGATTTCGACCTTCAGGACAACGGCTATACGACCGAGAATACCAAGCCCTGGTTCATCGTTCCCCTTACCTACAGGCTCGACGGCGCGAACCTCATCGCGGAGATCGATCCCGGAGAGGTCGAATACAACGAAGAAGGCTACTATCTCGTGGATATCGAGCTCCTGCCTTATTTCGGAGCCGCGAGGAAGGGCGAGAGCGGATATCTGTTCGTGCCCGACGGCAGCGGCGCGCTGATCGATTTTGACAATAAGGCCCAGACCGCATACACGGCAAAGGTCTACGGACAGGATGTTACGATGAACGTGCTCGCGACCTCGCAGTCGCAGATCGACCAGACCGTTACGGTCAAAATGCCCGTTTTCGGCGCAAAGGTCGGTGACAGCGCATGGTACGCTATCATCGAGGACGGCGACGGTTATTCCGACATCACCGCTTCGGTTTCGGGCCGCGTCAACAGCTACAACAATGTTTACGCGGGATTCCAGTATCTGGAGTACGGTGTCAGCACACTCGGCAACATGGTCGGCTCCAACAGCTTCCAGATGTATTCGGCGGCAAAGTTCAACGGAACCTATAAGCTGCGCTACGGATTCTTAAATCGGGACAAGGCCGATTATTCGGGCATGGCAGAAGCCTACCGCGAATATCTGATCGGAAAAGGCGTGCTGGGTGAGAGGCTCAGCGGAGACGGGCTCCCGTTCTATGCGGAGTACATCGGCGCGATCGACCGCAGCGCATCGTTCCTCGGCATCAAATACCGCGCGGTCACACCCGTTACGACTTACGCTCAGGCGTGCGAGATCACGGATAAGCTGATCGCGGGCGGCGTATCGAACATCAATGTCATATATTCCGGCTGGGCAAACGACGGCCTGCACGGAACCGCATACACAAAAGTTAAAAACGTCTCGAAGCTCAAAAAGGGCGGCACGGATCAGGACGAGTTCGTAAAGGACATGGCGGGCAAAGGCATAGACACATTCTTTACCGCGGAGTTCCAGCGTGTTTACTACGATGTGATGGGCGACGGCTACACGCTGCTCGGCAGCGCGCCGAAGTATTTCGACCGTTCGTCGGTAAAGGAATCGACCTTCTACCTCTCAAACGGCATGGTGGATTCAAACGACAAGATATGCCTGATCAGACCTTCGCTCGCAATGAAGGTGACCGATCAGCTAAAGAAAAAATACTCAAAGACAGCGAACATCGGCTTTAATGTCGGAACGATCAGCTCCATGCTCTTTACCGATCAGCAGAGCGAGAATTACACCGACAGACAGGACGCGAAGGATTACAACACCGCGGCCGTAAAGAGCCTTAACGAGGCCTTCGGCGGCAGGATCCTGATCGACAACGCGAACGCTTACATGCTGCCGTTTTCGAAAGACGTCATCAACGCGCCCTTCGATTCGAACCGCAGCCGCATCGTGGATGAGGCGGTGCCGTTCTACGAGATGGTGCTGCACGGTTACGTCGATTACGCGGGCGACTGCCTCAACATGACCGACGACTACAACACGACTTTGCTCAAGAGCATAGAATCCGGTTCGGGACTCTATTTCAAATGGATATATTCGGACAACTCGATCTTAAAGGAAACCGATTTTGACAGCCTCTATTCGGTAAATTACGAAGGCTGGCTCGATAAGGCGGTAACGGATTACGGGAAGGCGGCAAAAGTACTCGGCAGTCTTCGCGGGCAGACGATCGCAAAACACGAGATCATCTCCGATAAGGTAGTGCGCGTAACCTATGAGAAAGGAACGCAGATTCTGGTCAATTATTCAAAAGCCGACGCCGTTGTCGACGGTCAGGCTGTCAGTGCCGGAAGCTTTGCGGTGGTGACCGGACGATGAAGAAGAACAAAGGATATTTTAAGAGAGTGCAGGGTAAATTAAGACTTACCCTGCTGGGACGTGAGGCTCTGGCCGGACTGGGATTCGCGCTGCCGTTCCTGATCGGATTCTTCGGGCTTTTCCTCCCGATGATCGTTAAATCGGTCACCTACAGCTTCAGCAATATGGCGGTCGAGAGCACGGGATACGTACTCACCCCCGCGGCAAAAGGCGGCTTTGAGCATTATATCAGGGCGCTCACGATCGATCCCGATTTCAACAGGATGCTGCTTCAGGCGATCCTCGACATGTTCACCAAGGTTCCGCTGGTCATCATATTCAGTTTCTTCATGGCGAACCTGTTAAACCAGAAGTTCCACGGACGCGCAGTGGCCAGAAGCATACTGTTCCTGCCCGTGATACTTACCTCGGGTGTGGTCCTCGGACTCGAATCCTCAGACCTGCTGCTGACGACATTAAGTCCCGCGGAAATGACCGGAACGGATTTCAGCACGATAATGAACGTATCGGGCCTGCTGCTCGAATACACCGACCTGCCGGCATCCGCGATCAATTTCCTGGCAAGCGCGGTAAACGGCATTTACAGCATCATTATCGCATCCGGCGTGCAGATACTGATATTCCTTGCGGGACTCCAGTCGATCAGCCCTTCGCTGTACGAGGCATCCGCAATGGAAGGCGCTACGGCATGGGAGAGCTTCTGGAAGATCACCTTCCCGATGATCAGCCCCCTGATCCTCGTAAACAGCATCTACACGATCATCGACTCCTTCACGAGCGAGACCAACGCGATCATGAAGGACATCAAGGCGACGATCTTCGACGAGGTAAAATACGGTCTCGGCTCGGCCATGGCCTGGATATACTTTGTCTGCATCGCGATAATACTGCTGATAGTCGGCGGCATTATCTCAAGACATGTTTTCTACAATGATGAGCGATAGTACGGGAAAGGAAGCATTATGAAAGACATTGGCAAAAGACCGCACAGGATCACTGCGGCAAAGGTCGGAAGAGGCCTTTGGAGCATCGTGCGCGGCGTCATAATCATAGGTATATGCTTTACGATCCTGCAGCCTCTGTTTGTAAAGCTTTCGGTCTCATTCATGAGTGAGCGGGACCTGTTCGATTCGGCGGTAATGTACATACCCAAGCATTTCACGCTGAACAACTACAAGCTGGCGCTTAAGGGAATGGATTACTGGAGCTCGCTGCTGCGTACTTTCGCATTGTCGGGCGGTGTGGCGTTCCTTCAGCTGTGCAGCTGCATGCTCGTCGCATACGGCTTCGCGAGGTTCAGATTCCCTTTCAAAAAGCTGCTGTTCGCGTGCGTGATACTGATGCTGATCGTACCGCCTCAGATAATCATGCTCCCGCTGTTCATGCACTTCAGGTTCTTCGATCTGTTCGGGATTTTCAAAGCGGTCAAGGGCGGTCCGGTCAATCTCCTCGACAGCTACTGGCCGTTCCTGATACAGGCCGTGACCTGCACGGGCTTCAAGAACGGACTGTTCATCTACATGCTGCGCCAGTTCTTCAAGGGCATGCCCCGCGAGCTCGAAGAGGCAGCGTTTGTCGACGGCTGCACGAAGCTTAAGACCTTCGTCAAGATCATCGTGCCCAGCGCGGTACCGATGATGGTCACCATTTTCCTCTTCGGATTCGTATGGCAGTGGATGGATTCGTTCTACACCTCGCTGTACCTGAAGGGCACAAAAGTCATCCCGGTTGCCCTGGATTCGCTGGCGGCTTCGGTCTACCAGGAATACTCGAATTTCGGCGGCAGCATGAATTTCATCAGCCCCGGCTTTGTTTCGATGATGAACAACACCGGAACCATTCTGGCCATGGTACCGCTGATCGTACTGTATCTGATCTGTCAGAGATACTTCGTGGAGGGCATCGAGCGCTCCGGTATCGTAGGATAATTGCATGAGGGAAAAGTCCCGAATGCTTTATTAAATAACATTTATACACTGCATAAGCAGAAAAGGAGGTTTTTATGAAAAACGCAACAGTGAAGAAGATGCTTGCAATGCTGCTGAGTATCGTCATGATCCTCGCGATTGCCGGCTGCAAGAAGGAGCCCGCTCCCGACGCAGGACAGACCACACAGGCACCTTCACAGGGGGACAAAACAACAGACGCGCCCAAGGCTACGGACGCACCCAAGACAACGGATGCTCCCGCAGTTACAGAGGAGCCCACACCCGAGCCCGAGCCTGAGCCCGAGTATGATTTCGGCGGCAGAGTATTCAGGATCGGTTCTTACTACGACATGACTCCCAATCCCGACGAAGGCGCTCTTGAGGCAGCTCTTGCCGACAGGATCGCTGAGGTTGAGGAGAAGTACAACTGCAAGATCGAGTTCTTAGATCTCGGCGGCGACTATGTTGCTGAGTATGTTACCAGCGTACTTGCGGGCGATCCCGTCTGCGATATCGGTTATGTTGTAACCCAGAAACTGCTTCCTTCACTCATCGAAGGCGGCATCGCATACCCTCTTGACACCCTTCCCGCACTCGATCTTTCCGAGTACAAGTGGAGAGGCGATGTAGTTGAGGCAGGTAAGTACAAGGGCCACAACTACGCAATGCTCTTAAAGGATCCCGAGATCCGCTACGGTATTTTCTGGAATAAGACCTTATTCGATCAGTACGGACTGCCCGATCTGTATGACCTTGTTGACAAGGGAGAGTGGACATGGGATAAGTTCCAGGAGATCGCAGGTCTGGGCAACCAGGATCTTGACGGCGACGGCGAGATCGATATCTACGGCTTCAACGCAAGAGAAAACCTTGCATGGTGCTACCTGTATTCCGACGGCGCTTATGTAGCTTCAAAGACCGATGCCGGCATCGACATCGACCTTAGCGATCCCAAGGTTGTTGAGGCTCTTACCGGACTTCAGAACTTCACTCAGAACGTTAAGTTCCGTGACGCCATCGACTGGTCTAAGGAAGGCTGGGATTCCTTCATCAAGGATTTCCGTGACGGCAAGTACATGATGTGCCTTGAGGAGTTCTGGATCTCCTACGCATACCTTAACAAGGCTGAAGACGGCATGACAGACGACTGGGGCTGGGTACCTTTCCCGAAGGGACCTTCGGCTAAGGACTGGTCCTGCTACGGCAAGGAAAACGGCGCCCGCATCATTCTTAACGGCGTTGAGAATCCCGAGGATGTTGCTCTCGTTTACGACCTGATCACAGATCTGGCAGAGACCAACGAAGAGTGGGACGACCTGATGGAAGACAAGCTCGAGAACTGGTGTGACGATGCTAAGACAGCAGAGCTCGTTGCTTATATCTACAACAACAAGCTGTCCGTTATCAACGGTGTACAGGGCTTCGGCGACCTCAACGGCGCGATCAACAACATGATCGGCGAAGTAGCTAACGGCAGCATGACTCCTCAGACAGCTATCGAGACCTACCAGTCCTCCATTACAGAGGCGATCAACGATCTTGCTAACCACGACTACAATGCCGAAATGGCGGAATACAAGGTTGACGAACCGACCGAATGATTCATGGACAATGAGAAGAAAATAACGATTTATGACATTGCCAAGGAGGCCGGGGTATCTGCTTCGCAGGTATCCCGCGCCATCTCGGGCAAGGGATACGTATCTGAGGAAAACAGGGCAAGGATAAACGAGCTTGTGGAGAAATACAACTACAGGCCGAATGCCGTTGCGCGCAATCTTCAGAAGGGCAAGAGCAATACGGTCGGATTCCTTATCCCCCACGTTTATCAGGAGTATTTCCCGCTCGTATATTCCGTATTCGAGAGGGAGATGACCGAGAGGGGTTATGTGACCATCGTGTTCAACGGAAAAAGTACGCCCGAGGACGAGATCAGGAACCTGAATCTGCTCGAAGAGCTTCGCGTGGACGCGGTCGTGATCATCGGAGGAAGCCTGGACTACGCCGACTGGGACAAAAGGGAGGACTATGTCAGGACCATTAAGGACCTGAGCAGAAAGATACCCTGTATCCTCGGCAACGAAAGGGCAAGGACCCTGTCCTGCTCCGGTGTCTGCGTAAACATAGACAAAGGCGCGGAAGCGCTGGTCAGACATCTCGCGGAAAAAGGGCATAAGAGTATGGGCATACTCGGAGGCTTTAAGTCCGTACATCCCTCATTCCGTCTTCAGGAGAGCCTGAAGAGATTCGGAAAACAGTACGGGCTCGAGTTCCGCCCCGAGTGGCAGGTGTTCTCTTCCTATAACTCTCTCGACGGAGCCGAAGCGATGCGGACGCTGCTCGAACAGAAGGAACTGCCCACCGCTGTATGCTGCATCAACGACGAGATCGCTGTCGGAGCTATGGGAGTGGCTCTCGACAGAGGTATGAGAGTGCCCGAAGACATAGCGTTTACGGGTTTTGACGGCGTAGACTTAAGCCGCCAGTTCAGGCCACAGCTCACCACGATACAGATGGATTTTGAGACCATGGGCCGCAAGCTTGCCGAGCTCGCCTACAACAGCATTATGGGCGAGAGAACTGTAACGGATATCCTTGTAGATCCCAAAGTAGAGATCAGACAGAGTACAAACGGGTAACAGACAAAAGGTATAGAATAAAAGATAAAAAGACAGGGTGACGGTTCTTTCGTCTGCGCAGTTCGCAGACGAAAGAACCGTCACCC
>JAEEXY010000054.1 GCA_016288005.1 Lachnospiraceae bacterium
GCGCGGGCGTTATCTCGGATTACACCGTAACCGAGAAGATGCTGAAGTACTTCTTACAGAAGGCAGTAGGCAAGCAGCGTTTCCGCAAGCCCATCATCAGTGTCTGCGTACCCAGCGGTGTTACCGAAGTAGAGAAAAAGGCCGTTGAGGATGCTACTTACCAGGCGGGCGCACGCGAGGTGGCCATCATTGAGGAGCCCATCGCGGCAGCTATCGGTGCAGGCATCGATATCAGCAGACCCTGCGGCAACATGATCGTGGACATAGGCGGCGGCACTACGGATATCGCGGTTATCTCGCTCGGCGGCACGGTTGTCAGCACATCCGTTAAGATCGCCGGAGATGACTTTGACGAGGCGCTGGTACGCTATATGCGTCAGAAGCACAACCTCCTTATCGGTGAAAGAACTGCCGAGGACATCAAGATCCGCATCGGTTCTGCTTATCGCAGACCCGAGACGGTTGCCATGGATGTCCGCGGACGTAACCTTGTTACAGGTCTCCCGAAGACCATCTCGGTATCCTCAGAGGAGACCGAAGAGGCTTTGAGGGCCACCACTTCTCAGATCGTTGAGGCTATCCACAGCGTACTCGAGAAGACTCCTCCGGAACTGGCTGCAGATATCGCAGACCGCGGTATCGTGCTCACGGGCGGCGGATGTCTCCTGTACGGACTCGAGGAGCTCATCGAGGAGAAGACCGGTATTACCACTATGACTGCCGAGGATCCTATGACCGCAGTAGCGATCGGAACCGGTAAGTATGTTGAGTTCCTCAGCGGAAGAAAGAACTGGTAAAAGAGATAACTATTCGCAGTTAATCTGCGGAAGAACAAATCGTAAGTTTACTTACAGATTTGTTCTTAGGCAGATTGAACTGGGAAGGCTGGACGAAACGCACGAATAAACAGAAGCCGCGGAGCGGCGAATTTCGGCGTAGCCGAAATGTTTATGAGGGTGGTTCGGACAGTTGCGAATAGTTATACCGATATAATTGGTTACGTCTGTTCCTGCCGAAACTCGATCGCACGGATGCGATTAATATCATAAAGCATGGACGCAGTAGCTTAAGTCACATGGAGCTGCGAAGGATGCTCGGTGGCGGAATGGAGAGTTTATGCTCAGAAGCTTGTATACCGGTTGGACCGGTATGTATACCGAACAGAAAAGGCTTGATGTTATTTCAAATAACATGGCCAATGCCACTACCGTCGGATACAAAAAGGAAGGCGTAACCAATCAGAGCTTTGATGAATCGCTCACTATCAAGATCCGCGATGAATCTGCCAACTGGCAGAAAGAAAAGATAGGACATATGCCCCTCGGCGTTAAGATCGGCGAGGTCTATACGGAATATACCCAGGGCTCACTGCGTGAGACCGGTAATACGTATGACCTGGCTCTTGACGGCGCGGGTTTCTTTGTTGTCCGGGTAACCGACAGAGCGGGCAACGATCATGAGAGCCTGACCAGAGCAGGCAGCTTCCACATCAGACGCGACGGTTTCATCGTTGATGTGGACGGCAATCATCTGCAGTCGGAAGCGGGAGATCTGCAGGTATCTGTTGACGCGGGACATGTTGTCATCGATACCGACGGCGGCGTCTATGAGGACGGTGTGCTGGTGGATCAGCTTATTTTAAAGGATTACGAGAATTACGACTATCTCAAGAAGTTCGGAGATACCTATTACAGAGAGGTGCCCGGCGCTACCGAAAAGGAAGTGACCGGAGTTGTCAGACAGGGCTACACGGAGCAGTCAAACGTTAACGTTGTCAGCGAAATGGTCAGCCTGATCAACATCACCAGAGCTTACGAGGCCAACCAGAAGGTCATCAAATCGGTGGACAGCGTTATGGAACTGGCCGTCAGCTCGGTAGGTAAGGTATGATGACTTTGTCATCGATCACGAATTTATTTGGAGGTAAGTCATTATGATGAGATCGCTTTGGACCGGCGCTTCGGGAATGATCTCCCAGCAGGTCAGTCTGGATAATATAGCTAACAATCTTTCTAACGTCAACACAGCGGGATACAAGAAGCAGACGACTGAGTTTTCGTCGCTTCTTTATCAAAAGCTTCAGCGTAAGACCACCGACCACAATATGGATCCCAAGCCTGTCATCGCGCAGGTAGGTTCCGGTGTCAGGGTGTCGGGACTTTCTTCGGTCTATACCCAGGGACAGATGCTCGAGACGGGCAACAAATACGATATGTGCATTTCCGGCGAGGGTTTTTACCGCGTTCAGATGTCGGACGGCACCATCGCCTATACCAGGAACGGCGCGTTCCAGATGGCCATTTCCGAGGGCGGCGTAACGCTCGCTACGAATGAGGGCTTCCCCGTGCTCGATACCAACGGAGCACCTGTTTATTTCAATACCGACGAGTACGACGTGTCCCAGCTGAAGATGGACGACTACGGTAATTTCATGTACCCCGACGAGACCGGTGTGGCGCAATACGTGGGCGTGCAGATCGGTCTGGCGCAGTTCAACAATCCTTCGGGTCTCGATAAGATATCGGGCAGCCTGCTCCTCGAGAGCGAGAACTCGGGCACACCCAGACTTGAGGCGGAAGACGGGCTCTTGCGTACCAGTAAGGTCATCTCGGGATACTTAGAGGGCTCTAACGTACAGACCGTTGACGAGATCGTTAACCTGATCGTTACGCAGCGTGCGTATGAGATGAACTCTAAGGTCATCACCGCGTCGGATGAGATGATGCAGCAGGCTAACAACCTGAGATCGTAAGGAGATTTTTAGATGGGTATTTCCTTAAATAACGACATTACTTCGATCATGAACAAGCTAAATGCGTCGGAGACTTCCTCGGCGAAGTCATCGGCGCTTTCCTCGAAGCTCTCAAACCTCGAGCATGCGACCGAAGCGGAGCTGATGGAGGCATGCAAGAGCTTTGAGGCTTACCTGATCGAGACTGTTCTTCAGAGGACAAAAGAGGCGATCGTTCCCAAGGATGAGGACGACGAGAACGAATACATGAGGATGTTCGGCGACAAGCTCTACGAGGGCTACGCGAAGACCATCGCGGAGAGCGGCCAGCTGGGCATCGCGCAGAAGCTTTTTGAGGCGATGAAGCGCGATTACGGACTGGCTAAGACCGGGCCGGAGGTGTCTGCCGCATCGGCAGCGGACTCGGCCGGGGATCAGAAAGAGGTATAAGGTAAGCGGGGATCTATGATAGTTGAGGGTTGTGTAGACAGTATTATTTTTCGCAATACGGAAAACGGCTATACCATATTGAGATTGTCGGTGCAGGGTGAAAAAGAGACAACAACCTGCGTCGGCAATTTTTCTTACGTTTCCGAGGGGGATTATCTGCGCTGCGAGGGCGAGCTGACAAAGCATCAGCTCTACGGCATGCAGGTGCATGTGACCAAATACGAGGCCATAGAACCGACAGACGCGGCTTCGATGGAGGCATATCTGGGTTCGGGCGCGATAAAGGGCGTAGGACGCGCCCTGGCGGCCAGGATCGTCAAAAAGTTCGGCGAGGATACGTTCAAGGTCATCGAGGAGGAGCCGATCAGGCTCGCGGACATAAAGGGCATCAGCGAGAGAATGGCGCGCGAGATCAGCGAGCAGTTCGATGAAAAGCGCGAGCAGCGCCAGTCGATGATGTTCCTGCAGCAGTACGGCATATCATCTAACCTCGCGGTCAAGATACATAAGCAGTACGGTCCGGCGATGTACGAGATCATCAGGACGAACCCGTATAGGCTGGCCGAGGACATATCGGGCGTAGGTTTTAAGACGGTGGACGAGATCGCCGCAAAGGTCGGTATCAGCGGCGACAGCGAGTTCCGCATCAGGGCGGGGATACTCTATGCCCTGAGCGAAGCGGCGGGGCAGGGACACACATATTTGCCGCAGGAAAAGCTCACCTCCTTTGTAAAGGACCTGCTGTATGTCGATCCCGAGGAGATAGAGCGCCAGACGGACAAGCTGATCCTGGAGCGCAAACTCGTGGCCAAAAAGGACAATGAGGACAACCTGTGCGTTTATTCGTCCGTGTTTTATTATACCGAGCTCGGAGTGGCGAGAATGCTGCTCGACCTCAATGTCAAATGCCCGGTAAGGGAGGACGCGCTCGAGGAACGGATCGCCGAGATAGAGAAGAACTTGGGCGTGGAGCTGGACACCCTGCAGAGACAGGCGGTCGCTGAGGCGGCGAAGAACGGCGTGTTTATCCTGACCGGAGGACCGGGCACCGGAAAAACGACCACGATCAAGGCTATCATCAGGCTCTTTGAGATGGAAGGACTCGACATACTGCTGGCGGCTCCTACGGGCAGGGCAGCGAAGCGAATATATGAGACCACTGGCCGGGAAGCCTCGACGATACACCGCTTGTTGGAGTTAAAAGTAAATGAGGATTTAACTTCTGTCGAGCACAAAGGCTCCGGAACCCTTACATTTGAGCGCAATGCGGAGAATCCGCTCGAGGCGGACGTCATAATTATCGACGAGATGTCAATGGTAGATATCTCCCTGATGTCGGCACTATTAAAGGCCGTTGCGGTCGGCGCGAGACTGATAATGGTCGGCGACGTTAACCAGCTGCCGAGCGTCGGACCCGGAAATGTGCTGAGGGACATGATCAATTCGGGCGCGTTCAACACCGTGAGGCTCAATACCATATTCAGGCAGGCCCTCACGAGCGATATAGTGGTAAACGCGCATAAGATAAATAACGGCGAGGAGCTCTCTCTCGACAACAAGAGCAATGATTTCTTTTTCATGCAGAGGGACGACGCCGACACTGTCGCGGCGGTAGTGGTGGCGCTGGTTCGTGACAAGCTCCCGTCCTTCGTGCATTCGAAAAGCTATGACATCCAGGTGCTCACACCCATGAGAAAGGGCGAGCTCGGTGTCGAGAAGCTCAATTCGGTGCTGCAGCATTATCTGAACCCTGCGGTGCCCGGCAAGATAGAGAAGGAGCACCACGGCGTAACTTTCCGCGAGGGCGACAAGGTCATGCAGATAAAGAACAACTACCAGGCCGTGTGGGAGGTAAGGAACGCCAAAGGGTATCTGACCGAATCCGGCACCGGTATATTTAACGGTGACTGCGGCGTGATCCGCCAGATCAATACCTACGCGGAGACGATGACGATCGATTTCGATGAAGGCAAGCTCGTCGATTATCCTTTTTCACAGCTGGATGAGCTGGAGCTGGCTTATGCGGTCACGATCCACAAATCGCAGGGCAGCGAGTATCCTGCTGTCGTGCTGCCGCTGCTGGCGGGACCTCCGCTGCTGCTCAACAGGAACCTGCTCTACACCGCGGTGACCAGGGCGAAGAACTGCGTTACCATAGTCGGCAGGCGTGAGACCGTGCGCTCGATGATCCGCAATACCAGCGAGATCAAGCGTTATTCGGGACTGGCTGACAGGATCGCGGAAATGAATTAAGCGGGAGATATCACAGAACAACAAAAACGTGATAATGCGGTTTCGAAATTGCAAAAAATAATAATTTTCTGTTAAAAAAAGAAAAAGTACGTGCAAAAACAATAATCATGATGTATAATACTGCTATAAACCCCAAAGAACTGTTTAAAGAGGCTATCCGGACCATATATCCCAGAAAGTGTCCGGGCTGCAGGGACGTAATCCTGCCGAACATGCTCGTGTGCGATGACTGCGCGGGCAGGTTTAAGCTCGTGGAGCCGCCGTTCTGCATGAAGTGCGGCAGGCACGTGGAGGACGAGGAGACCGAGCTGTGCGATGACTGCATGGCGAAGGACCACCGGTATGCGATGGGCTTTTCGGTTTTCGTATATGACGGGATCATGCGGCAGGCGATGGCGGATCTTAAGTATGCCTCAGCTGCCGAGAATGCCGATTATTTCGCTGATATCACGGTGAAAACATGCGGTGAAAGAATAAAAATATTTAATCCTGATGTAATTATTCCTGTTCCGATACATCCTTCGAGGCGCGCGGAACGCGGCTATAATCAGGCACAGCTGATATCTGACAGGCTGAGCGGTATGCTCGGGATACCGGCTGTCAATGACCTGCTCCTCCGCACGAGAAAGACAGCGGCGCTTAAGATACTGGATGCCGCAGGCAGGGCGGAAAACCTTAAGCAGGCATTCTCCTGCGACCTGAAAAAGTATCCGAGGGATGAGGTTTCGGTCAGATTCGGCAGAGTTCTGCTGGTTGACGATATATATACCACCGGTACCACTATGGAGTGCTGCACCGAGGCACTGCTCGATGCCGGTGTGAAAAGGGTCGCCGTCCTCAGTGTGGCGATCGGCTATAATTATTGATTTTTAGGAGGTTCGTATGGAAGTAAGATCTTGTCCGGGATGCGGAAAACTGTTTAACTATCTTGGGCCCACCACGCCCGCTTGTCCTGCGTGCATGGCTGCCCGTGAAGAAAAGTTCCAGGTTTGTAAGGAATACATTCGTCAGAATCCGGGTGCGAACATTTCAAAGGTAGCCGAAGATACCGAGGTTTCCGTTAAGCTGATCAAGCAGTGGGTTCGCGAAGAGCGCCTTACGTTTGCCGAGGGTTCGTCTGTCGGCATTGAGTGCGAGAGATGCGGAGCGAATATCCTTACGGGACGTTTCTGCAATGCCTGCAAGGGCAATATGACCCAGTCACTGAACAACGCGGCCAACAGCCTTAAGCCTACTCCTGCGCCTGTTAAGCCCGATCCCCGCGAGAGCGCGAAGATGCGTTTCCTCGGAGATAAGTAAAGGGGGAGACTGCCATAGGAATCAACGATCGCTTTGTCGAGGATGCCGTTGATGACGTATATTCATCGGTCACCGAGCAGTTGACCGGTATACGGCTGAAGGCGCCTCCGGCTAGAAAAAAACGAATTGATAGTCCTGTTTCGGTAGTGGTTTTGTCCAAAGGAGTCTTTAAGTCCAAGACAGTAGCCCAGTTCCCCGCGGAGTTCGTGGAGACGGTTGTAGACAAGATGAGCAACGGCGCTGAGCTGTCAAAGGACGACAGGGAGGCTTATTTCAAAGAATATATGAACATCTTTTACGGGAGGTTCATATCAAAGATAAACAATGAGATCGGGCACGCGTCCAGATTCATTATCCCGGTTCTGATACGCGGCGCCTACAGGGAAACGGCCGAAGCGGATTACAGCAACAGAATTGTAAGGACATTCATGTGCGATCAGGGCAAGATAGTTTTTGTGCTTTGCTATAAGGTTTTGCCCGAGCATTCCAGCAACTAGAGCAGAAAGGACTGGAGGGACCTATCTATGAAAAAAGTGTTGATTATTGATGACTCGCCGTTCATCGCCAGGGAAATAGCGGATGTTATAGAGCCTAAGGGATATGAGATCGCGGGTCATGCAAAGAATGGGGAAGACGGTATTAAGATGGCCGAAGAGCTGAAGCCGGATGTTATCACTCTCGATATCATCATGCCGGGCATTGACGGCATAGAGACGGCTACAGAGCTGCTAAAGAGGGATCCTGCCACAAAGATCGTCATGCTCAGTTCTCTCTGCGATCATGATACGATGGCGGAAGTTCAGGCGATCGGACTTAAGCATCTGGTGGCCAAGCCCATCGAGGCGGATAAGCTGCTCAGTGCTCTGAACGAAGTAACTTCGGAAGAGCGATCCGATGCGGATTAATTTAATTATAAGTAAACAAAGAGCGCTGATCTTTGGATCAGCGCTCTCTTAATTTGATACCGTCATCAAGTATATCTATCAAACCGTCTTTCATTAAATGACCAATCGCACGCTTGAAAGAATTCTTTGACATATTAAATTCAGATTTAACTAATTCGGCATCGGAACGGTCGTGGAACGGCAGAAAACCGCCATCCGCAGCCTTGAGTTTTTTAAAGATCAGCTCGCAGTCGGGACCGAGCTGGAGGTAACCGGGCTCTCTCATGCTGAGCTCGAGTTTGCCGTCTGCGTGGACCTTCGCGATCCTCAGACGGAGCGTCTCGCCGACCTTGACCGGACGCATCAGCTCACGCGCGGGGATCATACCCGAGAACATATTGTCAATGGCTACGTATGCGCCGTATTCGTCGGATATCTCATATACCGTGCCGTCTGCCCAGTCGGATTTCTCATAGTCGCTGTCGGTGCGCAGATAACGGTAGAGCTTCATGGTCGCGCAGAGGCGTTTTGATTTGTCGACATAGAGCGTAACGAGCACCCTGTCTCCGACCGAGGGGGAGCAGGTCATCTCCCTGTAGGGGAGAAACAGATCTTTTGCCAGACCCCAGTCGAGGAAGGCTCCGATCTTATTTATATCCTTTACCGTAAGGAGCGCAAAGCTGCCGATCGTGAGCATCGGAGTGCGCAGTGTGGCGATGGGGCGATCCTCGGAATCGAGGTAAACAAACGCCCTTACAGTGTCGCCTATATTTAATCCAGATTTAATTTCATTCTTCGGAAGGAGTATGTCTGTACGGTCCGTAATGCTCGAAGTGTTGGCCGTATCGGTGCGGGTAAATACCGCGAGAGGATCCCGCTCTTCTCCGAGATAAACTCCGATCGAAGCGGTTCTCAGTACCTTCAGATTCTGTTCGCGTCCAAGCTGTATCATGTCTTTTCCTTTCCCGGAGATATCAGAGCACCCCGGATGCTCATAAAATGCCTGTTTACTTGCCAACAGGCGCTCTTTGTTGTATCATAAATTCACCAAGTGTTCAAGGGGGATTTTATGGAGGCTCAGAAAACGATAAAAGGTGTTAACCTGCTTTTCCTGGCTCTTGTCCTGGTCTCGATCGTATTTGAGATCATAGTCGGAATTCTGGCCGCATTCGGCATTGATATATTCAACGGCAAAGTTACCCTGCAGCTGATCTACTCGCAGCTGGTATTTGCCCTGCCCGCGATACTGTATTTTGCATTTACCCATCGGGACATTAAGCAGGGCTTTGCTTTCCTCAGATATAAAAAGATCAGGTTTTCGAATATACTCCTCTGCATACTGATCTATATATGCCTGTCACCGGTGCTCAACTTTTTCAATGCGCTTTCGATGCTGTACTCGACGAATCTGATCTCGTCGGTTATGTTCGGCGTGACCGATGAAGTTCCGTTTATCGTGGGGCTGATAGTTATAGCGGTCATACCCGCATTCCTTGAAGAGTTCACCTATCGAGGCATCTTCTATAATACCTACAGGCTCGGCGCGGGCTTCGGCGCGGCGCTCCTTTCGGGCCTGCTGTTCGGTCTGGTGCACGGCAACCTGAACCAGTTCACCTACGCGTTTGTGCTGGGCGTGATATTTGCGCTGATCGTCGAGGCCACGGATTCGCTCTGGTCGACCATGATCGTGCACGCGCTGGTCAATGCCGTATCGGTTGTGACCATTTACGGCCTGCCCGCTGCTCTGGAGTGGATGCAGAACCTCTATGATACGGCTAAGGCGGAAAACGATGTCAATACCATGAAGCTGCTCGAGAGCATTATGGGTACTACCGATTTCTCGATCGATGCCGTTATGGGAACCGGAGCCGCGGAACTTTCGACTGCCGATGTGCTCGCCATGATCATGCATTATGCCGTTCCTGCAGCTGTCGGAGGAATACTGGTATTCTTCCTGCTCAGATTCATCGCAAAGCGCTGCGGCAGATGGGAGATCATGTGCTCGATGTTTTCCGGCAAAAAGCCTCAGGCATCCGCCGGGCGTGAGATCCTCTCAAATCCCGCGGACGGTGAGTTTACCGCTGCGCCCGCATATACCGCGGTACCGCTCACACCTGCCCCTGTCGGCCGTGTAAGGCTTATCACCGGGGCACTCGTTGCCGCAGGCGTGGTACAGATACTTATGATGATCGCCACCGAAGTTTTCTTAAGGCACGGAGACGAGCTGGCGGCGTTCCTTCAGTAACTATATTATACAATATTTCCGCGAAAATACTATTCATGTATTTTGCGGAGTGTTGGCAGCTTTCCGCGCGTCATGCGCGGCATTATGAGGAAGAGCGGATATGTATGAGACTATAGGATTGATAATAGCCCTCGTAGTTACGATCATTTCACTCAACACAGCTTTCGGGCGCTATATTGCCGGGTCGAAGAGATACTGGCTGCTTCTGGCGCTCTTCTTTCTTTTAAACAATCTGACGAATTATTACTGGGTTGAATACAATCTGGTAATGAACGACTATCCGACCCTTTCAAATTATTACACATATCTGGGCTGGAATATCAGCTTTGTTATTCTGGCCGTTCTTATACGCGTACTGCAGACCGAAGCGGAGCGGAAGACGATCTCGATCTGGCAGTTCCTGCCCATACCGTTCGGTATTTTCCATTTCTGCATTTATTACAAAATGGACGGCATTGTCATCGCAGCATGGGAAGAGGCCGCTATCGCGCTGCTGGCGTATTTCTGTATCCAATCCATTGTGTACTACATGCGGAACAACTATAAGGTGATCAGAAAGCCCTATATGGCAGTCACGGGCCTGGTCTACGCGTGCATACAGTATATCTGCTGGACAGCGAGACTGTACAGCGACAGACAGCTGTTCCTGGTCATTTATATCGTATTCATAATGACCAGCTTCTTCATATTCCCTCTGATGATCGTCGCGATGCGCCGCCAGTTCGGAGAACAGCGGCCGAATGCGTCCGTAGGGCAGTCGCTGCTGTCGCGTTCCTTTAGGCGGGTCCTGAATGTGACGTATCTGGTATTTCTGATATCCTGCTGTATCGGAGGCTATTTCGTCGGCGCGTGGTGCAGGGATTCCTATATATCGGCCCACGGTACGGTCGATTTTAACGTGATCGCTGTTATGATCTTCATCTTCTCGCTGGGACTTGTACTGTTTACCGCGATGATCATGTTTGTGGCAGGCTTCGGACAGAAGCTCATGGAAAACGACAAGATACGCAGGGATAAGGAGATCGCCGAAAAGGCGAACAATGCAAAGAGCGATTTCCTCGCGAACATGTCGCATGAGATCAGGACACCGCTGAACGCTGTTCTGGGCATGAATGAGATGATCATAAACGAGAGCATGAACGCGCGTGACAAGTTCCCCGGCAATGAAGAAAAAGTCCGCGCGATATTCTCCGAGATATGTTCCTACGCCGGCAACATCAGGGGCGCCGGAGGCAACCTGCTCAACATCATCAACGACATACTGGATTTCTCGAAGATAGAGGCCGGTAAGATGGAGCTTGTCAGCGGAGAATACAAGCTCAGCTCCGTACTGAACGATACCGGCAATATGATCGCGATGAAGGCCGACGCAAAGGGCCTCGACTTTAAGGTAAACATCGACAGGAATATCCCCGACGGTCTGTACGGTGATGAGACCAGGGTAAGGCAGATATTGATCAATGTTCTGAACAACGCGGTCAAATACACCGAAGACGGTACGGTAGAGCTCGATGTCTCCTGTACGGAGCCGCAGAAAACAGATAATGGAACAGAGTTCAATCTGGTCATTACGGTAAAGGATACGGGCATCGGCATCAAGCCTGAGGACCTTAAGAGACTGTTTGGAAAGTTCGAGAGAATGGACCTTGAACACAATTCAACGACAGAGGGCACGGGCCTGGGACTTGCGATCACGCAGAATCTGGTCGACATGATGCACGGCAGGATAAACGTTGAGAGCGTTTATCACGAGGGTACGACCTTTACGATCACGATACCACAGAGGATCGTTTCCGAGGAGCCCGTGGGCGATTTCAAGGCCAAGTACGAGCAGAGCATCCGCGACAGCCATGTAAAAGAAGAGATATTCACCGCGCCCGAGGCAAAGATACTTATCGTTGACGATACGAGGGTCAATATCCTCGTGGCGGAGGGCCTGCTGAAAAAGACACTTATGCAGATGGACGGCGCGTACAGCGGCCGTGAGGCGCTGAAGCGCACTACAGAGAAGAAATACGATCTTATCCTGATGGACCAGCGAATGCCGGAGATGGACGGCACAGAGACCATGCACAGGATAAAGGACCAGCTGGACGGCCTGAACCGCGACACAAAGGTAATCTGCATGACCGCGGACGCCGTGACCGGCGCAAAGGAGCGCTATCTGGCGGGCGGCTTTGACGATTATCTGACCAAGCCCGTGGATTCCGTAGAGATGAAGCGCATGATCATGAAATATCTCCCCCGCGCCAAGGTGATCAAGAGTGTGCTCGGAGAGTTCAGCAGCGTGCCTGCCGATGGGAAAGAATAAGAGAAAACAAGACAAGGGGACGGTTCTTCCGAGCCAGGGGGACGGTTCTGCCAAGACAATGGGGACGGTTCTTCTGTCTGCGCACTTCGCAGACAGAAGAACCGTCCCCTTGTCTTAGGCCCTTGTCTTGTCCTCTTATTTTTTCTCTGCCCGCCTCTTCAGCTGGCTGAGCTTAAGATTGGTATTGTAGAAATCCTTGGTCGAGCAGCCCGCACGTCCGCCGCCGGCGCAGGCACACGCACACGCGCATGCGCAGGAATGAGCGCAGGCACAGGAGCTGTGCGCGCAGGAACTGTGAACGCATGAGCTTCTGCTGCGCGAAGGGGATGAAACCACGGGAATGTGTGTCACATGCACGCGCATATAGGTGTTGGGGCTGGAGCCGTAGCGGTAGGTACCCTCGTTCTTGTATTTTTCGGGTTCCTTGATCTCCTTTTCCTCAACCACCTCTTCGCTCTGGATAAAGCTGCGTCCGCAGTATTCGCATGTCTCGGCGTTTTCGGGTCTGGGCGCGCCGCAGCCGGGACAGGTCGGATAGTACTTGATGAGTGTTCGGGTGATCTTTTTCTTGGTAGTGGTCGTGGTGTTAAAGCCCGAACCTCCGGAGTAATCATTGGCCTTTTTGATGACATTTACGATCGCGACGATGATGATTACCAGGAAGACAAATCCCAGAAACGCGGACCCGTCATCGCTGTCGTCGTAGCTGCTGTTATAGCCGTAATCGTCATTTCCGTCGCTGTAGCTGCCGTCGGATCTGACGGTCTTGCTGCTGTCAAAAGCATAGGCATCACTCGGATACGTTACGCTGATCTCGCCGAACTTCGCACCCGCTGAGAGGCTGCCGCTCCAGATCAGACGTCCGTTCTCGGGTGTCGCGCCGTGACTGCAGGCGATGGACTTATCCGCGTTCCAGTCGATCACGAGCTCGTCGATAGCGATACCGTCGAACCATCCTGGAGTGAAGTAGTAAACCGTCTCTCCGTCCTTTAAGATATTCATCTCGTACATATAATCCTGAACGAGCAGGAAATCAAAGGAAACGGTCTCGTTCTTGTAGTACTTCTTTGTGAAATATACATCAGCATAGGAAGAGGAATAACCTATATCCATATTGATGTGGTCGATATTGTCGCTTACCGCGTCACACGAGATATAGTGGCTGTTCGGAATGCCGATGTGCACCCAGTCGAGCGGTCCGAGCTGGACATCGTCGAGCACCTTCCACTCTATGTGATAGAGCATGTTGAGGGTCGCGTCGTCGTTTACGTCAACGGTGACGGTGTATTTGATGATCTCATCAGTGGCTTTTGCCGCTGCGGGCTTTGCCGGTGTCATGACAAGCAGCGAAAGGAGCAGGGCAAGCAGTATGGCAAATCTCTTTTTCATGTCCCGTTACCTCCTTAAAGGGCATCTTCCGAGCATGAGCGCGGAGTAATCCCTGTGTTTCTTGCATGCATCGCTGTTCCAGATCTGTTTCCAGGGGTCATTGAGGAAATTGCCCAGAGGCTTGCCCGAGAGCCAGCTCTGGCAGGGAACGACGTTCCCGCCGGGCGTGATGGCCATGTTGGAAAGACAGGCTCCGCAGTTGGGAGTGGAAAGCGCGTGCTCCTTAAAGAACTCCTCGCCGATCCAGCCGGGAGAAGTAAAACTGATCTCCATGCCGTTGGCGTACGCGTAATCCGACGCGGCGGCGAGGATATCGCTGATCTCCTTAACGGAGAGCTGGAGCGACTCCGAAGCGTCCTTGAGCGCGTTGCCGGTCGTGATCAGACCCGAGCAGGTCACATACATAACGCCTTTGCTCTTCAGGAATTTAAGCGTCTCTACATAATCCCTGTTCAGTGTGCACAGAGGAGTGTTTACGCTGAGATTGAGGCCGGCTTTGATGGCATTCTCTATGCCGGCAACGGTCTGATCGTAATGATCGCCGCCTACCAGCTTGTTGTGGATATCTTTATCGCTCGAGTAGAATGTGATCTGCACGCTGTCGATCTCGTTCTCGTAGAGCTTTCTGCAGTACTCTTCGGTAAGCTTGATACCGTTGGTATTAAGTCTCGAAACAAACCACCTCGCATGGTCGATGAGCTCGAAGAGATCGTCGCGCATCGTGGGTTCGCCGCCGGTAAACGTAACCTGCGGAACGCCGATCGCGCGGAGCTTGTCGAGGATCTCTATCCATTTTTCGGTGGAGAGCTCCTTTTCTGCGGACTGGGACTGGCCTGCGGCATAGCAGTGCACGCAGCACTGGTTGCAGTTCCAGTGTCCCTGCTTCTCCATGGCGCTGACCATGAGGTCCATGCGATGAGGAGCCTTCATATTGTCGGCATAATCGCCGATGCTGATGTATCCGATGTCGGTCTTGACTTCTTCACCGTAAGCCACCTGTTTCATGGTGTCCATGATGGTCGTGATGTCTTTTCTGAAGCGCTTCTTCGAGGTAAAAGGAAATACTCTCTTGACCGATTTGCAGGTACGGTCGAGTATCAGCTCCACATCTGCGTCACTGACCTCCATTCCGTGATACTTATTGACTTCTTTGATAAATTCGTTGAGCAGTATGCTCCATGCATACTTGACCGGGATTATATCCTGCCCGTTGACTATGGCAATGCTCGATGCGGGCTTGCCGTCTTTCTCCTTCGGCGGGATCAGATGAATGCGCACTACGCCCGGCCCCTCGGGGTTAAGCGTCGTGTGGCTGACTTCCTGGAAATTCTCCCGCATGTACTTTTTGGGTGTCATGCCTTGCCCTCCTACGCATATTATACGGTCTTGCGACCACTCTTCATTGTAACATAGTGCCCTTTTGCGCGCAAGTAAACGGATACGGGTCCCCACAGGGGAACGGGAGGCCGCAATATCCGGTATTCAGGCGTTTTCACGCCTTTTCCGTCTCACGCGGTTGATATGCCGCACGAAATCGCCGTTTTCGATGAGTTCGGCCAGCACATACTGCTCCAGCGCGGGAACGGTGCAGGAATAGAAACCGATTTTCTCCCTGAATAATTCTTCGAGTTCCGGAGGGAGGACCATATATGCCGTTCGCATAAAGGAGCCGATGGTCTTGCTGAAGGTGTTGACATAGATGACACGCCCGTCGGTATCCCTGGAAAACAGCGTCTCTTCGGGCTTTCGGCTGCTCGAGAATTCGGATTCGAAGTCGTCCTCTATGATCACGCCGTTCTTCTTTTTGCTCCAGCTGATGTACTCGGCCTTTTTTGCGGCGGAGGCCGTAACGCCGGTCGGGAAACTGCGGTAGGGTGTCACGTGCAGGACACCGGCATCTGTGCTCCAGAGCCGGTCGCTCTCTATTCCGTCGGCTCCGAGGTCGAGCCGGTCGGTCGTGATCCCTTCGGCTTCGTACACATCGGATATCTTGCGGTAGGAAGGATTCTCTATCGCGTATATCTTATCGCGCCCGAGAGCGCGCACGATCAGGCCGTAGAGATACTCCGCGCCCGAGCCTATGACTATGCGGCTGTAGTCGGTCCTGATCCCCCTGTTTTTTATGAGATAGTCCGCGATCGCGCTGCGCAGTATCTCGCAGCCGTAGGGAGCGGGTCTGGCCTTTATCTCGTCGCCGTAGTCGGAGAGGACTTTTCTCACGGTCTTCGCATAAATGTTGAAGGATATCTCTTCGCTGTCGGATGCAGGATCCGCGCCCCGGGCCATGGGAGCTGCGCTGCGGCCGATGAAGACCGGAGCAGAGACGCTTCCGCGATCGTTATCCGCGAAATATTCGTTTTCCCTGTAGCTCACGAAATACCCGCTCTTTTCCTTCGATATCGCGTAGCCCTCCTCTATCAGCAGATCGTAGGCATGCTCGACCGTGATCACGCTGACGCTGTAGTTCTCGGCGGTCACGCGCTTTGACGGGAGTTTTGCGCCGTATTCATATATCCCGTCGGTAATCTTCTTTCTGATCTCTTCATAGATCTCAATATATCTGGTCATATAAAATTCTCCTGTTTTGGTAATTTTAATAATACCACTTCAGTGATATATTACACAATAACAAAAATCGATATCGATACGGGATGTTTAAAGAGGAGGGAAAGATATATGAATACTTACGAGAGAAACAAGACACTGTTAAAGATAACCTATGCCGGACTTATGGCGGCCCTGTGCTATGTGGGCTACGCTGTTTTCCCGGCGATCAGCACCGGCGGCACCAAGATACATGTCGGCAATGCTTTCGTTGTGCTCGGCGCGCTGTTCCTGGGAGGCCTCTACGGCGGCCTGGCAGGTGCTGTGGGCCTTTCGCTGGCGGACATCCTCGGAGGCTTCTCACAGTCGGCTCCGAGAACCTTCATAACCAAGCTCGTTATCGGCCTGATCGTCGGCCTTGTTGCGCATCAGATCGCCAAGATATCGCATGATCATAAAAGAGTTTACATCCTTAAGTGGGCAGCGATCGCCTCTGTTGCCGGTCTCGGCTTCAACTGCGTATTCGAGCCTGCGCTCAAATATGTATGGTACACGATCCTGACACCCAATGCGGATAAGGCTGCGTCCGCCATCAAGGCGCTCCTGGCCGTTACCACATACGCTACCCTGATCAATGCCGTGATCAATTCCGTGATCGCCGTTGTGGCATACCTGGCACTCCGCCCAGTACTTTACAGGGCAGGTCTCTTGGGACCTGTCGACGGAGAACTGCCTGCTGCGGATAAGACCGCACATACAGCAAATACTGCAAACCAGCACTGATCTGTTGTCGTTCTGTAATGCCAGAATCCCCCGGTCACCGATGTGCCCGGGGGATCTGTATATATGCGCGGATCGCTGTGGTCGGTATTGGGACCTACGGGCGCCTGCTCACGTAATCCGGTATTCCGAGCGCCTCCGCAGCCTCGGCAAAGTATTCTTCGCCTATGAAAGGCCACTCGGCAGGGCGGCCTTCAGCTTTTTCCTGCAGTGCCTTTGCGTTGGTTACGAGCTCGGGAGTGTAGTCCCTGCCGGTTTTCAGGATGTACACGTTATTCGCGACGAACCATCTCCCCTTGTCCATCAGCCCTTTCTCATAAATCGCGTTTATGACGTGATCCACGTCATAGGGAATGTTCAGAAATTCCGCACTCCATGCGGGCCCGCCCGGCTCCGATGCGTCCGCCCCGTGCAGGATAAGGCACTGCGCGAGTCCCGGAGCGCCGATCGCGATCCCCGATGCGCCGGTGTTGAAATAATGCCTGCCATCATATTCAGCCTCGCCCTGGATATGTGTGTGCGCGGCGAGCAGATAATCCGTGTCGATCCGGCGGAGCCATTCTTTTGTATTGTCTCCATCCAACTGCAGCAGCTCGCGGTCGCTCGCGGGAGACCCGTGGCAGCAGGTGATCGCGGGATACCCTTCGCATTCGTATTTAAACGTGATGGGCAGCGACTCAAAGAAATCTATATCTCTGTCCGTCAGCAGCTCATAAGTATACAGCAGATTCCCGCTGGCCGAGTTAAAAAGCCATTCGGGGCCTTCTGTCTCTCCTCGTCTGACCTTTCTCTGTCCGATAAAGTATTCCTCGCGGTTGCCGCGCAGCAGCCGCACATCGTAGCGCTCCTTCAGCTCGTAGATATACCGCATGGTTTCGGCGGTATCTGTTGTATCGGAAACGAAATCCCCGAGCAGCAGGAACTCTGTGATGCCCCTGCCGGTCATATATTCAACCGCAGTCTTAAACGCGGTGTAATTGCTGTGTATGTCAGCGATAACGCCGATCTGTTTTGTCATGATATACCTCCGGATCTTTATTTCGTAGACTCTTTCGCGGATAAACCGCGCATATCCCGTCTCTGATCATATCATACTATATTTTCCGCTAAAAACGGAGCTTTTGCGAGAAATAATACTTCTCAAAAGCAGGCTTGTTATTATATTATTAATACAGGCGTAAGTCGTTATCAATACGATGCGCCGCAGAAAGAGGTACAGAACGAAAACTGCGGGCGGACAGGCTCTGCAGCAGGAAAAGGAGAGAAAGATATGATCAATGACAGAAGACCCGACAACATGGTGCGCATAACCACGCCCGAACTGGCGGATGCGTTCATCAACGAACAGCTTGAAGCGCTGCGCGCGCAGATAGGCGACAAAAAGGTACTCCTTGCCCTCTCGGGCGGAGTCGATTCATCGGTTGTGGCAGCCCTGCTCATCAAGGCCGTAGGGCAGCAGCTGGTGTGCGTGCATGTTAACCACGGACTGCTCAGAAAAGGCGAGCCCGAGCAGGTTATCTCGGTATTCCGCGACCGGATGAAGGCAAATCTGATCTACGTGGACGCGACCGACAGATTCCTTGACAAGCTGGCAGGCGTGACCGACCCCGAGACAAAGAGAAAGATCATCGGCGGCGAGTTCATCGAAGTGTTTGCCGAGGAGGCAGGCAAGCTCGACGGCATCGATTTCCTTGCGCAGGGCACGATCTGGCCCGACATCCTCGAGAGTGAGCATGGCATCAAGGCTCATCACAATGCAGGCGGTTTGCCCGACAACATGAAATTTGAGCTCGTAGAGCCCATCAAGATACTGTTCAAGGACGAAGTAAGAGTAGTTGGCGAGAGGCTCGGCCTCCCCGCAAATATGGTTTACCGTCAGCCCTTCCCGGGCCCCGGCCTCGGCGTTCGCTGCCCCGGCGCGATCACGAGAGACAGGCTCGAAGCTGTCCGCGAGTCCGATGCGATCCTTCGCGAAGAGTTCGCAAAGAACGGTCTCGAGGGCAAGGTTTGGCAGTATTTCACCGTCGTTCCCGATTTCAGGTCGACCGGCATCAAGAACGGAGAGCGCTCCTTTGAGTGGCCCGTTATAATCCGCGCGGTCAACACTAGCGACGCCATGACGGCAGAGGTTGAAAACATCCCCTTCGCCCTCATGCAGCACCTGGTAAAGAGGATCACGAGCGAAGTCAAGGGCGTAAACCGCGTTCTCTATGATTTCACACCCAAGCCCACCGGCACCATCGAATACGAATAATTAACGAAGTCTGAAGAATGCTGTATTTATGCGGTTTATAAAGATTTCAAAAAGCGATTTGATAACAAAATGATAACACTTGATAACTGAGCATTATTTATGAGTAATGCAATAGGTTAGCAGGTGAGGTTTCAGCAAAGACTAAAAAAGGTCTTGTTAAGCTAATGAATAGCTTAGCAAGGCCTTTTCTTTTTGCCCATATGTTAGCCGGTTGAAACCATTTATAGGCGATTTAGTCAAATAAATCCTGTGGAGGAACTTTTGCAAAGTGCGTATGAGTTGTCTGACCGACAGTTGGATAGTGATATCTCCAAGCATCATATTCATCCTGGGTGATCTGACCGGATCTGAGTGCTTCGGACTTATCCATCCAATCCATCAGCATGTCATAAAACAGCATGCTGTCAGGGTGATTCCTTAAATCAAGATAAAGCTGTGGCTGTCCGTCTTCTGCCTTTTCAATCTTGAGACCGTAGCGATCTTCAATAGCGAAGAGGGTATGAATAAGCCCTGTGAAAGAATCGATATTGGGAACCTTCAGGGCATCGGGTTTAACGTCAAAAAGCTCAGCCATAGCCTGAACAAGATTATCCTTTGGAACACGGTTTTCGCTCTCATATTGAGCCATACGGACATCGGCAGATTTTTCATCAAAGCCGATCTGTGCACCTACATATTTTTGTGTCATTCCGCGTTTACTACGGAAGAAATGGATTCGTTCTCCTATTGCCATAGTGA
>JAEEXY010000055.1 GCA_016288005.1 Lachnospiraceae bacterium
GCTTGCCTTTGATCTCGGCAAGCTCCTGTTTTCCGGTCTCATCGGGCGTCAGTCCGAAGAACTCCCCTATATACTTTTCGCTGATCCTCTCCGCCATATAATACATGCTCCCCAATACCGTTCTACGGTGAATATTCTAACACATCACAGGGATTTGTTAAAGCGATACGGACAGTTTTTTGAACCTTACAACTCTGTAAGGTTTCCGTAAGGATAATCGATGGATACTCCGACGCGGCAGAGGTATGATCGTATCATCAAATGAAACAAAACATTTGCAAATAAATCAAAAGCGAGGTAAACATCATGAAAAAGTTTTTAAAGGCGATCAGCGGCAAGAAGGCACTCTATGTTATAATGGCACTCACAGGGATCGGAATGATCCTCGAGATCATCACTGTGATCAGGGTGGACGGATACAGATTCGATTTCGTCGGATTCGGCATCCTCTGCTGCTGCATCACATGCTGGGCGGTAAGCCTTGAAGAAAAGGAAAAGAAGGAAAAAGAGGAGAATAAGTAATGAGCAAAGTGCTTGAGGTAATAAACGCGGAAAAGTACTACGGTGAAAAAGGCTCCCTGACAAAGGCGCTCGACGAAATGAGTTTTTCGGTGGAAAAAGGCGAGTTCGTGGGCATCATGGGCGCGAGCGGCAGCGGTAAATCGACGCTGCTCAACTGTATCTCGACCATCGATAAGCTGTCCGCGGGACAGGTCCTGATCGACGGGACCGACGTCAACGCGCTCAGGGGCAAAAAGCTGGATGAATTCAGGCGCGACGTGCTCGGCTTTATTTTCCAGGAGTTCAATCTGCTCGACAGCATGACGGCATACGACAATATCGCTCTCGCGATGTCGGTACAGAACCGTCCTTATCCGGAGATCGACTCCAAGATCAAAGAGATCGCGCAGATACTCGGTATAGAAGAGGTGTTGAACAAATATCCCTATCAGATGTCGGGCGGACAGAAGCAGAGAGTTG
The DNA here is from genome assembly GCA_016288005.1 of Lachnospiraceae bacterium. Lineage (GTDB taxonomy): Bacteria > Bacillota > Clostridia > Lachnospirales > Lachnospiraceae > RUG11977. The sequence continues at coordinate 982 of JAEEXY010000055.1, forward strand.
CCGCGGCGCGCGCGGTGGTGACCGATCCGGAGCTGATACTTGCGGATGAACCTACGGGCGCGCTCGACTCAAAGTCGGCGAGGGCCCTGCTCGAGTGCATGGTCAGGCTGAATACCGGGCTCGGAGCCACAGTGCTGATGGTGACCCATGACGCGTTCAGCGCGAGCTATGCGTCAAGGATCATATTCATAAAGGACGGCAGGATATTCAATGAGATCGTGCGCGGTGAGGGCGAGAGCAGGAAAGAACTGTTCAACAGGATCGCGAAAGTCACTGCGGTGCTCGGAGGTGAGCTGAATGAGCTTGTTTAGGATCGCGGCAAAGAACATCAGAAAGAGCAGCCGGGACTACAGCGTATATTTCATGACGCTGGTCCTCGGCATAGCGCTTTTCTATATTTTCAATTCGATCGGCTCGCAGGATTTCATGGAGACGATAGTGTCTTCGGGAAACTCGTTCGTCAGGACTTTTGTGAGGATGATCGAGGCCATATCGGTCGGTGTTGCGGTGATACTCGGAATTCTCATCGCCTACGCAAACAATTTCCTGATCAGGCGCAGGAAAAAGGAGTTCGGTGTTTACAGGCTCCTGGGAATGAGCGAGAGAAAAGTGGCGGGGATCCTTTCGGCGGAGACCTTTATCGTGGGCATCGTATCGCTCGTGATGGGACTGCTGTGCGGTGTATTCGGCTCGCAGCTCCTCTCGGTCATCGTGATCAGGCTCTTCGCAGCGGATGTTTCGGCGTACAGGTTTACGATGTCTGCTGAGGTGATCGTAAAGACCGTTGTTTATTTTGCGGTCATTTTCGCATCGGTCATGATATTCAATGTGCGGACACTCGCGAAATACCGCCTGATCGATCTGCTGAACGCGGGCAGAAAGGCGGAAAAAAAGCTTATCGGCAATCCGACGGCGGCTGTGGTGCTCTTTGTGCTCTCCATACTGCTGCTCGGTTTCGGATATATCGAAGTAGGATTCAGGGCGGCGGTACTGACAAAGTACGAGTTTATCGCGAGTATCGCGGCGGGGCTCGCGGGAACTTTTCTGCTTTTCGCGTCGCTCTCGGGTTTTCTGCCCGGAGCATTGGCGAAGCGCAAGAATTTTTATCACAGGGGACTGAATTCGTTTGTCGTGTCGCAGTTCGGCAATAATCTCGGCAGTTCGGTCGCGGCGTTCTCACTGATCAGCCTGATGCTGTTCCTCTCGATATGCGCGTTTTCCGTAGGATTTTCAATGAACGGATACTTAAACAGGCGTCTCGCCGACGCGACTCCGGTGGATGTTACGGCAAATGCGGAAGGCGGCAGTATCTGCGAACAGCTTAAAAAGAGCGGCTGTCCCGCGGATACGCTGCTGGCGGAGTATGTTGAGCTGCCGATATATAATTCCCCTTCGGTAACTATGGGTGACAGTGTCGGCAAAGCTCTCGAAGAAGCAAAGCAGGTGTTTTTCAGGGCCAATTGGGACGCACCCGAGAATATCGTAAGGCTTTCCGACTATAACCGACTTGAGCGGCTATACGGGAGAAAACCTCTTACGCTCGGGCCCGGTGAATACGCGGAGATCTGTGATTATGAGAATATGGCCGATCTGATCGATCTCGCGATATCGCGCGGCAATACCTTTACGATAGGCGGGAAGGAGCTTAAGAGCGGCTACGACGCAGCTGTCGGCGAGTTCGTGATCATGTCGGGTATGGCTGATTCTTCGGGAGTCGTGGTCCTGCCGGATGAGGTGATCGACTCCGATCCGCAGGAGTTTACGCCCGCAGGCGCCTATCTGTGCGGCAATTACGCGGCCGGCAAGGATGACGCGGCTTTTGCGGAGGCTTTCAACACGGCTTTCGGCAGCGATGCGGCAGGCTATTTTGTGACTAAGACGAATGTTCGCGCATCAAATGTTTCGACCGCCGTTTCGATCGTCTTTATCGTGCTCTATATCGGCATAATCTTTATAATCACGAGCGCCGCGGTAATAGCACTGAAGATCCTCTCGGACAGCATGGACAGCGCGTCAAGGTATGATATGCTGCTGAAGATCGGTGCCGGCAGAAAACAGAGAGAGGGCGCGCTTTTTGCCCAGCTGCTGCTGAATTTCGCCGCGCCGCTGATACCCGGCCTGCTGCATTCGGTTTTTGCGCTCAGATACGCAAAGGATTTGCTAAAAGCCCTCGGAATGACTAAAATGTTAAGCGGAAGCCTGACGGCGGTCATTATCATGCTGCTGGTCTACGGCGGGTATTTCCTGATGACATACAGGGTATGCAGACGTGTTGTCATAAATGAATGAATCGGAGGCAGAGGATGCGTAAGATCGGAATTCTTGAGGATGATAAGAAACTCGGCGAGGAGCTGAAACTGTTTCTGGAATCGAACGGATATGAGGCGAGGCTTGTCGAGCCGGCCGAATATGCGGATATGACTGAGGCGGAGCTGGTGGAGCTGCTCGTTTCCGAAAAGCTGCATCTTTTGCTGCTCGATATCGGACTGCCGGGCAAGGACGGCTCGCACATCTGCAAGGAATACCGGGCCAAAACGGATTCGCCGGTCATCATGATCACGAGCAATAATTCCGAGCTTACCGAGCTGCTCTGCATCACGAACGGTGCCGATGATTTCGTGCCGAAGCCCTTTAACGCCCATATACTCCTGGCAAGGACGGAAGCCGTGCTCAAGCGCGTATACAAGGATACGGGAGAGAAGGATCAGGTAAGGATAGAGACCTCAAACGGCCTGAGCTTTACGATAGATTATTCAAAGGGAACGGTATCTGCGGGGGCAGATACCGTGTCCCTGTCCAAAAACGAGATACAGATACTTAAGATACTGGCAAAAAACCACACAAAGATCGTTTCACGCGACGACATAATGGACGCTTTATGGGACAACCGGGCCTTTGTCGATGACAATACGCTCACCGTCAATATGTCCAGGATCAAATCCAAACTTGAGAGCATCGGAGTCAAAGATGTTCTGATCACCAAGAGAGGAATGGGGTATCAGCTGCTATGAGGTTTTCGAGGTATGTCGCGGATCATGCCGGATGGCTGGGCATCGCGGGATTTCTGATCGCAACAACGGATATTTTTCTGCTTCTGATAGACGGAGCCGGCGCATTGATGATATATGTGGCGGTCTCCGTCTTGTCTGCCGTTTTTCTCGGTATGTATCTGGATTACCGCAGGGAAAAACGCTTTTTTGAAGGTATGGTGAGCAATATCGACGCGCTCGACCAAAAGTATCTGCTGCCGGAAATGATAGAAGACATCTCGTCGCAGGAAGAGCGCATGACCGCATACATCCTCAAAGAGATGGAAAGGTCGATGGCGGACAGGGTCGCGGAGTACAGGCGCAAATCAAAGGAATACCGGGAATACATAGAGCTGTGGGTGCATGAGGTAAAGATCCCGATAGCCACGGCAGGGATGATCATCGAGAATCATAAGGACGAGACGATACGGGAAACCAATATCGCGGCCGAGATAGGCAGGATACGCGATTATGTCGAGCAGGCACTGTTTTATGCCAGAAGCGAGGCGGTGGAGAAGGATTATCTGATAAAGGAGATCGACCTCGAAGATGTTGCGGCGTCGGTGATCTCGGATAAAAAAACGGTACTCCGGGGCAGGAGAGCGGGACTTGATATTCATGATCTTAATACGGACGCGAAGGTGCTCAGCGATGGGAAATGGCTGGCGTTCATGATCGGGCAGATCATCGACAACAGCGTAAAATACGCAAAGGACGGTGAGCCGCCGCGCTTAGAGATATTCGCCGATGAAAAAGACGGGCGCGCGGCACTTCACATCAGGGACTTCGGAAAAGGCATGAAGAGCGGTGAAGTATCGCGCGCTTTTGAAAAAGGTTTTACGGGTACCAACGGCCGGTCGGGAGCAGCCTCCACCGGAATGGGGCTCTATCTTTGCAAAAAGCTCTGCGACAGGCTCGGACATGAGATAGAGCTGACGTCGAGGGAAGGCGAAGGGACCGAGGTCACCCTGCGTTTCTGATATCAGCAGTCTATACGCACGAACTGGTCGTTTTCGCCGTCCGCGTCGGAACGGTCGCGATCGAGCAGGTGTATGCAGTTTTTTCCGGCCTTTTTGGAATAATAAACGGCCTTGTCGGCGTAGTTCGCGATCTGTATGATCGAGTCGGTGCCGTGCGTTACGGGGACATTTACAATGCCGACCGAAAGAGTAACGATCCCACCGTTAGGACTTCCTTCGTTCGGGATGGCGGCCCTGTGGATCGTCCTGCATATCCTGCGGGCGATATCCGCGACTGAGCTGTCATCGAGTCCGCAGGTAAGCCCGAGGAACTCGTCGCCGCCGTAGCGGGCAAAACGGACGGCATCCGTTTCCTGCGCCAGGCACGCTTTTGCGACAGCTTTGATGATCTCGTCACCTTTGGCATGTCCGTATGTATCGTTACACTTCTTGAAACAGTCGATATCGATGAAGACAGCGCCGATCTTTGCTTTCTTTTTGGAGGCGGCCTCGATGAACTCGCCGCCGATCCTGAGCATGGCGGCATGGTTGAGAAGCCCGGTCATGTGGTCTTTGTCGGCGCGTTCCTCACTCTCTAGTATCTGTCTGCGCAGTCTGGCGATCGAAGCGTCAGCATCCTTAAGGCTCTTGTGGATGTTGAGCTGAACCTGCTTCAATTCGCGGGTGCGGGTCTCGTAAAGCTTGGCGAGCCGCTCATAGTACTCAACCGCGCGTTCCGTATCGCCGACGGCTTTGTAATAGTCGGCCAGCGTACCGGTCACGGTGAGCTGTACCATCGTATGGCTGTTGTTTTTGCCGTATTCCGTGAGAAGCTCCACAGCCTTGCAGGCACGTTCCCTGTCGCCGTTTTTTAACAGGAGACGGGTCAGATCCCTGAATATCTCAATATCGGAATATGTATCGGGTGCTCCTTCGGCCAGCTTTATCGCTGTGTCGAAGTTTTTGTTTCCCTGTTTGATGTCGCCGAGATTGTAATTCGCGGCGGCATATTTTAAGCGGTAATCGCAGATATATGAAATGACGGTTACTTTTTCTGCCAGCGCTTCAGCGTCTTTAAGGATCGTTTCGGCCTTTTTGTATTCACCGAGGTGCATGTAGCTCTCGGCCAGATTGGTAAAGTATACCAGCAGCTCCGGTGACCGGTCGGGAGACTCCTTTTCGGAGAGCTTCAGGCATTCTGAAAGATAGCGGATGCCGGACCTGTAGTCGCCCATCAGGTTGCTGACTCCGGCGAGATTGTTCAGCACCGCCAGTCTGCTGGTGCCGCCCATCCTGTGCTTTTTGATGATCGAGTATGCCTTGTCGTAGTTGGCGAGGGCCAGCTGGTAGTTTTCCTGGTTGTAATATGCCGCGCCCAGTGTGATATAGGCGTCGGCGATCATCTCGAAATCGCCGGTGCTCTCGAAAACGGCCAGTGACTTGACCGAGTTTATGAGCATCTTGTCTTTGCTGCCGAGCATGTTATATGCAACGGCGAGCATGTGGAACACAAATCCGATGTAATAGAGATCGGCGGACTCCTGTGCCTGCTTCAGCAGCTTTTTATATTCTTTGATCTGTTTTTCGGGATCATTGATGTACTCCGTATAAACCTTAATGACTCGTGCGCGGGTCTGTTTTTTTGTCATACAAAATACTCCTGAATAAAAGTTTATATGAAAGGGGCCGCATGATCGCGGTCCCTGATAAACTATTTGTCTGTATCCGATGCTGTCTCTGCGTCAGCTGCGGCTGCGGCCTCTTCGGCAGCCTTATTCGCTGCTTCTTCGGCTGCGATCCTGGCGGCCTCCTGTTCCTTTGCGACGATCACGGGATTGAGTCTGCCGTACATGCGGAGCATCTCGTGGATCCTGGCCGCGAGCTCTGCCGAAGCTTCGCCCGGGAGCATCCTCCACTGCCAGTTGCCGACTGCGGTGCCCGGAAGGTTCATGCGGTGTCCGAGACCGAGGTTCAGGTAATCCTGCATCTGTGCGATGAAGAGTTTTGCGACGGAGCCCATGCCGCCTCGGATGATGCCGTAGTTAAAGCCCTCGGCCTGATTGAGACCGAGATATCTGGTCGCGAATTCGATATCCTCGGGAGCGGCCTCGTCCTTCCACATAAGGAGAGGAGAGTTGTCGTGAGTGCCTGTGTAGCATACACAGTTCTCGGGATAAACGTGAGGCAGATAATTGCTCGGTTCCTTTGAGTCAAAGGCAAACTCGAGAACCTTCATGCCGGGAAGCTTTGAAGCCTCGAGAAGCTCGGAAACCTCGGGAGTGATGACACCGAGATCCTCTGCGATGAAATCGAGCCAGTGGAACCAGCTCGTGATAACGCCTACGAGAGCGATGCCGGGACCCTGTACCCAGCGTCCGGTCTTAGCCGTTTCGGCATCGTAAGGAACTGCCCAGTAGCTCGCGAAACCACGGAAGTGGTCGATCCTGATAACGTCGTAGAGCTTTTCGGCACCGCCGATCCTGCGGATCCACCATTCGAAGCCATCCTCACGCATACGGTCGTAATTGTAGAGAGGATTGCCCCAGAGCTGGCCGTCCTCGCTGAAATAATCGGGCGGAACTCCGGCAACCTCGACCGGGATGTTCTCCGAGTTGAGACGGAATTTGTCGGGCTCGGACCATACGTCGGCCGAATCGAGGGCCACGTAGATCGGGATATCTCCGATGATCTTCAGTCCGAGATCGTTGATGTATTTTTTGAGTTTGGTCCACTGTTTGAAGAAGAGATACTGGATAAATACGAAGAGCTCGATGTCCTCGCGCAGCTCCTCGCGGTAACGGCAGACGGCGTCATGGTGATGGAGACGGATCTCCTCGTCCTCCCATTCTATCCAGCTCTTCATGCCGAAATGCTTCTTGCAGGCCATATAGAGGGCGTATTCCTCGATCCAGCGATGGTTTTCGCCCCTGAAGCGGTTGATGTCGTCGATATTGGCATCCCAGCCGCGCTGCTTTGCGATGGCGAGGACCTTATAACGGCTCTCCCAGATCTTGCCGTAATCGACATATCTGGGATTTGTGCCCCAGTTGATGCCTTCAAGATCGGACTTGTTCAGCAGTCCTTCTTCGACGAGCATGTCAAGATCGATGAAATAGGGATTGCCCGCAAATGATGAAAAGCTCTGATAAGGAGAGTCTCCGTAGCTGGTCTGCCCGAGAGGCAGTACCTGCCAATACGTGAGACCGCAGGCTGCGAGAAAGTCCGCGTAATCGTAGGCTGCCTTTCCGAACGTGCCTATGCCGTACGGAGAGGGCAGTGATGAGATGGGCATGAGAATTCCGCCGGATCGTGTAATCATATATACCTCCTCTTTAGCTGCGGTTTTACCGCGGCTGTAAACCCTTATATCAGATACGCCGCATCGACGCGCCTTCGCGGAGCGAAGTCGTAACGGTGATCTGCGAGTGCCTGCCTGTGCCGCTGATCAGCTCAGAGAGCTGCTCAACGCTCTTGCGGCCCATTTCCGTCATGGGCTGGGTGAGGGTCGAGAGCATCGGATCGATGTACTCCGAAACCTCGATACCGTCGATGGAGATCAGGGAGCAATCGCCGGGTACGTCGATACCGGTCTCCCTTAATGCTCTCATCGCGCCGATGGCCATGTTGTCCGCGATAGCGAAGACCGCTGTGAAACGAACGCCTTCGGCGAGCTTTTTCTTAGTGGCTTCGTATGCGTCCTTCATATTAAAGCTGCCGCAGCGGATGATGAGGCTGTCGTCGACGGCAATGCCGTGATCCTTTAATGCCTTTACATAGCCAAGGTATCTGAGCTGTGAGATCGAATGGTCGTCGGATGCGGAGATAAGCGCCGCGATCTGTCTGTGACCGCGGGCGATCAGCTCGTTTACCGCTTTTTCCGCCTCGGCCTCATCGGCGATCGAGACAGAAGAGTAGTTTGTATTCTTAAGTGTACCGTAAGAATTCGTAAAAGTACAGAACACATAGGGAACGGAGAGCACCGCCAGCTCATCGGGCGAATAATCCGATCTGCCTCCGAGGAAGATGATGCCGAGCAGTCTCTTGTCGCGCTCCATCGAAGCGGCGCAGGTGATCTCGTTGTCGTTGGAACCGATCTGGCGCATGACCATCGTGTAGCCGGCCTCGTCGAGAGCCGATTCGATCGAATGTATGATGTCTACGAAGAATGTATTCTGCGAACCGCGTACGATCAGTCCGACCGCGTCGGATTTGGTGCGGACCAGGTCTCTAGCGCTGTTGTTGGGGATGAAATTGTGCTCCCGGATCACTGCCATGACCTTTTCGCGGGACTCGGCACTGACATCGGGGTGATTGTTGATCACGCGGGACACCGTGCTGACGGCAACGCCGGAAATCCGGGCTATATCTTTAATTGTCATGAGTAAGGCACGCCTCCCGAAAAATAGTTTTTACGGAAACTGGAAACGTTTCCAGCAACAAATTCATTCTATCAATATGCGCTTTTTTTGTCAAGAAATCCCTAATAATTATTTTTGTTTCTTTTACTTTTATTTATGAAAATAATATGCTATAATGAAATATCAATATACACATATTCGAATTATGGGGCGGACTTCACATGAATAACAAATTCAGGAATGCCATACTGGCGGTACAAATAGCATTCGTCGTTCTGACGGTGATATTTATAGCGTTCCATATCATAGATCTTGCGCGGTATCACAGGGGTTACGGATTTGATACAAGTTTTGCCGAGATCTCGGACTGGACCTGGGTAAAGGATGACAATACCGAGGTCAGCATCTCTCTGCCCGAAAAACTCGATGTGGAAAAGGGCACTCCCGTAAGGATATATACGATACTTCCCGATGATATTAAGGATAATTATTATCTGGCCTTTTACAATTCCAGAGACTGCCACATCTATGTCGACGATGAACTGCGTCTTTCGTTTGACGATGATGACAGCGACATAAGCCTCGGCGGCATCTGCAAACCGAGGTGGATGTTTGCGCCGATCGGTGCCGCCGACGCCGGCAAAAAGCTGCTGATCAGCAGATACGATAACCAGTCTGACAATTCGATCTTTCTTAATACATATTACGGAGACGCGCTCGGTATCAAGAACGGCTATGTCTCCCTGCACAGATTCTATTATTTCTTTACCATAATCCTGGCCGGCATATCTGCGGCGGTGGCGATCATCGGCAGCGTTCTTCACGCCGTATTTAAACGTAAGATCGATATCGTGGAGATCGCGCTCGGTATTTTCATGTCGGCGCTGTGGCTCATCTTTGACTCGCCGTCCTTCCAGCTGACTTTCGGCAATTACTATGTGGACGGTCCGCTCTCATACATGGCGGTCCTGCTGCTGCCCGTACCGATACTGCTCTACGTCAACGATACTATGAAACGCAGGAAGCAGGAGATCATGCTGCTGCTCATGGGAGTGAGCCTTGTAAACGCGTCATATATGATCGCGATGCATTTGACGGGCTTTACGAATTTTGAAGTGAATATATTCTCGATAGCACTGTTCCACACGTTACTAATGGTGGTTGCGGTCTTCATCATATTCAGGGACATCATGGACGGGCATCTGCACGAGTACTATATAGTCGCGGGCGGCATGCTGATATTCCTGTTCATGGGAACCATAGAGGCGATCCTGCTGCTGACCATGAGGGGCAGGGTGGACCGGACCTTCCTTCTCGCGGGTCTGTACATAGTCACATTCTCGGCTCTGGTTCAGCAGATACTTGTTATTCACAGCGGAGAGCGCGAAAAGAATGCCGCGATCGAGGCCAATGTCCAGAAATCGCATTTCCTTGCGAATATGTCTCATGAGATCAGGACGCCGATCAATTCCATCATCGGCATGAATGAGATGATACTTCGCGAGAGCCGCGATCCCGAGATCAAGGAATACGCGCATCAGATAGACAGCTCCGGCAGACTGCTGCTCGGACTCATAAACGATGTTCTTGATTTCTCGAAGATCGAGGCCGGCAAGCTGGAGATAATCCCCGTCGAGTTCTCGACGGCCGATTTCGCCAACGATATCATCGTTCTGGCGTCCGACCGCGCAAAGGGCAAGAACCTCGAGCCCGTGTTCGAGATATCGGAGAAGCTCCCGAGCAGACTGCTCGGCGACGACCTGCATATCAAGCAGATCATCATCAACATTGTTTCGAACGCAGTCAAATACACCAAGACGGGCAGCGTATTCTTCGGAATGAGCGCGATACCGTCGTTTAGCGATCCGAGACTTTACGATGTCAAATTCGTGATAAAGGACACCGGCATAGGCATCCAGCCTGAGAATATCGATAAGCTTTTCGATTCGTTCACACGTGTCGACGAGGTCAAAAACCGCTCGATAGAGGGTACGGGCCTGGGTCTCAGCATCGTAAAGAGGCTGGTCGACATGATGAGCGGAACGATCACGGTGGAGAGCGAGTACGGAAAGGGCAGTACGTTCACGGTAGTATTGCCGCTGAAGATCGTTGACGCGGCTCCTATCGGCAACTTTGCCGAAGCGGTTGACAGATCGAAGTCCGCTGCCACCGGCGAGTACACGGAGCGCTTCCACGCGCCCGACGCAAAGCTGCTCGTTGTCGATGACAATATCGTTAACCTTAAGGTTGTCGGTGAGCTGCTCAAGCGCACGCAGATACAGATAGATACCGTGACCGGCGGACGGGAAGCGGTCGGCGTCTGCGAAAAGAAAAAGTACGATCTGATCCTGATGGACCACAGGATGCCCGATCCCGACGGCATCGCAACACTCCATCTGATCCGCGAGGATGTGAGGGGCAAGAACACCGCGACGCCCGTGATCGTGCTTACCGCAAACGCGTTTGCGGGACTTAAGGATAAGTACCTGGCGGAGGGCTTTGTCGATTACCTGACCAAGCCGATAGATTCCGCGCTGCTGGAGGAACGCGTGATGCAGTTCCTGCCGGGCAGGCTGGTGCTGACGGATTTTGAGCGAAGCACTGCAGGAGACCGGGACAAAAAAGACCGGGACAAAAAAGAGCCTATACACAGGGCAGAAACACAGGAAAACAGCGAACCCGCGGCCGCAGCACCCCGTCCCGAAAAGGATGAGCCTGCCGAAGCAGCGGCGCCGCAAGAAAATAAAGGAGGAAGCAGTATGAGTTTTGCAGATGCTGTAAGAGGAGTTGCGGGCATGGACTACGACGCGACATGTGAGCAGTTCGGAGGCAATGAGGAGTTTATGAGATCGCTCCTCGAGACCATAGTTCTCGACGGACGCGAGAAGATCGAGCTGATGAAGAAGTATCTCGCCGAAAAGGACTACGAGGATTACGGCATCGAAGCGCATGCCGCAAAGAGCACCATGGCCACGATCGCGGCCACCGCATTGTCCGAGCACGCGAAGAAGCATGAGTTCGCCGCAAAGGAGAACAACATCGCGTTCATAGAAGAGGACAGTGCCGCATTTATCGAGGAATACGGCGACATGCTCAACAGGATCGAAGCCGCTATGAAAAGTGCCGAATAAGTTTCAAAAATGTTTTGACATTTGAAACAAGGTTTTGTATAATGAAACCATAACGATGTTCACGGCACAACTATGTGCTGTTGTCCATTCACAGCATATTTAGGAGGTATGAGATCATTATGGGAATTCTTAATTCGTTTTCACTTGAAGGAAAAGTTGCTCTCGTTACGGGCGCTTCCTACGGTATCGGATTCGCGATCGCATGCGGCATGCACGACGCGGGAGCTAAGATCGTTTTCAACGATATCAACCAGGAACTGGTAGATAAGGGAATCGCTGCCTATAAGGAAAAAGGCATCGACGCTAAGGGCTATGTATGCGACGTAACCGATGAGGACGCCGTTAACGCTCTGGTTAAGAAAATCTCCGAGGAGGTCGGCGACATCAACATCCTCGTTAACAACGCGGGCATCATCAAGAGGATCCCCATGTGCGAGATGACCGCAGCACAGTTCAGACAGGTTGTAGATGTTGACCTTAACGCGCCTTTCATCGTATCGAAGGCAGTTATCCCGACCATGATCAAGAACGGCGGCGGCAAGATCATCAACATCTGCTCGATGATGAGTGAGCTCGGCCGTGAGACCGTATCGGCTTACGCGGCTGCAAAGGGCGGACTTAAGATGCTCACCCGCAATATCGCTTCGGAGTACGGCGAGTTCAATATCCAGTGCAACGGCATCGGACCCGGCTACATCGAGACTCCCCAGACCGCTCCTCTTCGTGAGAGACAGGCTGACGGCAGCAGACATCCTTTCGACGCGTTCATCATCGCAAAGACTCCCGCGGCACGCTGGGGCAAGACCGATGACCTCGTAGGACCTGCGGTATTCCTGGCATCCGAGGCTTCAAACTTCGTTAACGGCCATGTGCTTTACGTTGACGGCGGTATCCTTGCTTACATCGGCAAGCAGCCTCAATAAGCGGATACACGGACGGTATTATGGAGGGCCGTGAATGCAGGCGCTGTCTGCTCTATGAGACGGCAGACAAGGCAGCATACGAAAGCGTAAAAAATTACATTGCCTCGGTTCCCGAGGCTGAGAGGGCAGACGAGAGCGTTTATCGTTCCCGTTTGTCTGTATGTAAGGAATGCGATATGCTCATCTCGGGCATGTGCCGCAAATGCGGCTGCTATGTCGAGGTCAGGGCATTTGTCGCCGGATCGGACTGTCCCGGCGGTAGATGGTGATATAATCCGCGTACTGGGTCATGCATATCCGGCAGACCGGACAACAAAATTTACATGTGAGGTATTACAATGGAGATCAGAACATATTCGTCACCCCGTGACGTAAAGACCTATGACACCACCAGACTTCGTGAGGAGTTCCTCATCGACGATCTGTTTCAGGCAGACGAGATCAAGCTCGTTTACAGCTACATCGACAGGATCATCACAGGCTCTGCGGTTCCCGTAAATAAGGAACTGAAGCTGACCGCGGGCGATGAGCTGCGCGCCGAGTATTTCCTTGAGAGACGCGAGATGGGCGTTATCAATATCGGCGGTAAGGGTATCATCACCATCGACGGCAAGACCTATGAGGTAGACTATAAGGACGGCATGTACATCGGCATGGGTGCGAAGGATATTTCGTTCAAGAGCTGCAGCGCAGACAAGCCCGCAAAGTTCTATCTGAACAGTACACCCGCTCACCGCACCTGCCCGACCGTTCTCATCAAGCTGAACGGCGAGCCTTCGGACGGCGTAGTCATCGTTAAGCCTCAGAATAAGGTAGAGCTCGGCTCGCTCGAGGAGTCCAACCACAGGACCATCAACAAGTACATCCTTCCCGGACAGGTTGAATCCTGCCAGCTCGTTATGGGTATGACAAAGCTCGAGCCCGGCAGCGTTTGGAACACCATGCCCTGCCATACACATGACAGACGCATGGAGGTTTATCTCTACTTCGATATGGGTCCCGACGATCTCGTATTCCACTACATGGGCGAGCCCACCGAGACACGCCACATCATCATGCGCAACGAGCAGGCTGTTATCAGCCCCAGCTGGTCGATCCATTCCGGTTCGGGCACACGCGCGTACACCTTCATCTGGGGTATGGCAGGCGAGAACCAGGCGTTTGACGACATGGACGGCTGCGCTATGAAGGATCTCAGATAACAGGCGCAATATATCACAAAAAACAGAGCAGTATCTGCGGTACCCGACCGGATCGGGGCCGGCGGAGACTGCTCTTTTTATGCGCCTTTTCCTACTATCGGGTGTTGCGAAAGGACGGGCTGTCTGTTATACTGATCGCGCACGTGTGTGCAAAAAAATTGTGGGAAGCGCGGCGGGCTGTATCGGTACTGCCGCAAAGAAAGGGAAGAGTATGAAAAGAGTTTTAAAAACTGTTCTGGCTGTCCTTATTATGCTTACGCTTTTGCCGTTATCGACAGTGACTCCGGCAAACGCAAAGGCAAAGAAGCTGGCGGCTCCGAAGGTTACCAAGAAGACGTCTTCGGACGAAAGCGTGACCATCGAATGGAAGTCCGTAAAGGGAGCGGACGGCTATATTGTTTACATGTACAGCGGGAAGCAGAAGAAGTATATAAGCGCAGGTACCGTAGAAGGCGCTGCTTCGACAAGCTATACAGTTACGGGATTAAAGAGCAAGACGACCTATAAGTTCAAGATCGCATCGTATGTCGAGAAAAAAGGCAAGCCCTCTGCCCAGAAAAAGACTAAGGTCATTAAGGTTAAGACGCAGAAGGCCGTATCTCTGAAAAACTGCGAATATGACATCACGGTTTGGATTAACGGTCAATATCCCGATAAGAAGCTTGCAAAGGCTCTGATCGAAGAATTCAACAAAACGAATTCCGACGGCATCAAATTCAACGCCGAAATAGAGACTATGTCCTGTGCGGATGCGGCGACACAGATGATCACCGATGTTGATGCAGGTGCAGATCTTTATGTTTTTGCGCAGGATCAGCTTTCCCGTCTTGCGAAGAACGGAGCGCTGGCGGTTCTCAGTGCCAATGACGCGGAGACTGTCAGGAAAAATAATCTCGAAAGCGCTGTCAAGTCAGTGACCGAGGGCGATGCGATCTATGCTTATCCCATTTCCGCCGATGACGGTTATTTCCTGTTCTATAACAGGAAATATATATCCGATGAGGATGCAAAGACCGTAGACGGTATCCTTAAGGCCTGCAAAAAGAACAATTGCAGATTTTCCGCTCAGCTGACCACCGGATGGTATCTGGCGGGAGTATTCTTCGGCGCAGGCTGTGAAAGTACCTGGGAGACCAATGAAGAAGGCGTATTTGTTTCCCATTACGATACATTCAGTTCCGACATGGGCCTTAAGGCCGCAAAGGGAATATATCAGATCACATCGTCAGGTGTCTGGACCGAAGATTATTATACGGACGAAATAACCGGGAAAAAGCCGTGTGCGGCGATCATTTCCGGTGTATGGGATACCGAAAGGCTTAAGGAAATCTGGGGTGAGAATCTGTGCGCGGCGAAATTGCCTATATTTACCGTGGATGGCGAGACTTTCCAGATGGGTTCGTTTTCAAGCGGAAAGGCCATCGGCGTAAAGCCTCAGTCCGATACAAAAAAGGCCGCTTGCCTTTCAAAGCTTGCAGCTTACCTGTCGGGTGAAGAATGCCAGAAGAAGAGATTTGAAGAATGCGGAGCGATCCCTTCGAATAAGAAGGTCGCTGCGTCGAAGGCAGTGCAGTCAAATATAGGCTATTCGGCACTTCTGGCACAGGATCCGTATTCTGTTCCCCAGAGGTATATAATCGGAAAGTGGTGGAATTTTGCAAATGATCTCGGAAAAGGGATCGTGGCTTCGGACGGATCGGAAGGAGCACTTGAGGAACTACTTCTGAGATATAAAAAAGCATGTGCCTCGGTTTTTGATTGGAGAAGTCCAGATGATGGGGAAGAGGTTTATTCTGTGATCGGAGGCTTCAGCGGTTCGGACTGGTACAACGATTATGACATGGTTCTTCAAAATGACGGCAGGTATTACAAGTATGCGCATCTTTCACTAAAGAGCGGAGATCAGTTCAAGGTCCGCAGGGATCACTCGTGGGATGTGAATTACGGGCAGAACGGTCAGGACTCGGATTCTGTGGTTGTTGAGGAAGACGGAGATTACACGATCACATTTGATTCACTGACAGGCATGATAACGCTTGAAAAAGAGTGAACCGGTGCTGTAATACACTTTACATTTGTTTTTACATGTGATAAAATTTAATCATCCAAGAGACGGAGAGATTGGAGCATGACGAGGGTAAATGCGTATTTACCCTTTTTATGCTCTTTTTTTGTGCGAAGTCATTATGATAAAAGGAGAAGGCTATGTCAAAGTATGTAATGGCGCTGGACGCGGGGACGACCAGCAACCGATGCATTCTGTTCAATGAAAAGGGCGAGATCTGTTCGATCGCGCAGAAGGAGTTTACGCAGTATTTCCCGAAGCCGGGATGGGTCGAGCATGACGCGAACGAGATATGGTCCACACAGCTCGGCGTTGCGGTGGAAGCGATGCAGAAAATAGGCGCGACCGCGGCGGACGTGGCAGCGATAGGCATCACGAACCAGCGCGAGACCGCGATCGTATGGGATAAAAATACCGGAGAGCCCGTTTATCACGCGATAGTATGGCAGTGCCGCAGGACCGCTGAGTACTGCGATGAGCTGAAGGAAAAGGGGCTGACCGATACCTTCCGCAAGAAGACCGGACTGGTCATCGATGCTTACTTCTCGGGAACAAAGATAAAGTGGATACTCGACCACGTGCCCGGAGCGCACCAGAGAGCGGAGGCCGGCGAGCTTCTGTTCGGAACCGTCGAGACCTGGCTCATCTGGAGGATGACAAAGGGAAAGGTCCATGTTACCGATTATTCCAACGCATCGAGAACGATGCTCTTCAACATAAATACACTCGACTGGGATGATGAGATCCTCGCGGAGCTTGACATTCCCAGATGCATGCTCCCGAAGCCGATGCCTTCGAGCTCAATCTACGGAGCTGCGGATCCCTCGTTCTTCGGCGGCGCGATACCGATCTCGGGAGCGGCCGGAGACCAGCAGGCGGCTCTGTTCGGACAGACCTGCTTCAGCGCGGGTGAGGCGAAGTGCACCTACGGAACCGGCGGATTCCTGCTGATGAACACAGGCGAGAAGCCCGTATTCTCAAAGAACGGGCTGGTTACTACGATAGCGTGGGGACTCGACGGAAAGGTCAATTACGCATTGGAAGGCTCGATCTTCGTTGCGGGCGCTGCCATCCAGTGGCTCCGCGATGAGATGAGACTCATCGATTCCGCGCCGGATTCGGAGTACATGGCGAAGAAAGTTCCTGACACGAACGGCTGCTATGTGGTTCCCGCGTTTACGGGTCTCGGCGCTCCGTACTGGGATCAGTACGCAAGAGGCACGATCGTGGGCATTACCCGCGGCGTGAACAAATATCACATTATCAGGGCTACGCTTGAATCGATCGCATTCCTGGTAAATGACGTAATAGGTTCGATGAACGCCGATTCGAGGCTGGAGCTGAGCTCCTTGAGAGTCGATGGAGGAGCGAGCGCGAACGACTTCCTGATGCAGATACAGAGCGACATCATCAACGCTCCGGTCGACAGACCTTCCTGCGTTGAGACGACGGCGATGGGAGCCGCTTATCTTGCGGGCCTCGCTGTAGGCTACTGGGCGTCGAAGGATGACGTTATCCATAACCGCAAGATCAGCAAGACCTTCTGGCCGACGATCGGCGAAGAGGTTCGCGCGCAGAAGATAAAAGGCTGGGATAAGGCCGTTAAATATGCCTTCGGCTGGGCAAAAGAAGAATGAACGGAGGACCGGACATGTACGATGTTGTAATTATAGGAGCGGGAGTTACGGGCTGCGCCGTTGCGCGTGAGCTGTCCCGCTATAATCTGAAGATCTGCGTTGTGGAGCGCGCCGAGGACGTGTGCTGCGGCACCTCGAAGGCGAATTCCGCCATCATCCACGCGGGCTACGATGCCGTTGTGGGGTCTTTAAAGGCGAAGCTCAACGTAGAGGGCAATGAGATGATGGACGATCTCGTCCGCGACCTCGATTTCCCGTTCAGAAGGAACGGGTCGCTCGTTGTGATGTTCGAGGGTGATGACAGGGCGAAGCTTGAGGAACTGCTCGAACGCGGCATAGCAAACGGTGTTAAGGACTTAAGGATCGTCGAAAAAGAGGAGCTGCACAAAATGGAGCCGAACCTCGCAGACGACGCTGTCGCCGCGCTTTACGCGCCCACGGCCGGTATCGTATGCCCTTTTAACATGACGATCGCTTTTGCGGAGAATGCTTATGCAAACGGCGTTGAGTTTAAGCTAAATACCGAGGTAAAGGCTATCGGAAAGCAGAACGGCGGATATAAGATCGAGGCCGTAAAGCACGAGGCGTTTGAGCCGGAAGAGTCCGTTGTGATAGAGACCCGCACCGTGATCAACGCAGCAGGCGCATACAGCGACGTGATCCATAACATGGTCAGCGCCGACAAGCATACGATAAAGCCCAGACGCGGCTGCTATTTCCTGCTCGATAAGTCTGCCGGCACATTTGTTGATAAGACAATATTCACACTGCCCAACGAGATGGGCAAGGGCATTCTTACGGCGCCCACCGTACACGGCAATCTCTTAGTCGGACCCGACGCGGCCGATGTGGATTTAAGAGACGGCGTAAATACGACAGCATGGGAGCTCGATAAGGTCAGGGCGAGCGCCTGCAGGAACTTAAAGAACCCTCCGTTAAAGAGCGTCATAACTTCGTTTGCGGGCATCCGCGCGCATGAGGAGAACGGTGATTTCATCATCGAAGAGTGCCCCGACGCAGAATATTTCTTTGACTGCGCAGGCATCGAGTCTCCCGGACTTTCGGCAAGCCCTGCGATCGGAAAAATGATGGCGGAAATGGTGGCGAAGAAGCTCTCCGCGGCAAAGAAGGACAACTTCATCGCCACACGAAAGGGTATCCTCAA